>NZ_WLTU01000017.1:0-412638 GCF_009706275.1 Providencia sp. wls1943
CAGCGTTCAATCTGAGCCATGATCAAACTCTTCAATTAAAAAGCTTGATGCTCAAAGAATGTTACTGTCGTTTGATTTCCGAAGAAACCAAATTACCTATTAGTTCATATATATGAATTAACGTGTTAGTCACTCTTCAAGACTTAAAATCAAATATTTTTTTGATAGCGTCCTGTGAGTGCCCACACAGATTGTCTGATAAATTGTTAAAGAGCGGTGCGACTTAATCTTTCGATTATCGACTTTAGGTCATTGTCGCGAGGTGTCGTATACTACGTTTTTTATTTAGAAAGTCAAGCGATTATTTTCAACTATTTTCTTTCTTCACCTCTGTTATCACGGGGCTTCGAGGTTTTCTTCGAGCCGGTTTGTCGTGACAACGGATGCGCATTATAGGGAGCTCCCAAAATCTCGCAAGTGTTTTTTTTAAAATAATTTCCAAGTGCTGATTTATCACCCAAAACGGTTACTTTGTGATGCTTTTTAAGGCTTTTGGCAGGTCTGCAAGGCTATTAATCACCAGATCTGCACTCGCAATAGCGTCATCTGTAACAGGTTCTCCGCTTTTTACTAATACATTTGTCCCCACAAGAGCCGCTTTGCCCGCTTGCATATCTGCAAGCTTGTCGCCAACCATAATAGAAGAAGCCATATCAATGTTTAAAAATTGCTGGGCATCTAAGAGCATTCCTGGTTTTGGTTTGCGGCAATTACATTCTTGCTTATATTCTTCTACTGTTGCATCCGGGTGATGAGGGCAGAAATAGATACCATCTAAATCAACACCACGGTCGGCAAGAGACCAATCCATCCACTCAGTTAGCGTCATAAACTGGTCTTCAGTATAGATACCACGGCCAATACCAGATTGATTAGTCACGACAACTAATGCATATCCCATTTTTTTGAGTTCAATCATGGCTTCAATAGCGCCATCGATAAATTCAAAGTCATCGATTTGGTGTACATAGCCATGGTCGATATTAATTGTGCCATCTCTATCTAGAAAGATTGCTGGAATGCCTTTGCTCACTGCTTTACTCCTCAAACTAAAATGGTTTTTAGTATCTCATGAAAAGAAATGAAATGAGAATAGAATAAATCCATCAAACCTTGTTGACTTAGACGTCTAGACACCTTAACATCCAATGCATGTTAGATACAGTATCTTGAATATAATTCGTCAGAGAATAGAAGATAGAATGATAAAGCTCTCAAATATTAATAAAGTGTTCCAGCAAGGAAACCGCAATATACAGGCACTGACTGATATCAGCCTGCATGTTCCTGCTGGTCAAATATATGGTGTCATTGGTGCATCCGGCGCAGGTAAAAGTACCTTAATTCGTTGCGTGAATATGCTGGAGCGTCCAACATCAGGGCAAGTCATTGTTGATGGACAAGATTTAACGTCTCTGCCAGAGAAAGAAGTGACAAAAGCACGCCGTGGAATTGGCATGATCTTTCAACATTTTAATTTATTATCTTCGCGCACTGTGTTTGATAACGTGGCTCTGCCACTAGAATTAGACAATACACCGAAAGAGACCATTAAACAGCGCGTTAATGAATTATTAGAGTTAGTCGGTTTATCTGAAAAGAAAGATGCTTATCCAGCGAATCTTTCTGGTGGTCAAAAACAGCGTGTGGCTATTGCCCGCGCCTTAGCAAACTCACCAAAAGTATTACTGTGTGATGAAGCAACAAGCGCATTAGATCCAGCAACGACGCGCTCTATTTTAGAATTATTGAAAGATATCAACCGTCGCTTAGGCTTAACTATCTTATTAATCACCCATGAAATGGATGTCGTGAAACGCATTTGTGACCAAGTGGCAGTGATCAGTGGCGGTCAACTTATTGAGCAAGATAAAGTGAGTGAAGTTTTCTCTCATCCTAAAACGCCTGTTGCTCAAGCATTTATTAAGTCAACATTAGTTATCGATATTCCAGATGACTATAAAGAACGTTTGCAGCCAGAATCAGGTAAAGATCTCTCCCCGTTATTGAAACTGGAGTTCACAGGGCAATCGGTGGATGCGCCATTAATCTCAATGGCCGTACGTAAATTTGATATCGATATTAATATTTTAAGCTCTCAGATTGATTATGCCGGTGGCGTTAAATTCGGTGTGATGCTGGCTGAATTACACGGTTTAGAAAATGGCATTGAGTCCACCATTACATTTTTGAAAGAGCACCACGTGAAAGTTGAGGTTTTAGGTTATGTCTGAGGGAATGATTTCACTGCTTATTTCAGGAACGATTGATACGATTATCATGACTTTCGTTTCTGCAATTTTAGGTTTTATTTTAGGTATCCCGACAGGCGTCCTACTTTATGTCACTCGTCGTGGGCAAGTGATGGAAAATACCGTTCTGTATAGCGTTATTTCTGCTGTCGTGAACGTATTCCGCTCAATACCGTTTATTATTTTATTAGTCTGGATCAGCCCGTTTACCAAATTCATCGTAGGTTCTGCGATTGGTATCGAAGGGGCGATTGTTCCATTGACTGTTGGTGCAATTCCATTTATTGCTCGCATGGTTGAAAACGCATTATTAGAAGTACCGAATGGTTTAATTGAAGCATCACGCGCTATGGGTGCAACACCGTTACAGATTATCCGCAAAGTATTACTGCCAGAATCTTTACCGGGGTTAATTAACGCAGCAACCATTACATTAATTATGTTAGTTGGTTATTCCGCAATGGGTGGTGCAGTAGGTTCCGGTGGATTAGGACAAATTGCAATGCAATACGGCTACTATACTTATAATCCATTAGTTATGAACACCGTTCTGGTTCTATTGATTGTCTTAGTATTCATCATTCAGTTCACTGGTGAATATTTAATGAAAAAAGTGTCACATAAATAGTCCGTAATCTAGATAGTCAGAAACAATAGCAGCGCCAAAAAACGCTACACAGTAGTTAAGGTGCTATAAATAGTGTCTAAAGGGGTAAATTATGTCTATTAAGTTGAAATCAATTGCAGTAGTTGGCGCGCTGTTAGGAACATTAGCTCTCGCTGGCTGTGGTGAAAAACAAAAAGATCCAAATAGCATCAAAGTCGGTGTGATCATGGGCAAAGAGTTTGAAGTTGCTGAAGTTGCACAAAAAGTTGCTAAAGAAAAATATGGACTGAATGTTGAATTAGTTTCTTTCAATGACTTCGTACTACCAAACGAAGCATTAAGCAAAGGTGATATTGATGCTAACGCATTTCAACATAAACCTTATTTAGATCAGCAAATTAAAGACCGTAACTACAAATTAGTGCCTGTTGGAAATACCTTCATTTATCCAATTGCGGGATATTCTAAGCAAATTAAATCTATTGATGAATTGGCTGATGGTTCACAAGTTGCGCTGCCAAATGACCCAACTAACTTAGGTCGTTCATTACTGTTACTGCAAAAACAAGGTTTAATTAAGTTAAAAGATGGCACAGGTTTAATGCCTACCGTGTTGGATGTTGTTGAGAATCCAAAAGGCTTAAAATTTGTTGAATTAGAAGCACCACAATTACCGCGTGCTCTGGATGATCAAAAAATTGCACTGGCTATCATCAATACAACTTGGGCTAGCAGCGCAACCCCTAAATTGACTCCAGCAAAAGATGGTCTGTTTGTTGAAGATAAAGATTCTCCATATGTGAACATTATTGTGGCTCGTGAAGATAATAAAGATAGCGAGAATGTGAAGAAGTTTATTCAAGCATATCAATCTAATGAAGTGGCAGAAAAGGCCAACGAAGTTTTCGATGGTGGAGCAGTTAAAGGCTGGTAAGCTTTTCTCTTAAAAAAAATGTGTATAAAATGCTAGGTGACTTTATGTCACCTAGTTTTTTTGTATTATACCAACATGCTTTAAACCGATTTGTTTCAAATACATTAGCTTTAGACCGATTACATAATTAATGCGCTAGCGCAAATAATAAAAAGGTAATATCTATGAGATTGTTTTTGCTCGCCCTCGCTACATTTGCTTTAGCTGGGTGCGGAATTAATCAATACACCAGTCCAAGCATGAATAAAGGGTTTTCGAGCATGAAATTATCGAACCCTTTACCTGTAGAAACTGAAGAAGATGTCAGTGCAGAAAACATTAAATTAATGAACAGCCCTGAAGAGTTATTAGGAATGCCATTTCGTGACTTAGGTATTGTCTCTGGTGAGTCATGCAGAAAAAATGCAAAGAGTCCGCCTATTAACCTTGATTCAGCTAAAAACAGCATGTTGACGCAAGCCGCTTATATCGCTGCGGATGCCGTGTTATTACATCAGTGCCAAACCAAATCAGCGCCGGGTTGTTACCAAGCAACGGTATGTGAAGGTAGTGCACTTAAAATTGTTGAATAATCAACTTATGCAATCTTTTCAATTTAATGTTATTGGGCATATCGAATCCCCTTATAAAGAAAAGTTTGCCATTCCTCGCCAGCCCGGGCTGGTTCAAAACGGCTTTGGGCGTTTGCATTTACATCCGCCATACAATGACCCTAATGCCGTTAGAGGATTAACTCAATTTAGTCATATTTGGGTGTTGTTTGTTTTTCACCAAACGATGGAAGGTGGCTGGAAACCTCTCGTACGCCCTCCCCGCTTAGGCGGCAATGATAAAATGGGTGTATTTGCCACTCGTTCAACCTTTCGACCAAACCCTATAGGGATGTCGTTAGTTGAATTAAAAGACGTGACTATCGAAAACAACCAAGTCACTCTTGAACTCGGTAGCTTAGATTTAGTTGATGGCACACCAGTGGTCGATATCAAACCGTATCTGCCTTTTGCTGAAGCTATTACAACAGCCAAAGCCGGTTATGCTCAAGAAGCGCCATCAGAAGATATGCAGGTTATATTTAGCTCACAAGCTCAAATTGAATGTGATAAATACCAATCTCGCTATCCCGGATTAGCGTCTTTTATTGAGCAAGTATTAAAGCAAGACCCACGTCCTGCCTATAAGAAACAATCCAATGAAGCCCGTGATTATGCGGTTCATTTATTAGATTTCAATGTGCGCTGGCGAGTGACTAATAATATCACTGAAGTATTTGCCATCGAACGTAATGAAAAATCGCGTTAACCTCTTTTGACAAAGCATCGTCACTGGTAGACTAGCTGTTTATTCCGCTGCTTAGCAGCTTTAAATTATTGGGTAGGCATAAGCCCTACCATAATTTGTTGTTCTAATGGAACCTATACAATGCGTACTAGCAAATATCTGCTCTCAACTCTAAAAGAGACCCCTGCGGATGCAGAAGTTATCAGCCATAAGCTGATGCTGCGTGCAGGGATGATCCGTAAACTTGCTTCTGGTCTGTATGACTGGTTACCCACTGGCGTGCGTGTCCTGCGTAAAGTAGAAAACATCGTTCGTGAAGAAATGGAAAATGCAGGCGCTATCGAGGTATCTTTACCCGTCGTTCAACCTGCTGACTTATGGCAAGAAAGTGGACGTTGGGAACAATATGGCCCTGAGTTACTGCGCTTTGTAGATCGTGGCGAGCGCCCATTTGTTTTAGGTCCAACCCACGAAGAAGTTATCACTGACTTAGTGCGTAATGAGATCACTTCATACAAACAATTACCATTGAATTTATTCCAAATTCAAACCAAATTCCGTGATGAAGTTCGTCCTCGTTTCGGTGTAATGCGTTCTCGTGAATTTATCATGAAAGATGCATACTCGTTCCACACAAACCAAGAGTCATTGCAAGAAACTTACGATGCAATGTACCAAGCTTATAGCAAAATCTTCACCCGCATTGGCTTTGATTTCCGTGCAGTACAAGCAGACACCGGTTCTATCGGTGGTAACGCGTCTCACGAATTCCAAGTTTTAGCACAAAGCGGTGAAGATGATGTTGTCTTCTCTACTGAATCTGATTTTGCAGCTAATATCGAATTTGCTGAAGCGGTTGCACCAAATGTTCAACGTGCAGCACCAAGCCAAGAAATGCATTTAGTGGATACACCAAATGCAAAAACGATTGCTGAATTAGTTGAACAGTTCAATCTGCCAATCGAGAAAACAGTTAAAACTCTGATTGTTCATGCAGTGAAAGACTCTGGTCATACTTTAGTTGCCCTGTTAATTCGTGGTGACCATGAACTGAACGAAATCAAAGCAGAGAAACACCCGTTAGTGGCAAGCCCATTGCAATTTGCTTCTGAAGAAGAAATCCGTAAAGTCGTGAATGCTGGTCCAGGCTCTTTAGGTCCAGTGAATATGCCAATGCCAATCGTCATTGACCGCAGCGTTGCAGTGATGAGTGACTTTGGTGCAGGTGCAAATGTTGATGGTAAACACTACTTTGGCATCAACTGGGAACGTGACCTCCCACTGCCAGAAGTTTACGACCTGCGTAATGTGGTAGCGGGTGACCCAAGCCCAGATGGTAAAGGTACCCTGTTAATCAAACGCGGTATCGAAGTAGGTCATATCTTCCAGTTAGGCACCAAATATTCTGAAGCAATGAAAGCCTCTGTGCAGAACGAAGAAGGTCATAACCAAATCGTGACAATGGGTTGCTATGGTATTGGTGTAACTCGTATTGTTGCAGCAGCGATTGAGCAGAGCCACGATGAACGCGGTATTGTATGGCCAGATGCTATCGCACCATTCCACGTTGCTATCCTGCCAATGAACATGCATAAGTCTTATCGCGTTAAAGAAGTTGCTGAAAAACTGTATGCAGACCTGAAAGCACAAGGTATCGATGTTATTTTCGATGACCGTAAAGAACGCCCAGGTGTGATGTTTGCCGATATGGAACTGATTGGAGTTCCATACACTATCGTCATTGGTGACCGTAATTTAGATACTAACCAAGTTGAATATAAATCACGCCGCAGTGATGACAAACAACTGGTTGGTTTAGATAACGTGGTTAGCTTCCTGAAAGAAAAACTAGCTAAATAACCGTTACGTTAGCCTAAATACAAAAAGCTCAGAGTTCAGTTTTACTGTCTCTGAGCTTTTTTATTGTCACTAAGCCTTTTTACAATATAACCAAAACGAATTCAGGTTATTTGCAAGAGCGAGTTTTATCGAACTGAATATTCCCAGTAGGAATAAATGCAGAATCAAATTGACCATCTTCCATGGATGGGCGAATAGAGTAGAAACCATCCACCTCTAAATAAACTGGCGTGCCTCCATCCACATCAGTATCACTATAAGCTTTCTCTAGTTCAATGCCTGACGTTGCATATTTACGTCCAGAACCACATTCAGTAAATATAGCGGCATCGGCCATATAACGATATTCACCACGTTTTTTACTTGGAGTGACCTGTTTTAAGGTATGGTTCATTGAACTCTCAATCGCTTTGCCTTCTAAATCTAGCAGTGTGATTGATTGGTTATCAGGAGATTGTGCGAAGTATGTTCGCTCTGCTTTCGAGTTAGTTAATGTTAATACATTTTCCGTGCTAGACCAGTTTCCTGTTTCATGGAACATTTGATTCCCTTCACGGGTTTCTAAATAAAGCAGTTGCTCAACATAGCTGCCATCTGGATTGACTAATAATGTGGCTTCAATACCTGAACAATCTGCACAAGGAAGTACACCACTATAAACATGGTCTACAGGAGCGAAGTTCGCTTCGTTCACGCTGCTTTGACAACCGGATAATGCCACGGCACCCGCCGAAATAAGAGCCAATAAAAGTACTTTCTTCATTATAATTCCTTTCAGATCATTCAATTATTACTGTTACGCTTATTAATACATCATAGCATTTCAAGAAATAAAAAAATAAGGTATGCAAAAATTTACAATCGGATAAATAACCAGCTAAAGATATCAGTTTAGTGAATAAGAATTTTCCTTTTCCCACGTCACTGATTATAGTTATTAAATTACTATGCTATTATCGAGCGAAGCACTTTTTGATTTAGCTTTTTATTTCATCGGTAAATGCTTAGTCGATAAATGCTAGTGTTTTTAGATAAAACAAACATGTTCAAGGCGGCAATAACCGCCACTAACACAGTGGTGAGGGAATATGTCTACAGATAATGAATATCAACCAATCAATTGTGATGATTACGAATATCTAGAAATCGCATGCCAGCGTCAATTAAAGCTGCAAATTAAGCTTAATGACGGCGAGAATATTGAAGGGCAAGCCAGTGATTTGCTCCTACGAAAAAAAATTGAGTACCTCGTCCTGATCACACAGGAAGGCACTAAGGAGCTACGACTGGATATTATCTCATCCTTCAGTCATCCTGAAATCGGCACTATCGTTGTCGACCACTCCCACTAATACTCGCTTTTTCTGAGTTTCTTCTATGCCCCTTATGATAGTCACAGTCATAAGGGGTTTCTAATTTATAGATAGTTTATTCGCGTTATTCGCAGGAAAACTCATCGGTATTTGTCCAATGTTCGGAATTTTTCCAATCAATAGCCATGCCAATATTCTCCTCACCCACAAATCCATCCGGTGTAATAAAGCAGCCTACCGCACAAATAAGCGTTTCATTATAGTAAATTAGTGGGGTTCTTTCCCTCATCCACGGTGCAACACCCAGCTCTTGCCAAATTTTCTTGCTGCTACGTGAATGGTGGCGACCGACAATATTTAGCGAACCTTGTAATCCAAAGCGAACTGTCACTTTTTCTGTTTCTTGTGGTGGGCGTATCTGCCCGTCGCCATCCATCACAACCAGCATTCCCAGTGATTCAGGTAATAAATAATCCTCAGGATAATTCCACTGATATTGTTTTCCCATCAGGCTATTAATGCGCTTAACCACCCACAGAGCCCCTTGATAACGGCGAATTTCCACGTTACCCAAACGACAGATAGGTTCTGCATCCTGCCGAGCAAGTGCCACTTCCTGCCAAATCCGTTCCAATTGATTAAATGGCGGCATAGGTAACTGGTGAAAGCCTATCCAGCGGCGGATCAAGGCATTACGCTTGGCAACTGAACAATGGATAAGCCCATCGATATATAATCCACCTCGATAATCAATGATGTCATCCAGTGAATCTTGCAGTAGCTCGTCCAGCAGCGCCTCTTGTTCTGCGCATAATGAGGCACTTCGGGAAACTGCAGTCGCAAAATGTGGCCAGCGTTCAGATAATCTTGGCATAATATGCAAGCGCAGGAAGTTACGATCATATCGGTCGTCTTGATTACTATCATCTTCAACCCAAGGAAGTTGATATTCCGCTCGATAGTTTTCTAATTCATGGCGAGAAATGACTAATAAAGGTCGTAATAGAATCGTTTTTCCATTTTTCGCTTGAAAAGGAAGTGACTCCGGCATCGCGGAAAGTCCTGCGGGTCCACTGCCTCGCTTAAGCGCCAGCATGAATGTTTCAGCTTGATCATCAAGATGCTGAGCCGTCACCAAAATCTCATTGTCGAGTAGCTCATCACGATATGCTTGATAACGTTCAGTTCTTGCTGCCGCTTCAACACCAATCTGAGAGCTATCTACGGTTACACGCTGGCAAATAAACGGGATATTCCATTGTTGACATAATGAAGCACAGTGAGTTTCCCACTTATCCGCTTGAATATTTAAACCATGATGAATATGAATGGCGCGGATTTCTAATGACGGTAATTCACTGATTTTTATCTGATAAAGAGCATGAAGTAATACCGTGGAGTCGATACCACCACTGAATCCAACCAGAATTTTTCGGTAGCTTCCGATTTTTTCTCGAACTGTTGCGAGAATATGCTGTGAGGATTTCGCCATTATCTTCCCTTTATTCCACCCACATCTTAATTCAATATTATATTAAAGATAATAAAAAACGGGAGCTGGCTAAACCGACTCCCGTTTCAAAATAGAATGGATTGCACTTAATAGGTTAGCTAATTAGCAGTAACCATATCCCATCAGACGTTGATAACGACGATTTTTCAGTGCTTCTTCATCCAGAGTTTCTAACTCATTCAAGTCTTGCGTGATTTGTGCTTTCAGAGATTCTGCAATTTCATCGTAGTTACGATGAGCGCCGCCCAGAGGTTCAGGGATCACGCTATCAATCAGCTTCAGCTCTTTTAAGCGAGGCGCCGTAATACCCATCGCATCAGCCGCTAATGGTGCTTTATCGGCGCTTTTCCACAGAATAGATGCACAGCCTTCTGGTGAGATAACGGAATAAGTGCTGTATTGCAGCATATTCACTTTATCACCCACACCAATCGCTAACGCACCACCTGAACCGCCTTCGCCGATCACGGTACAGATCACTGGAACGGATAAGCGAGACATTTCACGTAAGTTACGCGCAATCGCTTCGGATTGACCGCGCTCTTCTGCACCAACACCCGGATATGCACCCGGTGTATCGATAAACGTAATAATTGGTAGGTTAAAACGCTCAGCCATTTCCATCAGACGCAGTGCCTTACGGTAGCCTTCTGGTGCTGGCATACCAAAGTTACGGCGAATTTTCTCTTTCGTTTCACGACCCTTTTGATGGCCAATAACCATCACTGGGCGGCCATCTAAACGAGCCAGACCACCAATAATCGCTTTGTCATCGGCATATGCACGATCACCCGCTAACTCTTGGTAATCTGTAAAAATACGGGAAATGTAGTCCAAAGTGTATGGACGACGTGGGTGACGAGCGAGTTTAGCAATTTGCCAAGCCCCCAGATCAGAGAAAATCTTACGTGTCAGTTCAACACTTTTTTCACGTAAACGAGCAACCTCTTCATCTAGGTTGACTTCTAAGTTGTTATCTTGACGGCTAACTGCAGTTAGGGAATCGATTTTCGCCTCTAATTCAGCAATCGGCTGTTCAAAATCAAGAAAGTCCAGACTCATAATATTCCTATTTTAGTCAAATTCTAATTCTACCTGCTCACTACCCAGCAGAGTTCGAAGGTCGTTCAGAAGGGGATCCACGGGTGTCACACGCCAAACAACGCCAAACTTGAGCTTAGCTCTGGCATCATCCTTCTGATAATACAAATGAACCGGTATCGTGCCTGAGCGGTGAGGTTCAAGAGCATTGCGAAGCCGATTCAGTAATTGATCGTTAATTTGTTTATCGGACAGCGATATTGCAAGGCCGCGCGCATATTTCTCCCTTGCTTCTCCGATATCCATCAATTCGCGCACTGTCATTTTATTACCACCATTGAAATCATCAAAGCTGACCTGACCGGTGGCAATCAAAATATTGTCTTTTTCCAACATATGTTGGTATTTATCCAGCGCATCTGAAAATAACATAATATCCAGGCGACCGGAACGATCATCAAGCGTACAAATCCCAATTCTATTCCCACGCTTCGTGGTGATCACTTTTGCAGAGAGCACTAAACCTACCACAGTTGTCACTTGACCACGAGGGGTTGGGTTCACATCTTTCAATCTCAAACCATTTGTATAACGCTCTATCTCACTTAAGTATCGCGTTATTGGATGACCTGTCAAATAGAGACCCAACGTTTCGCGCTCACCTTCTAGCACGACTTGCTCAGGCCACTTCGGCACACTCGCGTAAGAACTTTCAACCTGCTCAGGCGCTTCAGCAAGCACCCCAAACATATCCCCTTGCCCGATAGCTTCTGCTTTCGCATGCTGATCTGCTGCTTTTAATGCGTCTTCAAGGGATGACATCAAGGCTGCTCGGTGAGGACCTAAATGATCGAATGCCCCAGCCATGATCAGCTTTTCCATCACGCGGCGGTTGATCTTTTTAATATCCACACGAGCACAAAGATCGAAAATTTCTTTAAAGATCCCACCTTGTTGGCGAGCTTCAATAATCGCTTCGATTGGCCCTTCACCAACGCCTTTAATTGCGCCGATGCCGTAAACTATCTCACCTTCATCATTCACATGGAAGTGATATAACCCACTATTGATATCTGGTGGCAATACTTTCAAGCCCATACGCCAACATTCATCAACCAGCCCCACCACTTTTTCCGTGTTATCCATATCCGCAGTCATTACTGCAGCCATAAATTCAGCCGGATAGTGGGCTTTTAGCCATAATGTTTGGTACGAGACCAGCGCATAGGCCGCGGAGTGTGATTTGTTAAATCCATAACCGGCGAATTTCTCCACCAAGTCAAAGATTTTCATCGACAATTCGCCATCTACCCCGTTTTTGATGGAACCTTCTTCAAAAACAGAGCGCTGTTTTGCCATCTCTTCAGGTTTCTTTTTACCCATCGCACGACGCAACATATCCGCGCCACCGAGGGTATAGCCTGCTAAAACCTGAGCAATCTGCATAACCTGTTCTTGGTATAAGATAATACCATAAGTTGGCTCTAGAACAGGTTTTAATGATTCATGCTGCCAATTTACATCAGGATATGAGATCTCTTCACGACCATGTTTACGGTCAATAAAGTTATCTACCATCCCCGATTGCAGCGGGCCTGGGCGGAATAACGCCACCAGAGCGATCATATCTTCAAAACAGTCCGGTTGCAGGCGTTTAATCAGATCCTTCATTCCTCGGGATTCTAATTGGAATACCGCCGTGGTTTCCGAGCGCTGCAACATATCGAAGCTTTTCTTATCCTGTAAAGGAATAGCTGCAATATCAATCGGTTCTAAATTTTTCTTGGCTCGACGGGCATTGATCATCTCCAATGCCCAGTTAATAATGGTTAGCGTACGCAGACCTAAGAAATCGAATTTTACCAAGCCAGCATATTCGACATCGTTCTTATCGAATTGTGTAACGGGGTTATTACCTTCAGCATCGCAATAGAGCGGCGCAAAATCCGTAATTTTAGTTGGTGCAATAACTACCCCACCGGCGTGCTTACCGGCGTTACGCGTTACCCCTTCAAGCTTACGCGCCATATCGATTAGCGCTTTAACCTCTTCATCTGCTTCATAAATTTCAGGCAGCTGCGGTTCTGCTTCAAAGGCTTTTTCAAGGGTCATTCCCGGATCAGGGGGAACAAGTTTAGAAATTCTATCAACGAAACCGTAAGGGTGGCCCAGTACACGTCCCACGTCACGAATAACGGCTTTTGCTGCCATCGTACCAAAGGTAATAATCTGGGATACCGCGTCCCGACCATACATTTGAGCAACGTGATCAATAACTTGGTCACGTTTTTCCATGCAGAAGTCAACGTCGAAGTCTGGCATTGATACCCGCTCTGGGTTCAAGAAACGCTCAAACAGTAGGTCAAGTTCAAGTGGGTCTAGGTCAGTGATTTTTAGAGCATAGGCCACTAAAGAACCCGCACCTGAACCTCGTCCCGGACCAACAGGAACGCCGTTATCTTTCGACCACTGGATAAACTCCATCACTATCAAGAAGTAGCCTGGGAATCCCATTTGGTTGATAACGTTGAGTTCGATTTCTAAACGTTCATCATATTCAGGACGTCTTTCTGCTCGGACTTTCTCATCTGGGAATAGGAATTTGAGGCGCTCCTCCAGACCTTCTTTTGAACGCATGACCAGAAAGTCTTCCGTTTCCATATCCCCTGTTGGGAATTTCGGTAGGAAATATTCACCAAGACGAATAGTGACGTTACAGCGCTTAGCAATCTCTACACTATTTTCTAATGCTTCAGGGATGTCGGCAAACAGCTCGCACATCTCTTCTTCAGTACGTAAGTATTGCTGAGGACTATAATTTTTGGGGCGCTTCGGATCGGCTAACGTGAATCCATCATGAATAGCGACACGAATTTCATGGGCGTCAAAGTCGCTGCTTTCAATGAAGCAGACATCGTTGGTTGCCACTACAGGCAGACCACGTTGGGTGGCTAGCTCAACTGCTGCATGGAGGTAGCTTTCTTCATCCGGCCGCCCTGTCCGGATAAGTTCAAGATAGTAAGCATCTGGAAAATGGGTTTGATAAAACTCAAGGCTTTCATCCACTAACGCTTGATTACCGCGCAGTAAAAATTGCCCCACATCTCCTTTTCGCCCGCCTGATAATAGGATTAAACCTTCTTTATGTTTGACAAGCCAATCCCGGTGAATCGTTGGACCAATGGCACCATAGCCTTTTTGGTATGCTTCGGAGATGAGTAAAGTGAGGTTTTGATAGCCTTCGTTATTGCGAGCTAGAACGGTTAAGTGAGCAACCTCATCACCCAGTTGCTCACTTTCCATATAAAAATCAGCCCCAATGATTGGCTTGATACCCGCACCATGAGCCGCACCATAAAACTTCACTAACCCACAAAGGTTAGTAAAATCCGTGATGGCAAATGCAGGCATGCCCATGGCGGCGACTTTTTTCACTAATGGACCGGTTTTTGCCAGTCCATCAATCATGGAGTAGTCACTGTGAACACGTAGATGAATAAAACGAGGAGAAGCCATTAACCTTATACCTATTTTTCTTATGCCGACTATTTAATGTCTAACGCACGTCTTACAGGCGCGAAGCTTTTACGGTGAAACTCAGTAGCGCCAAACTCAGCTAATTTTTCTAAATGATACGCTGTGGGATAGCCTTTGTGTTTCGCAAAACCATATTCAGGGAAAGCTTTATCAAGCTCGACCATTTCTCTGTCTCTGACCACTTTCGCCAGAATGGATGCAGCGCTGATCTCTTGGACTAAACTATCACCTTTAACAACGGCCTGTGATGGCATGGTCAGTTTAGGGCAACGGTTACCATCGACTAAAACAAACTCTGGTTGAATGGAAAGACCTTCTACCGCTCTTTGCATAGCTAACATTGTGGCATGCAATATATTCAATTGATCGATTTCTTCTGGTTCTGCGCGGCCAATACACCAACACAGCGCTTTTTCTTTGATCTCATCGAACAGCTTTTCACGCTTTTTTTCGCTAAGTTTTTTTGAGTCCGCAAGCCCTTCAATCGGATTGTTGGGGTCTAAAATCACAGCAGCGGTCACGACGGCACCGACAAGCGGCCCACGCCCCACTTCATCAACGCCAGCAATTAAGTTGGCTTTTGGGTATATAAATTCCATTATTTTCTAACCAAATCTAATACAGCATCAGCGGCTTGTTGATCTGCATCACAACGAATCAGTTGATGCAATTGTAAGAAGGTTTCCTTCAGCGCATCGACTTGCTCTCCGCCTTCCAACAATGGAAGTAACTGGTCGGCAAGCTGCTGTGGCTGGCACTCTTCTTGGAGTAGTTCTTTCACGATTTCTTTCCCTGCCAATAAATTTGGCAAAGAAACATAAGGCGTTTTGACTAAGCGTTTCGCGAGCCAGAATGTAAAGGGCTTCATACGATAGCCCACTACCATTGGGCATTTGGTTAGCATACATTCTAAGGCAGCGGTGCCTGAAGCGAGTAATGTCGCATCTGACGCAGTCATTGCGTCGCGAGCCTGACCATCCAGAATATGGACATTCAACTCTGGAGCAACCTGTTGTTTTATCTCATCGAATTGTTGGCGTCGTTTCTGATTTACCAGAGGCACAACAATATGTAGATCGACAAAGTGGCTACTTAATAGTGTAGCGGTTTTTAAGAAATCAGCACTGAGCATTTCCACTTCAGAATGGCGACTCCCCGGTAACAATGCTAAACATTTTGCAGTCGCAGGGATATTCAAACGTTCACGCGCGGCCTGTTTATCCGGATTTAAAGGAATAGAATCCGCCATTGTGTGCCCGATAAAACGGCAAGGAACATCAAAACGGTCATAAAATGCTTTCTCAAACGGGAGAAATGCTAAGACTAAATTGGTGGAGCGACCGATTTTGAACACGCGTTTTTGGCGCCATGCCCATACCGATGGGCTGACATAATGGATAGTTTTGATACCTTTTGATTTTAAACGACCTTCAAGGGTGATATTAAAATCAGGCGCATCAATACCGACAAACACATCAGGTTGTAACTCAGTAAAACGCTGAGTTAAATCTTTACGGATGGATAATAAACGCGGTAAACGCCCAAGGACTTCAACAATCCCCATGACGGCGAGCTCTTCCATTTCATACCAAGCTTCACAACCTTCTGCTTGCATGAGTGGGCCAGCAACACCGACAAAACGGGCATTGGGAACTTGTTGTTTTAAGGCACGGATAAGCCCTGCACCTAAGATATCACCAGAGGTTTCTCCGGCAACAAGGCCAATAGTAAGTGGGCGGTTGCTATTCACCAAAATTCGCTCCTTATTAAAGGCCTTTTCTTGTGTTCATCTACAGCTGCAAAAATTAACGAATAATTCCGCGCTTAGATTGTGCTGAGTCTTCTAAGAAATCACTAAATACTTTGACGTGTTCGTCAGTTTTTGCCATTTCAGCAATTTCTTCACGTGCTTCTTCTAAAGATTTCCCTGAACGATATAACGTTTTGTAAGCGTTACGAATAGCATGCAGAGATTCTTTTTCAAAACCACGGCGTTTTAAACCTTCAAGGTTTAAACCAAATGGAGTTGCATGGTTGCCCTGTGCAATAACGTATGGAGGTACATCTTGCGCAACACCAGAGCATCCACCGACCATTACGTGCGCACCAATCTGACAGAATTGATGCACCGCAGTCATGCCACCAATAATAGCGAAATCACCAAGAGTGACGTGACCACCTAACGTTCCGTTATTCGCGATAATACAGCGGTTACCAATGATGCAGTCATGCGCAATATGGACGTTAACCATCAGTAAATTATCATTACCAATTTTAGTTAGGTCGCCGCCTTGTGTGGTTCCACGGTGGATAGTCACACTTTCACGGATGCGGTTACGGTCGCCAATCTCAACGCGAGTTGGCTCACCTTGGTATTTCAGGTCTTGGTTAATTTCACCAATCGAAGCAAATTGAAAAATAACGTTGTCGCGGCCAATTTTCGTGTGTCCGTTGACAACAACGTGAGATTTCAGCTCAGTACCTTCACCAATTTCAACATTAGCGCCGATATAGCAAAAAGGACCAATGCGAACATTGGCACCAATAACAGCTCCATCTTCTACAATAGATGAGGGATGAACATAGGCAGTTTTGTCAATCATATCAGACCTCACGACGACGGGCGCACATCATTTCTGCTTCGCAGGCCACTTCTCCATCAACTTTTGCAACACCTTTAAAACGTGCAACACCGCGACGTTCTTTGATAAATTCAACTTCCAGGATCATTTGGTCTCCTGGCAGAACGGGACGTTTAAAGCGTGCATTATCAATCGCTGCAAAATAATACAATTCGCCAGGTTCAAGTTTGCCTACGCTTTTAAACGCAAGGATACCCGTAGCCTGAGCCATTGCTTCTAAAATTAAAACACCTGGGAAAATTGGTTTGCTAGGGAAATGTCCCTGAAAGAATGGCTCGTTAAAAGAGACGTTCTTTACCGCGCGCAAAGATTTACCTTCTTCAAAATCCAATACACGGTCAACCAAAAGGAATGGGTAACGGTGCGGAAGTAGTTCTAAGATTTCTTCTATATTCAGAGTATGATTATCACTCATCGAAATACTCTTCCTGTCTATTAATACTATCTAATTAATGAATCGGCCCGCTTTAACTCAAGGGTGAGTTAACAGGCAGGCCGGAAAAAACGTAACTCAAGAAACTATTTTAGCTTGAATTACCAAATAATTACTGATTTTTTTGATTTTGGCTATCTAATTCACGTTCAAGTGTCTTTAGACGCTTATTCATCTCATTGATGTTTAAGACTAAAGCCGCGGTTTTACGCCATGTTTTATTCGGCTGTAAAGGAATACCGGAAGAGTAAACTCCTGGCTCAGTAATTGGTCGCATGACCATTCCCATACCTGTTACGGTAACCTTGTCACAGATTTCCATATGACCATTGATAACACTGGCTCCGCCAATCATACAATAGCGACCGATTTTTAAACTACCAGCCATGATGACGCCACCCGCAACTGCGGTATTATCACCTATTGTTACATTGTGCGCAATTTGGCATTGGTTATCGATGATAACGCCATTACCAATGACTGTGTTATCTAATGCGCCACGGTCAATTGTTGTACACGCGCCGATCTCAACACGAGACCCGATGATCACGGTACCTAATTGCGGGATCTTGATCCAATTACCACGATCATTGGCATAACCAAAGCCATCAGAACCGATCACTGTACCTGACTGGATCAAGCAACTTTCACCAATCTCAACATGATGGTAAACACTGACATTCGCCCATAAACGGGTGCCTGCACCAATGCGGGTATTTTTACCAATAAAACAACCTGCACCAATCACAACGTTATCGCCTAGCACAACGCCACTTTCGATAACAGCATTCGCGCCAATTGCAACATTCTGGCCAAGCTGGGCATCATCAGCGATAACCGCTGATGTATGGATATTCTCAGCAGGGGCTGGAGTGGTATCCATAATTTGCGCCATATGCGCATAAGCAAGATAAGGATTATCTACAACCAGTGCAGCAACCTTACAAGCACTCAGATCTTTTTCAGTTAATACCACAGCAGCAGCTTGGCAATCTGCCAACTTATCGCTGTAACGGCTATCAGATAAAAAAGTAATCTGCTGATTGTTCGCTGAATACATCGGTGCAATACCGGTGATGACGATATCGCCATCACCGTGTAACTGTGCATTCAACTGCTGAGCGAGGTCAGCTAATCGAATTGAAGACATCTATTATTTAACCTGTTTTTGAACCTGACTGGTGATATCGATACCATCTTTTGCATACGCAACCGCGTTTGCATCGATAACAACGTCATAGCCTTCTTTCGCTGCAACAGATTTAATAGAATCTTGGATACGGCTCAGGATCTTATTACGCTCTTCAGCTTGACGACGACGGTTGTCTTCTTCAAATTTTTGAGCTTTCTCAGCGAACTGGTCACGTTTAGTGATTAATTCTTTTTCCTGCTTTTCACGATCGCTAGTGCTCATAGTCGCACCGTCACGACGCAGTTTTTCTACGCGTGATTGCAGGTCTTTTTCCAGATTCTGCAGTTCAGTAGCACGGCTTTTGAATTCACTCTCAAGCTGTTTAGCAACGGCTTCACGAGCAGGCATGTTTTGGAAAACTTCGCCAACATTAACAATAGCGATTTTTTCAGCATACGCACCCGCAGACATTGCTAAAGCAATACTCACACCCGCTGCACACAACAATTTTTTCACACTAAACTCCTTAACCCATTCTTATGGCTGGAAATTTTGGTAGCCCTCATTATCTTATGAGGGCTGATTTCGATAGAGACTGAATTATTACCAAGTTCTACCAATATTAAATTGGAACTGTTCTGATTTGTCGCCTTCGTAATCCTTGATAGGTTGCGCATAGGAGAAGACCAGAGGCCCAAGTGGCGAAATCCACTGTAAAGCAATACCCGTAGAAACACGGACGTTAGTTGCTGTACCGTAGTCAGGCATGCCTGCACGCCATGCTGGGTTAATACTGTTCCAATTGGTATCCCATACGGTTCCTGCATCTACAAACAGAGATGTACGGATCGTATTCGCATATTTTTCGTCGATAAATGGCGTTGGTGTAATCAGCTCAAATGAACCTGCATACATCGCATTACCACCAACCGCATCGCTAGATGGGCTACCTGGCTCTGGACCATCTTTCCCGTTCACATTCTTCAAATAAACAGCTTTAGGACCAATGTTATTCGAACGGAAACCACGGATGGTGCTAGAGCCCCCTGCATAGAAGTTCTCATAGAATGGCATTTGCTTGCTGCCGATACCATCACCATAACCCGCCTGCGCACGACCTAACACAACCCACGTTTCATCATCATTCAGTGGGAGATATTGGGCAGTATCAAAACGCAGTTTGTAGTATTCGTTATCCGAACCTGGAATTGTCACTTTACCTGAAACACTGGTTTTGTTACCCGATGTTGGGAAGAAACCACGGTTTAAGGAGTTGTACGTCCAACCTAAATTCAGTGTAAAGTCATCTGCTCTAAAGCTTTCCTTGTTACGACCGTCTTTAGTCACTGGTGGGTTTTCACCCATAGATTGTAGATAATCCCACATCGCGGCTTGCGCACGCATGTCAGACAGGTCGTTATGAACATAACCCGCACCAATACGGAAGGAGTTATTTTCATTGAATGGGAAGCTTAATGTACTATCTAAACCATACGTTTTGTTGTTATAGCCAGATAAGTCCGCATCTTTCGCACTAAAGTCGTTATAGAAGATACGTCCACCCAAACTTACACCGTTAACCGTGAAGTAAGGGTCTGTCATTGAAAACTCGACGTTTGTTGAGTAGTCATTTCGGCTGGCGTTAATTCCAACCGCATTACCTGTACCCAACCAGTTATCCTGAGTGACACCGACTTGGAAGCTCACGCCACTTTCAGTACCAAAACCAACACCAAAGTTCATTGAACCGGTATTACGTTCTTTAACTTTATAGATAACATCAACTTGGTCTGGGCTACCCGGAATACGCTGAGTTTCAACATCAACCGTTTCGAAGAAACCAGTACGGTTCAGACGCTCTTTACCTAATTCAACTAAATCGTTACCTAACCAAGCACCTTCCATTTGACGCATTTCACGGCGTAAAACAGAATCTTTACTGGTATCGTTACCTTGGAAACGAATTTGACGAACATAGAAACGGTTACCTGCATCAACGTTAACATGCAGTTTAACAGTCTTATCAGCATCATTAATTTCTGGCTGAGTCATTACGCGCGGATAGGCATAACCATAACGACCAAACAGGTCTTTAATTTGGTTTTCCATCTGAGTCACTTGCGCACCATTGTATAACTCACCTGGTGTGATGGTGATCAGCTCTTGGATATCCGCTAAATGCTCTGCCGTATTACCATTAACATCCACACCAGAAATCTTATATTGATCTCCTTCAGTGACATTAATCGTAATGTAGATATCTTTTTTGTCTGGTGTCAGACTCACTTGCGTCGAGTCGATATTGAAACGTGCATAACCACGATCAAGGTAGAAACTGCGCAGGGTTTCTAAGTCACCCGCCAATTTTTGTTTTTGATATTTTTGGTCAGCCGCCAAGTTCCACCATGGCACATCGTCACGTAATTGGAGCTTATTCACCAATTCCGCTGTTGAGTAGTTTTTATTACCCACAATGTTGATTTGCTGAATTTTTGCAGACACGCCTTCAGAGAACACAAATTTCAAATCCACGCGGTTACGTGGTAATGGCGTGACCACCGCTTTTACTGTCGCGTTGTATTTACCAACACTGTAGTAAAAGTCCTCTAAACCTTTTTCAATATTCGCAATTTTAGTGCGGTCTAATGCTTCACCCACACGGACATTGGATGCTTCCAAGTTCTGCTTTAGCATGTCATCTTTTACAGATTTGTTACCTGTAAAAGTGATACTCGCGATGGTTGGTCGTTCTTTAACTTGAACGATCAGCGTATTTCCATCACGCAGGACCCTAACATCTTCGAAGTTACCTGTAGAGAATAGTGAGCGAATCGAACGACTAATATCTTCGTTATCGATTGAATCCCCGACCCTGACAGGCATGTTCAATAATGCTGCACCAACGGCGACGCGTTGTAGACCTTCGAAACGAATGTCTTTAACTACGAATCCGTCTGAACCGTATGCAGTGGCGCTACCTAAAAGCAGCGACGCTATGAGCAACTTTTTCATCGCCATCGTTGTTATGCGTATTCCTTACTGGTCCCAAGCTTACAAAATTAGAAGCGAGAGAAATCATTAAAAAGTGCAAGTCCCATTAACAGAATCAATGCCATTGCACCAATTCGAAAACTAAAGTCTTGTACTCGCTCAGACACTGGACTCCCTTTAATTT
Organism: Providencia sp. wls1943; assembly: GCF_009706275.1. Lineage (NCBI taxonomy): Bacteria > Pseudomonadati > Pseudomonadota > Gammaproteobacteria > Enterobacterales > Morganellaceae > Providencia > Providencia sp. wls1943. The sequence goes on from NZ_WLTU01000017.1 coordinate 21,718, forward strand.
TTTCAATTAATAAGAAGAGTAAGTGCCCCCCATCTAACACAGGCAATGGAAATAGATTGATGATACCTAAGTTCACGCTAATCAGCGCAATAAACATCAGATAATATACCAAGCCTGACTCCGCCGAAACCCCCGCACCTTTTGCGATAGATACCGGCCCGCTCAAGTTATTGAGTTTGACATCCCCAACAACCAGTTTACCCATCATATTGACTGTCAGTTTCATTAACTGCCAAGTCTTGTCGCTAGCTTGAAACAGTGCAGATACAGGGTTGTATTGCTGCACTATTTTATATTCATCAGCTAGCGGTAATACAGTTAGTTCGACACCTGCAACGCCAAAACGCTCACCTTTTTTACCTTCCTGAACATCAGGAACCAAGGTTAAATCAATCAATGTCGAATCACGTTGTACGGCTAATTTTAATGGTGTCCCCGGATTATTTCGGATTATTCTCGTCACTGGATTCCAAGTATCCAGCAGCTCTCCGTTGACACTGATAATTCTATCTCCTGGCTTTAAACCGGCACGCTCGCCCGCTAAGCCTTCCGTCACCTTATGGATGACTGGGTCAACCTTCGCAGACACTGGCATAATCCCTATAGATAAAATAGGATCCTGCTTTTCAGGGTCAAATTGCCATGCGCTTAAATCCACTGTTTTAGAAACTGGCTCATTATATCCTTGAGGTAAAACTTGTGCAGTAAATTCCCTATCACCAATTTTACTCACTAGCGCTAAACGAACTGAATTCCAATCAGGTGTTTCGATACCGTCTATCGATTTTAGTTCCATTTTAGGCTCAAAATTTGCCTCAGCAGCAATGGAATTTGGCTTAATGTTATCAATGACTGGGCGAACAGACGGAATCCCAATCATAAAGACAATCCAGTAGACAACAATAGCGAGCAAAAAGTTCGCAAGAGGCCCTGCGCTGATAATGGCGGCACGTTGTCCAACGGTCTTATTATTGAAAGCTAAATGACGGCGTTCAGGGCTTACTTCACCAACACGCTCATCGAGCATTTTGACGTAGCCACCAAGTGGGATCAACGCTAAAACAAACTCTGTCCCATGTTTATCGACTTTACGCCATAGCGTCTTACCAAACCCTATAGAGAATTTTTCAACATAAACACCGCAACGGCGCGCGACCCAATAATGCCCAAATTCGTGCACTGTAATCAGCACGCCAATCGCAATAATAAACGCCGCTAAGCTCCAAATAAATCCCATTAATCTTCCTAAAGACCAAAACCGTTAAAAACTAACAAATTCAGCCCTGCAAATACAGGGATTGCCGCAGTTAGACTATCAATTCTATCGAGTATCCCACCGTGACCTGGAATTAAATGACTGCTGTCTTTAATACCGGATTGGCGCTTAAACATACTCTCTGTTAAGTCACCGAACACAGATACTACAACAACAATAATTGAAGTCACTAGTAAATAATCTGGCATTGCAGGGATTGGTGCATATAAGCTAAATAACCATGAGATAATTCCAGCGGTAATTAAACCACCGATTAACCCTTCCCATGTTTTCCCTGGAGAAACTTTTGGTGCCATTTTATTGCGACCAATTGTACGTCCAAATGCATAAGCACCAGAGTCAGCCCCCCACACCAATAACATAACGTAGAGTAACCACCATGCCCCTACAGAAGTATCAGCTTGGTAACCAATGGTTCTTAATACCATCATGCCACTATAGAAAGGCACAATAGTTAATACGCCGAACAGTAAGCGAATGATGACCGATTTGCCCCATGAGGCAGAAGTTGGGTATGTCACAACTAATAAAATGGCGGCAACCCACCAGATTAAACCTGCCCAGAGGCTATATAAAATAAACGGAGAACTTGAAAGTGCGATCATGTCTGGTAAAGAAAATTGAATTGCGAGTAATGCCGCCGCAAATACAACCGCTAAACCGATACGTTTAGTTTGTGAATGCCATCCTGCAAATTGCGCCCATTCCCATGCACCCAACGCGCAGACTGCGATCACCACTAAACCGAAATTTGCTGGGGACAGTAAAAAAAGTGCAGCTATAACAATTGGAATTAAAATCACCGCAGTGAGTAAACGATACTTCAGCACATCCATCCCCTTTTATTTGACGAGTTCGTCATCTGATTCTGCTCCACCATAGCGCCGTTCTCGCTTACTAAAAGCATCGACTGCATCCTGAAACACCATTTCATCAAAATCTGGCCATAAAACGTTGGTGAAATAAAATTCCGCATAAGCAACCTGCCATAACAAGAAATTACTAATGCGATGTTCTCCACCTGTACGGATCACCAAATCGACACACTCTTGGTCATGCATACAAACATGGTCGCTAATCGTACTTTCAGTTACGTCATCAATAGATAACTCCCCACGACTCACTTTTTCATAAACTTGTTTAACGCTATTAACAATATCCCAGCGTCCACCGTAGTTAGCGGCAATATTCAGTTGTAAACCTGTGTTACCTGCGGTTAATGCTTCCGCTTTATCAATTCTTTTTCTTAAGGTTTCACTAAAGCGACTAACATCACCAATAATTTTCAGTTTTACGTTATTTTTATGCAGGTTTTTGACTTCATTATCTAATGCAAAAACAAACAGATCCATCAACGAACTGACTTCTTTTTCTGGTCTTTTCCAATTTTCACTGCTGAATGCGTAAAGTGTCAGGGAACGAATATTATTCTTTACTGCAAAACGCACAGAACTACGTACAGATTCAACACCTGCTCGATGACCAGTAATTCTGAATTTTCCTCTCTGTTTTGCCCATCGCCCATTACCATCCATAATGATGGCAACATGCTTAGGCATCATAGAATCAGAGAGATTTTCACCACTAGAGTTCATTAAATGTTAATCCTTGTCTGTACTACTTGGGAAATCTGACTCAATCATAACTCTTATGATTATAATTGCTGATAAGACACATCCTTAATATGCTTATTGTTGATAAGCTTTCTATTCTCAACACGCCACATATTAAAGATATATTATAGTTATCAGCAACTAAATAAATCACATATCAAGATTAAAATTCTTGAGCAATTAGCTGAGCTGCTTCACGACGAGCACAAGCATCGATTTCTAAGACCTCGTCAATGGACGTGGGTTCCGAAAAATCTAATTTATCCATAATCTTGTGATTGATTTTTGCAATATCTGTAAAGCGAATTTTCTCTTCTAAGAAAGCACCGACAGTAATTTCATTCGCGCCATTTAATACAGTAGTCGCCGCTTGCCCTTGGTGACATGCATCAATAGCCAGTTTCAGACAAGGATAACGTTGGTAATCAGGCTCCACAAAAGTCAGTGAAGATAACGTAGTGAAATCCAATGGCTTAGCGCCCGACATAATGCGCTGAGGATAAGCCATGCTGTACGAAATAGGCGTGCGCATATCCGGCGTTCCTAACTGGGCGATAACACTTCCATCACGGTAACGAACCATAGAATGGATTACAGATTGAGGGTGAATAATCACTTCCATCTGTTTTTCGTTAGCATTAAAGAAATAGCAGGCTTCAATATATTCCAGACCTTTATTCATCATAGTCGCGGAGTCTACTGAGATTTTACGCCCCATTGACCAATTAGGATGATTACATGCCTCATCAGGTGTCACCTGGTCAAAATAAGATAACGGCGTATCTCTAAATGGCCCACCAGACCCAGTTAATACGATGCTGGAAATCCCAGAAGCCGTCAGGTCGGCAAAGCCTAAATTCAATTGAATCTCTTCAGGTAGGCTTTGAAAAATCGCGTTATGCTCGCTATCAATCGGAAAAACTGTCGCTTGGTGCTCTCGAATCGCATTAAAGAATAAACGGCCGCTGGTAATCAGAGACTCTTTATTCGCTAATAATATTCTTTTCCCTTTGCGGATTGCAGACAACGTTGGGAGTAGCCCCGCCACGCCAGTAATTGCTGACATCACTTGATCCGCTTCATCCAATCCAGCAAGTTCAATTGCAGATTCTGTACCGGATAAAACCTCTGTTTTGCAGTTATTTTCCGTCAGAATAGTGCGTAACGCTTTCGCTGCGCTTTCGTCAGCCATTGAGACATACTTAGGATTAAATTCAAGGCATTGACTTGCCATCTCAGTCACATTTTTACCTGCGACTAATGCAAGAATTTGGAATTGATCAGGATTTTGACGAACAACAGAAAGTGTACTTGTACCGATTGAACCTGTAGAACCCAGGATAGTAAGACGTTTCATAGTGATCAGATGCTCTGTATTAATTCAATACTGAGATTATATCAGCTTAGCGATGAGAAAGGATTGTTTAATAGAAATGATAAATAATAAAGCCATACTAAAGCACACTTTTAAAAAATGTGTTCAGATGGCTTTATTATCAAGATGGATTAAAACTCCATCAGCTCCGCTTCTTTCTGAGCTAATGCTTCATCCACTTTTTTGATGAAGTTATCAGTCAGCTTTTGGATGTCATCCTGTGAACGGCGCTCGTCATCTTCACTGATTTCTTTGTCTTTCAGTAAAGCTTTAACTTTATCGTTAGCGTCACGGCGAACGTTACGAATCGCGATACGACCTTGCTCTGCATCACCACGAACCACTTTAATTAAGTCTTTACGACGCTCTTCCGTTAATGGAGGAAGTGGAACGCGAATAACAGTACCTGCTGAAGATGGATTCAGACCTAAGTCAGACGCCATGATCGCTTTTTCAATTGCAGGTGACATGCTACGGTCAAAAACAGAAATTGCTAATGTACGTGAATCTTCAACAGTCACGTTAGCTAATTGACGCAGAGGCGTCGCAGAACCGTAATATTCAACAGAAATGCCGTCTAACAGGCTTGGTGAAGCGCGGCCAGTACGAACTTTGCTGATTTGACTTTTTAGTGCTTCAAGGCTCTTTTCCATACGGTCTTGAGCATCTTTTTGGATTTCGTTAATCACGTTATCAACCCTTAAGAACTTGTTATTAAAGGCCGCAAAGCAGCCTCGCTTAAATTGTCTGAATTTATGTTAGATAATACATTCAAACTCAGGTCATGTCTCTGAGTATTAATTGTGAGAAATCAGAGTTCCTTCGTTTTCACCCATCACAACACGGCGTAATGCGCCTGGCTTATTCATGTTGAAAACACGAATTGGCAGGTTGTGATCGCGTGCTAGCGTAAATGCAGCTAAATCCATAACTTTCAATTCACGCTCAAGAACTTCTTGATAATTCAGGTTTTCATACAGAACGGCATCAGGATCTTTGGCAGGATCTGACGAGTAAACGCCATCAACTTTTGTGGCTTTCAGTACAACATCAGCTTCAATTTCAATACCGCGTAAGCAAGCTGCTGAGTCCGTTGTGAAGAATGGATTTCCTGTTCCTGCAGAGAAGATAACCACACGGCCGTGACGTAGTAAGCTGATAGCTTCAGCCCAGCTATAGTTGTCACACACGCCATTGAGTGGAATCGCAGACATTAGTCTTGCGTTAACGTATGCACGGTGCAGCGCATCACGCATTGCCAGGCCATTCATCACAGTTGCTAGCATCCCCATATGGTCACCAACAACGCGGTTCATGCCAGCTTGTGCCAGACCGGCACCACGGAACAAGTTACCACCACCAATAACCACACCGACCTGTATACCCAGTTCTATAAGTTCTTTGATTTCCTGAGCCATACGATCTAAAACGCTAGCATCGATACCAAAACCTTCTGCACCTTGTAGAGCCTCGCCACTTAGTTTTAGCAGAATACGCTGATAAACGGGTTTTGCATTGGTTGCCATGAGTTGTGTCCTAACAGGTCATTATTGGAGTCATACATATAGAGTCTCGCTCTATATGCCGAAAAATGTATTTGATACAGAATGCTACACAAAAATAGTTCAAGTTGCAGGAAGTTGAATCGCTACACTAAAAGAGGCGAATGCATGCAGCTTGAAATATGCAGTGTATTAAAGAAAGGCCGCCAATCGGCGGCCCTTTTCGTTGATTACTTGCTCATTGCAGCAACTTCTGCTGCGAAGTCAGTTTCAACTTTCTCGATACCTTCACCAACTTCAAAGCGGATGAAGTTAGTTACGTTAGCACCTTTTTCTTTCAGTAAGTCACCAACAGATTTGCTTGGATCCATTACGAAAGGCTGGCCAGTCAGAGAGATTTCGCCAGTGAATTTGTTCATGCGACCGATAACCATTTTTTCAGCGATTTCGCGTGGTTTACCAGATTGCATAGCGATGTCTAACTGAATTTGGTGCTCGTGAGCAACAACGTCAGCTGGAACGTTTTCTGGAGTTACATATTCTGGCTTGCTTGCAGCAATGTGCATAGCGATGTGTTTCAGCAGTTCTTCATCTGCGCCTTCGCCAGCAACCAGAACACCGATACGAGCGCCGTGCAGGTAGCTACCTACTTGTGCACCTTCCAGAATAGCAACGCGACGGATATTGATGTTTTCACCAATTTTCGCAACTAAAGCTGTACGAGCTTCTTCGAATTTTGCTTTCAGAGCGTCGATGTCAGCGTTTTTATCAGCAACAACTGAAGCTAAAACTTCTTTACCGAATGCTAAGAAACCAGCATCTTTAGCAACGAAGTCAGTTTCGCAGTTCAGTTCGATCAGCGCACCAGTTTTACCGTCGTTGAAAACTTCAGTCAGGATAACGCCTTCAGCAGCAACACGGCCTGCTTTTTTAGCTGCTTTCGCTTGACCTGATTTACGCATGTTGTCGATTGCTAATTCGATGTCACCGTTAGCTTCAACTAATGCTTTTTTACATTCCATCATACCTGCGCCAGTACGTTCGCGCAGTTCTTTTACCAATGCAGCGGTAATTCCAGACATGTGATTTATTCCTCGATATGCCTCACGGGACTTTCCCACAAGGATAATTCTGATTCACAGAGACAAAAGGGGCCTAAGTAGGCCCCTTCTAACCAATATATAGCAATACCTGGTTAATAAGGGCTTTTGCCTTATTATTCAGCTTCTACTAAGCTTTCTTCTGCTTGAACAGCCAGATCTTGTGAACGACCTTCACGAACGGTGTTTGCAACAGCGCCCAGATACAGTTTGATTGCACGGATTGCATCGTCGTTACCAGGGATAACGAAGTCGATACCGTCTGGATCAGAGTTAGTATCAACGATAGCAAATACTGGGATACCCAGATTGTTAGCTTCTTTGATAGCAATGTGTTCGTGGTCTGCATCGATAACGAACAGAGCGTCTGGTAAACCGCCCATATCTTTGATACCGCCTAAGCTGTTTTCTAACTTACCAAGTTCACGAGTACGCATCAGCGCTTCTTTCTTGGTCAGTTTGTCGAAAGTACCGTCTTGTGACTGAACTTCCAGATCTTTCAGACGTTTGATTGACTGACGAACAGTTTTCCAGTTAGTCAGCATCCCACCTAACCAACGGTGGTTTACGAAATATTGATCACAGCTTCCAGCAGCTTCTTGAACGGCTTCGCTTGCAGCACGTTTAGTACCAACAAACAGAATCTTGCCTTTACGAGAAGCAATTTTAGTCAACTCAGCCAGAGCTTCGTTGAACATTGGAACAGTCTTTTCCAAGTTGATGATATGAACTTTGTTACGAGCGCCGAAAATGAAAGGTTTCATTTTAGGGTTCCAGTAACGAGTCTGGTGACCAAAGTGAACGCCCGCTTGTAACATATCGCGCATGGAAACAGTTGCCATTTTATACCTCTGTATATAAGTAATTGGGGTTATGCCTCCACGAATCCCATGCTACCGACTCTATAGCTGCGTCTAAACGCATAAGAGCACCCCGGCGCACGTGCCGATTCGTGTGTGTTATTACACAATTGAGTTTTAGTTTACGCACATCCAATCGATGCCTTTAAGATTCACTCACTAATCCAAATTAGATTAAAAAATGAGATAAAGAGAAAAATATGGATTGCCGGCGCGCTTTATACCATAAAATGCAGTTACAATCCAATAATTGTTGTTTTTTTCGCTGATAAAAACCAAGACCATTATTCAAATCTCAACGAATTTTGCCCGTTACAAAAGAACCACTGAGCAAATATAGAGCAACAACAAAACGATAGCGAAAAATAGCCAAGATGAAAAACTCATCATCAAAAATCGACTGATAATTTTGACAATTTGTGCTCTAAAAAGCTCAATTTGAACAAACCACGCCTGCGGCTTGGCTTACCCTGTGCTCCATTATCTGTTTTTAATCGGCTTGTATAATCGAATTGTGGGCATCTAAACATATCGCCTACTAGTTGGCAGAAAATGCGGTGACTGTTACCATACTCGGCATCAACGGTAAAAATGTCGCAACAATTGCCCATTTCCAAACCCTTTTTTTAACATGTCGCAAATCCCTGCTGACATATATGGACTGAACTCATGGCTATTATTATCAAAACTGAAGAAGATATTCAGAAAATGCGTGTTGCTGGTCGCCTAGCAGCTGAAGTGTTAGAAATGATCGCACCGCATGTTGTGCCGGGAGTCAGTACAGGTGAATTGGATCGCCTTTGCCACAAACACATTGTTGAGCAACAACAAGCGATCCCTGCCTGCCTTGACTACCATGGTTTCCCTAAGTCTGTTTGTATTTCTGTGAATGATGTTATCTGCCACGGCATTCCAAGCGACGATAAAATTCTGAAAGATGGTGATGTAGTTAACATCGACGTCACTGTCATCAAAAATGGTTTCCACGGCGATACCTCTAAAATGTTCATCGTTGGTAAACCGACTATCCAAGGTGAGCGCCTGTGCCAAGTGACGCAAGAGAGTCTGTATCTGGCAATCCGTATGGTGAAACCCGGTATTCGTTTACGCACCATTGGTAAAGCCATTCAAGAATTTGTTGAGAAACAAGACCTGTCCGTGGTTCGTGAATATTGCGGCCACGGTATCGGTGAAGGCTTCCATGAAGAGCCACAAGTTCTGCATTATGATGCCGATGACAGCGGCGTTGTGCTGCAAAAAGGTATGACTTTCACTATCGAACCAATGGTGAATACCGGTGATTTCCGTATTCGTACCATGAAAGATGGCTGGACAGTCAAAACTAAAGACCGTGGTTGGTCTGCACAGTACGAGCACACTTTAGCGGTGACTGACAACGGCTGTGAAATTTTAACTCTGCGTAAAGAAGAAGAGCCATTTATTTCTGCGGTTCTGATCAACGAGTAATCGTATTTCAAGCTCCTCCTAGGGGGAGCTTAGTTTTTCTGTTCATCCCCCCTAAAAAAACGTAAGCTGATCATAATTTCTGTATGGCTCTCAACACGGACAGATGATGATGACGGCACCTTCAAACAGCTATTTATCCCCCACGCAATTCCAACCTTCCGATCTTGAGCTCTCAGCGCTTCGGCAACACGTTGACCAATTTGATGCTTGGCTAGAATCTGCTTTTCACCAAGGGAAAAATGTCGTGGATTTACTCCGCGCTCGCAGTGACTACCTTGATGCCCTGCTCACCAAGCTTTGGCAGAGTTACCATTTTGACCAATGTTCAGGGATGTCATTAATTGCCGTCGGTGGCTATGGTCGTCATGAGCTACACCCGCTATCAGACATCGACATTTTAATTCTCAGCCAGCAACCACTTCCTGAAGAAATTGCCGCTAAAGTCGGTCAATTTATTACCTTACTGTGGGATTTACGTTTTGATATCGGGCACAGTGTTCGCTCATTGGAAGAGTGCATTGAAGCAGGAAAACAAGACTTAACCACAGCGACTAATCTGATTGAATCGCGCTTAATATGTGGTGATATCACCCTATTCTTAAGCTTACAGAAAACCATTTTTAGTGATGATTTTTGGCCTTCCGCCACATTTTTTGCCGCAAAATTAGCCGAACAGCAGGAACGCCATCAGCGTTATCACAGTACCAGCTACAACTTAGAGCCAGATATTAAAAGCAGCCCAGGTGGATTACGGGATATTCATACCTTACTTTGGGTAGGTCGCCGTCATTTTGGTGCGACAACCGTCGATGAAATGGTCGGCTTTGGTTTCCTCACCGAAGAAGAACGTCAAGAGCTCAAAGAGTGTTTATCGTTTTTATGGAAAATCCGCTTTGCTTTGCATTTAGTAGTCAAGCGCTATGACAACCGACTACTGTTTGATCGTCAATTTAGTGTCGCACAATCATTAGGTTACACTGGCGAGCGGAACCAACCTGTCGAGCGCATGATGAAAGATTTCTATCGCGTCACTCGCCGCGTCAGGGAATTGAATCAAATGCTGCTGCAACTGTTTGATGAAGCTATTTTGGCCTTGAATCCCAATGAAAAACCGCGTCCTATTGATGAATACTTTCAACTACGTGGCAACTTAATCGATGTGATTGACGAAATGCTGTTTATTAAACAGCCAGAAGCTATTTTGAAAATGTTCTATCAAATGGCTCGCAACCCCAATATTGAAGGGATCTACTCCACCACATTACGTCAATTACGCTTTGCACGGCGCGATCTGAAAGTCCCATTATGCGAAATCCCTGAAGCTCGCCGCATGTTTATCAAAATATTGCGCCACCCAAGAGCGATAAAGGGAGCCTTTGTGCCGATGCACTTACACAGTGTTCTCAGCGCCTATACACCATTTTGGAGCAACATTGTCGGACAAATGCAATTCGACCTGTTCCACGCCTATACGGTGGATGAGCACACTATTCGCGTCTTACAGAAAATCGACAGTTTTACACAGGAAGAGAATCGCCGCGAGCACCCGCTATGCGTCAGTGTTTACCCTAAGATTTTGCAGCCGGAACTGTTGCGCTTAGCAGCGATGTTTCATGATATTGCTAAAGGGCGCTCTGGGGATCACTCCGATTTGGGCGCTGAATTTGTCTATGAATTCGCCCTTCAACACGATTTTACAACCAAAGATGCCGAGCTTGTATCATGGCTGGTGAAAAATCATCTATTGATGTCCGTGACAGCCCAACGCCGAGATATTCAAGACCCTGATGTGATTAAACAGTTTGCAGGGGAAGTAAAATCGACAGCGCGCTTAAATTACCTAATGTGCTTAACAGTTGCCGATATTTGTGCCACCAACAGCACATTATGGAATAGCTGGAAGCAAAGCTTGATCCGCGAGCTTTATCTTTCAACCGAGCATCAACTCAACCAGGGTATGCAAAGCACTCCCGACCTTCGCGAGCGCATTCGTCACCATCGCTACCAAGCGCTATCGCTACTGCGCCAATCTCATGTCGATGAAGAGCAGCTCAACACTCTGTGGTCACGCTGTCATGCAGATTATTTTCTGCGCCATACGCCGATTCAACTGGCTTGGCACGCCAACCATTTGCTCAAACACGATTTAACCCAGCCTTTGGTGTTAATCAGTACTCAGCCGAAACATGGCGGAACAGAAATTTTTATCTGGTGCCACGACAAAGCACATTTATTTGCAGCCGTTGCCAGTGAGCTGGATAGACGCAATCTAAGCATTCATAGCGCTCAAATTTTTACCAATAAAGATAATATGGCGATGGATACTTTCGTGGTGCTAGAACCTAACGGCTCGCCACTTTCGAAAGATAGATATGAACATATTCGCAAGGCGCTGTTACTTGCCGTTCAGCAACCTGAAATTCCGTTACCAAAACCACGAACACTCCCAGCGAAGCTACGCCATTTCAGCGTACCAACCAAAGTGAATTTTCTACACTCCAATAATGACCGCCGTACCTACATGGAGTTATTCGCCCTTGATCAACCCGGCTTGCTCGCCAAAGTAGGCCACATTTTCGCTCAGATGGAGATTTCTTTATACGGCGCCCGCATCACAACCATTGGTGAAAAAGTCGAAGACTTTTTTGTATTGGCAGATAAAGAACACAAAGCATTGGATAAAAATATGCAACAAGAGTTATCAGAAAGGTTGACAGAAGCCCTTAAATCGAAGGATAAAATATAGTGCCAGTCTAATTTATGGCATGTTACCTGACTGAGAACCATTGAAGGAGAAACAGCATTAATGCAACAATTACAAACAATTATTGAGCAAGCATTCGAAGATCGCGCATCCATTACTCCAAATACCGTTACCCCAGCGGTTAAACAAGCCGTGATGGAAACCATCGCTTTATTAGATAGCGGTAAACTGCGTGTTGCAGAAAAAATTGCAGGTGTTTGGGTCACTCACCAGTGGCTGAAAAAAGCCGTTTTATTATCTTTCCGTATTCATGATAACCAAGTCATCGAAGGCGCTGAAAGCCGCTATTTTGACAAAGTGCCGATGAAATTTGCGGATTACGACAAAGCTCGCTTTGAACGTGAAGGCTTCCGTGTTGTTCCACCAGCAGCCGTACGCCAAGGAGCTTATATCGCCAAAAACAGCGTATTGATGCCATCTTACGTCAACATCGGTGCGTATGTTGATGAAGGAACTATGGTTGATACATGGGCAACGGTTGGTTCTTGTGCGCAAATCGGTAAAAATGTTCACTTATCTGGTGGCGTTGGCATCGGCGGTGTTCTGGAGCCATTACAAGCAAACCCAACAATTATCGAAGATAACTGTTTTATCGGCGCACGTTCTGAAGTCGTTGAAGGCGTAATTGTTGAAGAAGGCTCCGTGATTTCTATGGGCGTTTATCTGGGTCAAAGTACCAAAATTTATGACCGTGAAACGGGTGAAATTTTCTATGGTCGCGTACCTGCTGGCTCCGTTGTCGTTTCTGGTAACTTACCGTCCAAAGATGGTAGCTACAGCCTGTACTGCGCCGTGATCGTGAAAAAAGTCGACGAAAAAACCCGCGGGAAAGTCGGCATCAATGAGTTGCTAAGAAGTATTGACGAGTAATTATAAATGAGTGGCTTACTCGTAAGTTACCGAATCAATTACTCATCAAACTCTACACCCTCTCACCTTCCCTGACATTTTAAGGGACATAAGGTGTAAAACGCGAAGCTACCCCGAAACGCATGTCCATCTGCGAATCGGGTAGCCGAGTGTCCCATTAAGCTATTGTTCCACTTTTCCATTGATTCGCAATGGAAAATCCTGCATTTCAAGCATAAACCTCGCATTGAGTCAGCAGAAACCTCTGGGTTATAGATAGATAATGTAAATAATAAAGTAGATTCTATTACAAACAGAGGTTGGTCAAACTGGATTAATCGCGCATAATATGACCGAGAATTTACTGCCCTTGGTCAATTAGCTGCTATTATTAGATGGTTATTTTGTCACTCATCATTTTATAAGCAATTAGGGCTCAGTAAATGGTTATAAAAAGAGACCGCTTTGTTTATAGCCCTTATTTATAACCTTAAAAGTCATCGACACAGTCCCTTACGATTAAGCGAGCTAACATGTACGACAATTTGAAAAGTTTAGGCATCAGCAATCCGCAAGATATCGACCGCTATTCCCTGCGCCAAGAAGCTAATAACGATATTTTAAAAATTTACTTTCGCAAAGATAAAGGCGAGTTTTTCGCTAAAAGCGTGAAGTTTAAATACCCACGTCAGCGTAAGACCGTTGCAGCAACTGATGGCAGCAACAATTTCAAAGAAATTAACGAAATCAATACTAACTTACGTTATGTAATTGAAGAACTGGATCAAATTTGTCAAAACGACCAAACTGATATTGATTTAAAACACAAAATTTTGGATGACCTACGTCATTTAGAACACGTGGTGTCCAATAAAATCGCGGAAATTGAAGCAGATCTCGAGAAACTCACTCGTAAATAATCAGCTTCCTCACTGCACTGTAAGCCAATATGTTTACAGTGCAGATGCGTAATGCTCGCTATTTACAGCATGTCCGCCCAAGACTGTAACCACGCTTTGGCAAACTCTTCAGGCTCTTCCACTTCTGTCGCATCAATAAACAGCACATCACCAATACGGCTGCCAGATTGCTCAGCTAATAACTCATCAAACTGTTTACCAGCCCCGCAGAAGTTCTCATAGCTGCTATCACCTAAAGCAATCACGCCATATTTCAATTCAGGCTGATAGCCGACAACATCTTTAATTTCATAGAAAAGAGGTGCAATAGTGTCAGGAATGTCGCCTTGTCCGGTGGTGGAGGTGATCACTAAAGCAACGCCTTCACCCGCATTGTAGGTTTGCCAGTCTGCCAGCGTTGGCTCCTCAAAAACTTCAATTTCATGGCCTTGCTGTTCGAAAATCTCTTGCGCCACTTCAGCAACCGCTAATGCGTTACCATACACCGTCCCGACAAAAATTCCGATTTTGGACATTACGCCCTCCTTATAAAAACCTGTCAAATAAGATAATCAATCACATTAATGTCGAGCTTCGAAACAGTATCAACCCATCCAAATTGCTCAACTAATGACAGCCATTGTGCATCCCATGGCGCGACTAACGATATTTTTTCTTCTGTTATAGGGTGAATAAATATTAGCTGGCTAGCATGCAGCATCAAGCGAGAAACTGAAAAATGCTCACTCACACCGCGGTTTTGTCGTAAATCTCCATGTTTACTATCCCCAATAATTGGATGACGTAAATGGGACATGTGGCGTCTTAATTGGTGTTTGCGTCCAGTTTCAGGTTTAAGCTCAACAAGGCTAAAACGCGCAGTATCATAGCGGCCAATCGCCACAGGGCATTCGACTGTCGCCAAAGGCTGGTAATGGGTGACACACTCTTGTAACCGAGGCTCTTTAGTGGCATGTTTATCCGCAATTTTGTCGAGTTCCTCGAGCAACGGATAATCCAATCTGTCCCCTTGTGTAACGTAGCCTCGGACAATCGCATGGTACACTTTTTCCATGGTATGCTGCTCGAACTGCTCGGCGAGCGACCTTGCTACCTCACTGGATAATGCAAACAACAACACACCCGATGTCGGCCTATCAAGACGATGGATTGGAAAAACATGCTGCCCAATTTGGTCACGCAGTGTTTGCATCACAAACACCGTTTCTTTGCTGTCGAGCCAGCTGCGGTGCACCAACATACCTGCTGGTTTATTAACAGCAACTACATACTCATCTTGGTAGATAATATCCAGCATCCGTTATTCACCCATCACGGTGAATTGAAAGTAGCTATCTAACTCACGCAAATGATCGAGGAATGCAATAAAGCGCCCTTCTTCATCGTCTTTGTAGATCTCTTCAAAATATGGTGCGATAGCAAAATTGCTCGGCAACATGGCACCTTGATCAATCATCGCAGTCAACCGAGGAATTAAAATCCACTGTAACCATTGCGCAGCTTCCATCGTATCGATGGCGAAAGGTTCTACACTTTCAAACGCGTCTGGACTTGGTGGTACTTCTTCCCATAAGGATTTGGCTCTCATCTCTATTTCAAGATGACCGAGTTTCTCAAGGATGCGTTGCTCAATATTCATACTAAAACCTATTCAACTATAATAATTCAAAATATACCGTATTTTTGGACACCGTTTTGTCGCAAACATGGTTCTGTCATAAACATAGTCTGTCGCAAATATAGCTCTGCCGCAAACATGGGGATGAGACAAGCAAAAAACAATCATGAGCCTAAAAATTGACTTTCAATTTTCCATTCTTAACATTTATTAAAATAATGAATGTTTATTTATCATTTGTTGTATGCTCAGCATTTATTATCAAATGTTTTTCTACACAGTTTGCTTTTTTTTCATTATTAACATAAAGATGGTTTATCTATGGGACTATTAAAGCAGTGGCGTCAACAAAACAAGACATGGAAATCTTTCACTAACAAATACGTACAGCTAAAAAGAAAGATCCGCATTGCTAAGTTGCCTTCACAACAATATCAGCAATATCAATCGATGTGCGATACATACCAAAGCGCCCAGCTATCAGCGACTATCGATGGTGTACCTCAATTTATTGAGCGACCAATCAACAAATATCTGCATAAAGCATGGAGCGGTAAACAGAAATTATCAACTGCAAGCCACACGTTAGATTTAATTGAAAAAACCTTTACGCCTGAAGCTATTAACGCCATGTTTTCGGATAAACGAGATGGCTTAACGGTGGCGAATATTGAGCTAAAATCCGGTGATTTTGCCCAATTAAAAATGATTTATTCTCAATATCCACGTGAAGGGGATCTCTCCATCCATTTACTCAATGAAACGGGTGATGAAATCTATTTGATGAGTTTCTCATTTGGTGAACAAGGCCAGCTGTATGTCTGCTCTCTACAAGGACCATCGACAGAGCAGAGTGTAGAGCAAGTGAAATCCATCACAAAGCAGATGCATGCAATGAGACCTAAAAACCTTTTGATGTCTGCTATTTATGCGGTAGCTGCTTATTTTCAAATCAAATCTATTCTCGGAATTTCAAATAACAGCCATATCAAAAGCCAGCATTTAAAATCCAGCTACGATACTTTTTGGGAAGAGTGTGGCGGCGTTTTAAATGCCGAAGGTTGGTATCAATTACCACTTCAAGAGCCGATGCGTGATATTGAGTCAGTGAAAAGCCAGAGACGTTCCGAATTCCGTAAGCGCGAAGCACTGAGAGAAGCTATGTCTCAAAGCATTATTGAATCCCTTGCTCAACACTCCAATGCAGCCCAAAAATAAAAAAAAAGTAGCCAGTTAAAAACTAACTGGCTACTTATCTCTCAATTGACTTGCATCCTGCAATGCGACTTCCTGCCGCCTAACATCCTGTTAGATAAAAATTTAGCAGACCAACTGTTCCGCTAGGTTATCCATTCCCTTGTTTTTTATATGTAAAAAAGCTAAACAACTACCCTGTCCAGCCCGATAAGAATGTATTAAATCCATTAAGCAAACAACCTAGTACTCTACATTCGGGTTATTCAAAAAATAGTAAAAAACTTAAAATGGATAGTAACGCTATGAAATTAAAAGTTAAATAGTTCTCATTTCGATAATATGAAAAATTATTAAGATATGGCTTAACCCAATTGTAGGCAATAACCTACAACACCATGCTATAAATCTCTTACCCCTGAGATAATATCACGGGCTTCAGTTGTTGAATAAAGCTCGCAAGATTTTCTGCAATAACTTGTCGTTGCTTGCTTCCAAACGTTTCTACAATAATTTCTCCGGTTAAATTACACAGAGAAATCATCTCTAATTCAGAGTCTAACGTAGCAATAAACAGCGTTGGTGCTAACTTTAAGCGCTTTTGAGTCACCAAATGCCCAATCAAGTTTTCCTGTAAGCGAATAAAGTCCTCTTCGCTCCACACTTGCACCAAATTCAATGACAAGCCACCAAACGTCGCACTCATATCTCCAGCTAACTGAGTGGTATAAAAAGCGTGAATATCGTCCTGTAATTGGAGATCTAGCGCATTAGCTACATTATTTAAGCTTTTCTCTTCTAATGGAAACGGTTGAGGCTCCCAATAAACCACATCATCACCAGTACGAACGATGCAAGGAGAAGGTACCCCATACAACTCGGCAGACACAGGCGGAAGCCCCGTAGCTTCTTGCCACTTAGCCACATACTGGCTGGTAAAATTTTTAATTAAATCAGAGATTATTGTATTCATCGTTTTTCAATTGTGAGAAATGACATTATTGAAACCAATTTAAATTGGCAGACTCAATATTACGGATAAGTGGTATTATGACAGAAGTTAACCAGCGAATAAAACGCACTCAGTTTGCCAATGTTCAGCACTGACACACCGAAAAGATAAGGATCACAATGTCTCACTATCAAAATAACCCCGCTCTCGATAATTTAACTCTCGGGAAAAAGACGGCTTATCATGACCAGTATGATGCCACTTTATTGCAAGCGGTGCCGCGTAGCCTTAATCGCGATCCTTTGAATATTCATGCTGATACACTGCCATTCCACGGTACCGATATTTGGACACTGTATGAACTCTCTTGGCTAAATGCCCGTGGCGTTCCTCAAGTGGCGATAGGCTCTGTCAGTGTAGATGCGACAAGTGAAAATCTGGTGGAGTCAAAAAGCTTCAAGCTTTATCTCAATAGTTTCAATCAGACCCGATTCGAAACGTGGGAAAATGTGCGAAGCGTTTTGCAAAATGACCTAAGCCGCTGTGCTAATGGCGAGGTTAAGGTTACACTTTATAAACTTGATGACTTCACTCAGCAAGCCATTCACCAATTCCAAGGTGTTTGTATTGATGAGCAAGAGATTGACATCGATAACTATGAATTTAATCGCGACTATTTGGTCGATTGCACCCAAGCAGAGGTCGTCGAAGAAACCCTCGTCAGCCACCTGTTGAAATCAAATTGTTTGATAACCAACCAACCTGATTGGGGCTCAGTACAAATTCATTATCGCGGTCCAAAAATTGACCGTGAAGCGTTATTACGTTACCTCGTCTCATTTCGTCATCATAATGAATTCCACGAACAGTGCGTGGAGCGCATCTTCAACGACATAACAATACTGTGCAAACCAGAAAAATTATCGGTGTATGCACGCTATACTCGCCGAGGTGGGCTTGATATCAACCCATGGCGCAGTAATGAACAATTCGAGCCTGACACGGGTCGTTTGGCACGGCAATAAGTACCTACTAAATTGAAAATCAGTGTAATTTAAGAGAATGCTATTTAAATCATTTTCAATGTAATTCACGCGTCAAGAGCCCAATTGGGCAAAGGAGTGTTACTTGATTACTCATATCAGTCCATTAGGATCTATGGATCTATTGTCTCAACTTGAAGTCGATATGCTGAAACGTACGGCGAGCAGCCATCTGTATCAGCTATATCGAAACTGCTCCTTAGCGGTATTACATTCAGGAAGCTTAACTGACAGCAGTAAAGAGCTTTTAGAAAAAAGTGCAGGTTTTGATATCAATATTTTACGCCGTGAGCGTGGTATCAAATTAGAGCTTATCAACCCGCCAGAAAAAGCGTTCGTTGACGGTAAAATTATTCGCTCGTTGCAAGCAAACTTGTTTGCTGTACTGCGCGACATCCTGTTTGTTCACGCTCAAATCACCAATGCCAAACAGCAGTTCCATCTCGATTTAGAAAATAGCACCCACCTCACTAATATGATCTTTTCCATCTTACGTAACGCTCGTGCGCTACATATTGGTGAAGAACCGAATATGATCGTGTGCTGGGGTGGTCACTCCATTAATGAAAATGAATACCTGTATGGTCGTAAAGTCGGTAATGAACTCGGCTTGCGCGAGCTGAACATCTGTACCGGTTGTGGACCGGGAGCCATGGAGGCACCAATGAAAGGTGCCGCGGTAGGTCACGCTCAACAACGTTATAAAGACAGTCGTTTTATCGGGTTAACTGAGCCATCCATCATCGCGGCTGAACCACCTAACCCATTAGTGAATGAACTGATCATCATGCCAGATATTGAAAAACGTCTTGAGGCATTTGTCCGTTTAGCCCACGGGATCATTATTTTCCCTGGTGGTGTGGGAACCGCAGAAGAGCTGCTGTATCTGTTGGGTATTATGATGGATCCTGAAAATACCGAGCAGGTGCTGCCATTAGTCCTAACTGGACCAAAAGAGAGCGCTGAATACTTCTCTGTTTTGGATGATTTTATTCGCCATACTCTGGGAGATGAAGCGAGCAAACATTACCAAATCATTATCGACAACCCGCAAGAAGTGGCACGCGTGATGAAAAAAGGTATGTCTGCAGTGAAAGAGTGCCGTCGTAATACGGGTGATGCATACAGCTTCAACTGGTCGATTAAAATCGCCCCTGACCTACAGCATCCGTTTGAACCAACCCATGAAAATATGGCGTCACTGAATCTGCATCCGGGCCAATCCCCAGAAAAACTGGCTTCCGATTTACGCCGTGCTTTCTCTGGAATTGTCGCCGGTAACGTCAAAGAAGTCGGCATGAAAGCGATTGAAAAACATGGTCCTTTCAAAATTCATGGGGATAGCGACATCATGAAACGCATGGACATTTTACTCCAAGGTTTCGTGAAACAGCATCGTATGAAGTTGCCGGGTGGCACCGCTTACGAACCTTGCTATGAAATTGTGAAATAATCACCTACGTGCCAAGGATGGCGCGTTTAACCACCAAACGGCTTATGATCCATTTATTAATTATTGATGCTTTAAACTTAATTCGACGTATCCATGCGGTTCAGGGTAGCCCATGTGGAGAGACCTGTTTGTCCGCTATTTCTCAGTTGATTAACCACACTAACGCCACCCATATCGTGGCGGTATTTGATGAAGAAGGTCGCCACCATAGTTGGCGTCATGAGAAACTGCCCGACTATAAAGCCGGGCGTCAGCCTATGCCTGAAAACTTGCAAGCTGAGTTACCTCAGCTCGTTGCTCAGTTTGAGGAAAATGGTATTCATTGCTGGCAATCTGAAGGTGATGAAGCTGATGATTTAGCCGCCACTCTTGCCAAACGTATTGCCGATTCTGGGCATACCGTCACCATCGTCTCTACCGATAAAGGTTACTGCCAGCTACTTTCTCCAAACCTGCGTATCCGTGACTATTTTCAAAAACGTTGGTTGGACGTACCTTTCATCGAGAATGAATTTGGAGTCACGCCTGAACAACTTCCTGATTACTGGGGTTTAGCGGGGATCAGCAGCAGTAAAGTTCCTGGGGTGGCAGGGATTGGTGCCAAAAGTGCCACGGAGCTACTTCAGCGATTCCACACGATTGAAAATTTGTACGCCCACTTTGATGGTCTTGAAGAAAAATGGCAGAAAAAACTGATTAACCAACAAGAAATCGCGCTTATCTGTCGCGATATTGCCACATTAAAAACAGACATTGCCTTGAAAGGTAATCTGAATCAATTACGCTATCAAGCTAAATAGTAGGCACAAAAAAGGTCACTTCACAGTGACCTTTTTACTATTCAAGCCAACTTTGACTTAATAATATTCACGTGCCATTGGGTTTGCAGACCAAACACGTTGGACATGCACAGTGACTTCTTCACGGTCATGGTAAAGCTGTTTCGCTTGGATCAGAACGTTGATACCATTCTCTTTCAGCTGAGCTTTCATTTTTTCCAGAATATGCGCCACTTCTTCATAGCGTTTTTTCATCGGCAGCTTCAAGTTAAAAATGGTCTCGCGGCACCAGCCTTCTTGCAGCCACTGAGTCATTAATGCAGCCACTTTGGCAGGTTTTTCCACCATATCACATACGAGCCACGTGATGTTTTGAGAGGTTGTCTTAAATTTAAAACCATCTTCGCGGTGATGTCGAACTTGTCCTGTATCCATCAGGCTTTCTGCCATTGGACCATTATCTACCGCTTCCACCATCATGCTGCGTTTGACGAGCTGGTAAGTCCATCCTCCCGGACATGCCCCTAAATCCACGGCTTTCATGCCACTCGCTAAACGCTCATCCCACTCTTCATAAGGAATAAACACATGGAAAGCCTCTTCCAGCTTTAACGTCGAACGGCTTGGTGCATCCGATGGGAACTTCAAGCGCGGAATACCCATATAGAAATTCGAGCTATTATTCGAATAAGAATAACCGGTATAGCAGCACCCCGGCGCAATAAAGAACACGTGGACGACTGGGCGTTTAAAGTTCTCTTGCGCTAATAAGACTTTCTCTTGGCGTAATGCATTACGCAGAGGCACCGTAAATTTACGGCAGAATTTCATCAATTCTTTTGATTCGTTGGTATCCGCAACCTCAACACGCAGATCACCCGCTCTCTCAACCTGCTGGCTAAGCGCGTTCACAATCGGTGTGACTCTATCTTCTGGCGGTAAATCTTTTAATAAATCACCCACCACAAACATTTGACGAGCAAAAATCAATTCACGAAATGGAAGTGTGCGCGCAAGGATGTCTGCATCCTCAGATTGATAACATTCGAAAATAACATAACCGCTATTTTCTTTAACGCGGGCAAAACCGTATATTTCGCGTTGCCCTGCTTTATCTGTAATTTCTGCTGCGCACTCTTTTTCAAAGCCCGGGCGGCAATATAATGCAATTTTATTACTCATTGCGTGACGCCGATTTCCTTAGACGCATAGCGCCAATAACAACTAAAAGCCAGCCAACGAGGAAGCAAACGCCACCTATTGGCGTAAAATAAGAGAAGTATTTTACCTGCAATAAGGCCATACAATAAAGGCTACCGCTAAAAAGAAGTATCCCTACGGAGAAAAACACACCTGCCCAATAGAACCACAAAATGACTTTACGCAGTAATACCGCACCCAGCACCATTAATGAGACGGTATGAAACATTTGATAACGTAACCCTGTATCAATCCAAGCCATTTGATGAGCGCTCATAATTGGAGAAAGTGCATGAGAGCCAATGGCACCAAATGCAACAATAAAAAATCCACTAATCCCTGCAAAAATTAACATCAAACGACTATTCACAATAGCACCTTCGTTTTAACTGTTTGATTATTGTATATGCGTCAAATCTTGGTCATTGGTAATAAAGCCAAGCTTTTCTTGCTCACTGGCTGCTTGCGCAAGGATCCATTGACGAAATGCCGCTATTTTCCCTAAATCGGCCTGACTCTCTTGGCAGACCAGATAGAATGCATTTTTACTGACTAATACTTCGCTAAACGGACACACCAATCTGCCAGCATCAATCTCATTCTTTGCCATCACATTATTGGTTAATGCTACCCCTTGCCCATGAACTGCCGCTTGGATCACCATAGCGCTATGGCTAAAAATGGGCCCTTGCTGCACATTCACAATATTTTGCAAATCTAATTGCTTAACATAAGCTTGCCAATCACGGCGAGAAGAGTCATGAAGCAACGTATGCTTCGCTAAATCTTCCGGGTTCTTCAGTTGATTCCCTCCGGTCATTAACGAAGGTGAACACACTGGCATTAAATATTCGGCGTAAAGTCTGTCCGTTCTTAAGCCTGTCCAGTTTCCTCTGCCATAAAAAATGGCCACATCCACATCATCCGCTAGCTTATCTTCTTCCCGATCAACTGCTTGAATACGAACATCAATGCCCGGAAAAGCTTGGTTAAATCCTGAAAGCCGAGGAACTAGCCATTGTATCGCGAAACTTGGTGATAAGCTTACAGTTAGTGCGCCTTTTGCGCTTCTGGCTTGAAGCTTTCTCGTCGCTTCATTCAAAGACGAGAAAATTTCTTTGATATCAAGGTAATAACTTTGCCCTTCTTCCGTCAGCAGCAATGAACGATTTCGACGGCGAAATAGTTTTAATCCGAGGAAATCTTCTAAGCTTTTTATTTGATGACTGACAGCAGCCTGTGTCACAAATAATTCATCTGCCGCTTTAGTAAAACTTAAATGACGGGCGGCGGCATCAAACACTCTCAGAGCATTTAAAGGCGGTAATCTTTTAGACATAATCTCTTCGACTCAGCTTCGTTATACGCATTAGTTTTTCTCATCCGAAGCATTATAAATTGTCCCTTGAGGATACGCCAGTAAATACCTATAGTATGCGCACTTCCTAAGCCGGAACGAAAAGTTGCAGAGTTTAGTTACTTTGAAACTTTTGGCTTTGTGGTTGTGATGTTGTGTTTGCAAGTTGTCTGGTTAATCCAGGCTTTGTAGCGATTGCTACTGTTTTTTTCACTTCCTGTACATTTACCCTGTCTGTCCATAGTGATTTTTATAGTGCACCGCCTAAGCGCGGTGCTTTTTTTATTTTGGGCGCCATAAAATCCATTATGAAAGATAAAAAAACATTATCCCATCGGATTTCGAGTAAAAAGCCCATAAAGTGCATCTTAAATTAAATTTAACCATTAAGTTAAAAAGCAAACCTTCATCAGCTGAGTGTGTTAACTTTTTTCAGGCGCGCAATTATTCAAAAATTTGCGCAAAAATCTTCCTATTAAGTGTAACAAATTATTTCTAATAATCGATAACTGAATAACATTTTTTATCTCCATCTACTTATTCACTGTTTTCCGTTATTATCATAATCAACGCATATTCATAACCACAACTATAGCCACATTCACCTGTTGGATAGCTAACATCAAAGAATCAGCATAATGGATAACTTTAACGCTCCTCAATTTCGCCAGCAATTTCCAGCCATCGGCTCTGACATTGTTTTCCTTGATAGCGCCGCCACCGCCCTAAAACCCTTGGATATGATCAACGCCTCTGACGATTACTACCGTTTTTCAGGTAGTTCGGTCTATCGCGGGCAATCCCCTGAAGCATTAAAAATTACTCGCTTGTACGAACAAGGTCGCGTATTAACGGCAAAATATATCCAAGCGCCAGACGAAAAATCCATTATCTGGACACGTGGCACCACTGAATCTATTAACTTGATTGCGCAGAGCTATTTCCGTGAGAAACTTCAAGCAGGTGATGAAATTATCGTCAGTGAGACTGAGCATCACTCAAACTTACTGCCGTGGCTGATGTTGGCACAACAAACAGGTGCAAAGATCGTAAAATGGTCGGTGACTCCTGACTTAACCTTAAACCTCAATGCGCTGCAATCAATCTTGAACGCCAAAAGTAAAATTGTTGCAGTAACGCAAATGTCTAACGTAACGGGCTACCAGACGGACATTAGCGCGATAACCACACTTGCTCATCAATTTGGTGCAAAAGTCGTTGTTGATGGTGCTCAAGGCGTTGTACACCATCCTCTTAACGTCATGAAAACTAATGTAGATTTCTACGCGTTTTCAGCACACAAATTATATGGGCCAACAGGTTTAGGCATCTGCTATGGAAAACCTGAACATTTAGCCAATATGAGTCCATGGCATGGTGGCGGTAAAATGTTAAATTACGTTGATTTTTCAGGCTTCACCCTCGCCCCAATACCTCAACGATTTGAAGCTGGAACCCCGAATATCGCAGGTGTAATAGCCTTTTCTGCTGTACTCAAGTGGCTTTCAACGCAAAACTTAGCGCAAGCAGAAGCCTATACTTGTGCCTTGATAGACTATGCCTATGAGCAGCTTTCTCAACTCGAAGGTGCGATTTGCTATCGCACGCAAAATTCGCCACTTTTATCTTTCAATTTCCACAATATTCACCATAGTGATTTAGGGCTTTTCTTGACCGAACAGAAAATTGCATTACGCTATGGACAACATTGTGCTCAACCCTTGATGGATTCACTCAATATCAGCGGGTGTTTACGTATCTCCGCCATGCCATATAACAACAGGCAAGATATTGATAAATTTATTGATTCAGTGAAATTTGCACTTTCGATTTTAAATGATTAAAAGGTAATCTAATGACTTTGTCTCGACATGAACTGGCTTCTCATCCATTTGGCACAGAAATTGTCATTCACGAAATCGTTGAACAGTTTTCCAAACAAAAAGCGTGGGAAGATAAATATCGCTTACTTATTCAACTCGCGAAAAAACTGCCCTCTCTCACAGAAGAAGAAAAGCAGCAGACTCAAGAAGTTCATGGGTGTGAAAACCGTGTATGGATTGGCGCTATTCTCAATGATGATGACACATTCCATTTTTATGGGGATAGCGAAGGACGTGTAGTAAAAGGATTATTTGCTATTTTGCTCGCCTGCGTTGAACAGAAAAATGCACAGCAAATTTTAGCAACTGACTTCGATGAGATTTTCAGCCAGACTGGCTTATCAGGGCAACTGAGTGAATCCCGCCAAAATGGGATCCACGCATTGATTACTGCAATCAAAAACATTGCGGGTGAAATGACCCCAGCAGAATGATTATCCCGTTGAGGCTACACCCTAGCCTCAACTCTACTGTTTAGCTTCTCTTTGTGCCTTTGCGACCATCTTTTTCAACGCATGGGACACCGCAATAAAGCCAAAACTGGCCGTCACCATCGTGACCGCACCAAATCCTGATGCACAGTCCATACGTTTTGAACCATCTGCCGTGCTTTTCGCTGCGCACACCGTTCCATCACTCTGTGGATAGACCAACTGCTCCGTCGAAAATACACAATCGATTCCCAATTTACCTTTGCCATTTTTCACGACATTAAAGTCTGATTTCAGACGTTCGCGTAATTTTGCTGCCAAAGGATCTTGAACTGTCTTTGCTAAATCTGCGACTTGAATTTGGGTCGGATCGATTTGACCACCAGCACCTCCCGTCGTCACGACAGGAATTTTAAAACGTCGACAATATGCCAGCAGCGCCGCTTTCGGTCTTACACTGTCAATGGCATCAATAACGTAATCAAATCCCAAAGAGAGGTATTCAGCCACATTATCCACCGTAATGAAATCATCGATAACATTCACGGTACATTCAGGGTTGATTGCCAAAATGCGCTCTTTCATCACATCAACTTTAGGTAGCCCCACCGTTGATTTCAATGCATGAAGTTGGCGATTCGTATTTGTCACGCAGATATCATCCATATCTATCAGGGTGATAGTACCAATACCTGAACGCGCCAATGCTTCAGCAGCCCACACACCAACGCCGCCTACACCAATAACACACACATGTGAGCGTGCAAAAAGATGAAGGGCTTGTTGCCCATATAAACGCCCGATTCCAGCGAATCGCTGCATCCACGCATCAGAAAGCTGAGCTTGCATAATCACAAACAACCTTAGTTAAAACGAAAACCGAATAAACAGTAAATGGGGCTACATCGCACTAAAAACAGGCTGGCTCTTTTTCAGAACCCATACTCGACCATAGTGGTTATAAAAACCGGCCATTTTACCTGCATCGTGCCCTGTTCCATGATAAATATCGAAATGGTGCCCTTTAATTGCGCCACCCACATCGAGAGCTACCATCATACGCATTTCGTATCTACCCGTAAATTTCCCATTTCCATCTAACACAGGAACTTCGGCTAGCAATGCGGTTCCCGGTGGGATCAAGGTTTTATCCGATGCTACCGACGCTTTTGCCACTAATGGCACCGCACTCGCGCCTCTGACAGGGACGAAAGATTGCGGTTTAAAGAAAACAAACGATGGATTACTTTCAAGTAATTCACGCACTTCTTGTTCACTGTGGGTGTTTGTCCAGTCGTGAATAGCCTGTAGGGACATTTTTTCTAAAGGCACTTCGCCTCTATCAACTAGCACCTTGCCAATACTTTTATATGCATGACCATTTTTGCCTGCATAAGCGAAGAAATTCAGTGGGCTACCATCGCCAAAATCCACGTAACCACTGCCTTGCACTTCCATCATAAAATTGTCGACAGGAGAATCGCTGTAAGCCAAGATCAAATTGTTACTGAGTGCGCCATTATATATTTGCGCACGGCTAGGTAAGCGCCCCTTGCTTTTTGACGGCATACCATACAATGGATGGCGGTAATTACCTTGCGGCGAGCGACGAGCTTCAATGACTGGCGTGTAGTATCCCGTGAATTGGACGTTTCCGTAATTGTCCATTCCTTCCATTTGGAAAGCCGACAAATTGAAACGCGATAACTGAGCAGGATCGCCCCCTGCCATCAACCAGTTTTCTATTGCGTGGTAAGTTTCATTATTGTTGTTGAATAAGCGTGGCGATGCATTTTGAATTTCCGTCACCTGGCGATTAAAATCCGGCGCATTGATTGGTCGTCCTTGCACGTTAACTTGATTAACTTGTTGCAAGTCTCTATGCAATTTTCCGTCTTTATATTGTTGCCCTTTATCTGTTGGATGAGATTGACACCCAGCCAGTAAAGAAAAGAAGACGCCCGCGATTAACCCTTTCAGCCATGAATTCATCTTTATACCACCTAACACATATCCAATATGAAGCGCACAATAGCAAACCCAAATTGAGAATGAAACGGCTATAAATATTTAGTGAGGTTATTTTTGGATTAGAAACCTTTAAAGAACAAAAAAACTACATTTTGTGCGATTTTTAAACGCCACTTAATGAAAAATGAAAAAAAAACACGAAAAAACTTGCATCAGATCTCATCCCGAGTATAGTGCCCGCTATCGGACGCGGGGTGGAGCAGCATGGTAGCTCGTCGGGCTCATAACCCGAAGGTCGTTGGTTCAAATCCAGCCCCCGCAACCAATTTCTTGATTTAGTCAAACTTGATTCAGTCAAAGTAAATTCAGCAGTAAAATCAAAGTAGTATCCCAAAGTAGTGAAATATTCAGGCGCGGGATGGAGCAGCATGGTAGCTCGTCGGGCTCATAACCCGAAGGTCGTTGGTTCAAATCCAGCTCCCGCAACCAATTCCTGATATATTTAACCTCTTCAGTCGCGGGGTGGAGCAGCATGGTAGCTCGTCGGGCTCATAACCCGAAGGTCGTTGGTTCAAATCCAGCCCCCGCAACCAATTCTTTTTTCTTTTCTTATATACCCTTTACTTCATTTTCCTTAGCCATATCAAAACCAAAACTGATTCTTAATCACTTAATTTCTTGTTTTCAGCCAATAAAAAAGGCGACTCACATTGCTGTTTGCCACCTTCTTCGATATGTAAAATCTCGCGATTAATTACGGATAGCTAGCTCACCACCATTACGGAAATAAGCTTTGATTCCTTCAAAAATCGACTCAGCCATCTGCTGTTGAAACTTAGCGGTTTTGAGTTTGCGCTCTTCCTCTAAGTTACTGATAAAGGCTGTTTCCACTAAAATGGATGGAATTTCTGGGGCTTTTAATACTGCGAAACCAGCTTGGTCCACTTTGTTTTTATGTAGCCGGTTAACACGGCCCATGCGTTTTAAAACTTCATCCCCAAACTTCAAGCTGTCATTGATCGTGGCTGTTTGCACCAGATCTAACATGGTGTGGTCGAGATACGCATCGCCGCTTTTACTCACACCACCAATTAAGTCAGCTTCGTTCTGAGTTTGAGCAAGGTAACGCGCCGTGTTACTGGTTGCCCCTTTCGTGGACAATGCGAAAACCGATGAACCATTCGCTGAACGGTTGGTAAATGCATCCGCATGAATAGAAACAAACAAATCGGCCTGCATCTTTCTCGCTTTCGCCACGCGAACTTTTAATGGAATAAAGACATCCTCATTACGCGTCATATAGGCCCGCATTTTCGGATCTTTATCAATCAGCGTTCTCAAGCGACGGGCGATTTGTAAAACCACATCTTTTTCACGGGTCTTATACTTACCAATCGCACCGGGGTCTTCCCCACCGTGACCTGGGTCAATCATAATGACAATCGGCCTATCGGTACCCGCTTTCCCCGGTTTTTTCGCCTGTACCGGCATACTCTCTTCTAAATCACCTTTGTTGTAATCTTCAAGGAGTGCCAATAATGGGTCGTCGTTGGTTTCAACACCTTTACCTGGATAGAAATCCATGACTAAACGGTGTTTAAATTCAGCAACTGGCGGTAGAGTAAAGAATCGAGGAGATACTTTGTTTTTAACTTCGAAAACCAAACGTACCGTTTTAGGATCAAACTGCCCGACTCTCACTAATTTTAAGTAAGGGTCTCTAGACTGAATTTGGCTACCCATATTCTTAAGAACGTTATTTAATTGAACGCCCTCTAAATCAACAACAATACGCTCAGGATTGTTTAAAACAAACTGGCGATACTTTAAAGGAATGCTGGATTCTAGCGTAATACGGGTATAACTCGAGGCTGGCCAAATACGCACGGCAACAACGCTACTACTGGCAGCAAAACCGAATGGGCTGACACTTAATAGCATAACTGCCGCCGCACCTTGCAATAGGCGACGTTTTGATGGGCTGTGATCTTGATGACTCATCAATAATTCCGAATCTATATCCTGAAAAGTTTAATAATATCTAAGACAAGAGATAATATATTAGCGACTAATTCGCACTCTATCTAGTTCTTCATCCTTTGTCATTACCAATCTATTCTATTTATATCCCAGCACGCATCTATTCAATGCAATATAAACGCCACACTTGCGTAATTTAAATAGTTAATGATGCTCAATTGTCGAATAACATTTATTGGCAATTATCTGATATGCAGATTGTATTGTTGTGATTATATCCATTTATATTTAGAGATATGTAAACCTTAAAAATAAATTTGTTACTTTTATTGTCCTAACTTTTACTTGATATTTTCCGCCAAAAAGAATAAAAATACAGTTATTGCGAATAAAAATTCAGTTAAGAGGGTAATTATGAAAGAGCGCAGCACCGAGTTGGTTGATGAATTTCGCCATTCGGTACCTTATATAAACGCCCACCGTGGCAAGACATTTATCATCATGCTTGGCGGTGAAGCAATTGCGCATGAAAATTTTCCTAGCATTGTCAACGATATAGGTCTACTGCATAGCCTTGGCATTCGTATTGTCGTTGTTTATGGCGCTCGACCTCAAATTGAAGAGATCCTCGCTGAACATAATTATGATGCCATTTATCATAAACATACCCGCGTCACTGATGCGAATACCCTTGAATACGTTAAGCAAGCTTCTGGAGCATTGCAGCTCGACATTACCGCTCGTTTATCGATGAGTTTAGGCAATACGCCATTACAAGGGGCACATATTAACGTCGTGAGTGGTAATTTTGTGATTGCGCAGCCTTTAGGTGTCGATGATGGGATTGATTATTGCCATAGCGGCCGTATTCGTCGCATCAACGAAGATGCCATCAATGCCCAACTCGATAATGGATCTATCGTGTTAATTGGTCCCGTGGCTGTTTCTGTAACAGGTGAAAGCTTTAATCTTACCTCGGAAGAGATTGCGACTCAGCTTGCCGTTAAAATTAAAGCCGAAAAACTGATTGGTTTCTGTTCATCTCAAGGGGTAGCCGATAAAGACGGTAATATTCTGTCTGAACTCTTCCCAAATGAGGCGGAAACACGGATCCAAGAATTAGAGTCTGAAGGGGATTATTATTCTGGAACAATTCGCTTCTTGCGTGGTGCAGCTTCCGCCTGCCGCCGAGGCGTACGCCGTAGCCACTTACTTAGCTACCAAGAAAATGGCTCGCTGATCCAAGAACTCTTCTCCCGTGATGGTATCGGTACACAGATAGTCATGGAAAGCTCAGAAAAGACTCGCCGTGCGAATATCAATGATATTGGTGGGATTTTAGAGCTGATCAGACCCCTTGAGCAGCAAGGTATTCTAGTTAGACGCTCACGGGAACAACTCGAAATGGAGATCGATAAGTTCACAATCATTGAACGCGATAATTTGGTGATCGCCTGCGCAGCACTTTACCCCTATCCTGAAGAGAAACTAGGCGAAATGGCTTGCGTGGCTGTTCATCCTGATTACCGTAGCTCATCACGCGGTGAAGAATTACTACAACGGGTTATGGCACAAGCTAAACAACTAGAACTGGATAAACTGTTTGTCTTAACCACAAGGAGCATTCATTGGTTCCAAGAACGTGGTTTTATTCCAGCAGAAATTGAGATGCTTCCTGTCAAAAAGCAGGCACTTTATAACTATCAGCGTAAATCGAAAATTTTAATGCTGGATATTAAAAGCCAAGCCGCTTGAAATCTCCCAGAAAGTTGGCAAACAAATTAGTTCGCCATACTCTCTAACTAACGTTCATAAACCCAGATATTCAAGTAATACTCTGGGTTTTTCTTTGATGCGACCTAATATTAAGTTAAGCGATTTGTACAACTCGGCACTTCTCGCACAGTGGGTTTTGCTCTAATAGTGGACGTAAAATCGCTTCCATTTCAGCAAAAGAGGTGCCGTAAAAATAGAATGCGGTTTCTGTTGGGCCATCCCAAACACCGTGGATCCCACCGATATCTTCAACCGCTTCATCAAGCTGATCAAAAAGATCGTTAATATCATTATTTTCATAGACTTCATCAGCTAAATCTGTGCCATTGAAATAAATCGCCAACCCTTCATCCGCTCCAAAATCGATTTGAACGTCTTCACCATGAATAGTTAAGCGGGAACCTTTAGGGGCTAACATCGCCGAAAACATTTGAATAATCAGGCTGATATTCTCATCACTTGCATCGCTTAGTGCCAATTCAATATCACACTCAGCAACTTCGCCATTTTCAGCTAATTGGGTACCTCCACCACTAACTTGGATTTGCCCTTCTTTACCTAATTTTTCCATGGCTTGATCAAATGCATCTTCCAAATCTGCACGGCGAGCAGGATCAATTTTGGCATTCAATGTTACTGTCACAGCGGTCATTTGTTGCTGGTTTTCCATATTGGTACCTTAAATGTCTAAGAATTAATTTAACTGCTCAAACCGTAGTGTTCAAACTGTAGCGCTAAGCCACTACGGCGTTTAGTCGGTGTTTCTATCGCACGGCGTAACACTTTCTTGCTGCCATACAATGAAAGTTCATTTTTAGCTCGTGTCATCGCGGTATAGACGAGCTCTCGGGTGATTACGG
This sequence comes from Providencia sp. wls1943, assembly GCF_009706275.1. Classification (NCBI taxonomy): domain Bacteria; kingdom Pseudomonadati; phylum Pseudomonadota; class Gammaproteobacteria; order Enterobacterales; family Morganellaceae; genus Providencia; species Providencia sp. wls1943. Next base: position 53,941 of record NZ_WLTU01000017.1, read on the forward strand.
GCGAATATACATAAGGTAAAACCAAGGCGGTATGAGCAAACTCTGAACCTTGAGATTTATGAACCGTCATCACGTACGCCGTTTCATGTGTTGGCAGTCGATTGGGTTGGATCCCACGAATGGAGCCATCAGGGAACTGGAAATAAGCTCTCATTTGCCGCTCTTCATCTAACAAGATAATACCAATATCGCCATTAAAGAGACCTAGTGCGCTATCATTACGGCTGATCATGATCGGTCTTCCAACATAATGCTTATGCTGCAAGTTATACGGTTTTGTAATTAACCCTTGGCGATGGAGTAATTTCTCAAGTTTGTCATTTAAACCAGAAACCCCGTAAGCCCCTTCCCTCAATGCAGCAAGTAGACGGTATTGATTAAATTTATGTAGAACATCAGCAGGGTTTTCCCTTGCTTTAACGGCTAGTAAATAGTGCTGATAGAACCCGACCGCATCTAATAACATGTTAGCGTAGCTTTCGCTCATTTCAGCTTCAGCATCGTTTTCGTTATCTGGCATGGCGCTAGGGATATAGTTATGAATATCCGTGAAACCCTGTGTAAGAATATCATCCACCCGTTTCACATTTCCAGCATTGACGGCGAAAGCCAGCTGGCCAATTCCTGAATCCGCTGAAAAACGATAACTGTGTCTTAATAGACATAAACTATCACGGATAGCAGGCCCTTCATTTGAGGTAAATTCACTTAATGAGCATTCTGCCAATCGCTCCAGCTGAGCGGCTCGCTCAGGGCTATAGCCTTTATTCGCGAAGCGGCAGATATCCCCTAAAACCGCCCCCGCCTCAACGGAAGCAAGCTGATCTTTATCACCTAAAAATATCAGTTTGGCAGAGTCAGGCAGTGCTTCTATGAGCTTGCCCATCATGGGTAAATCCACCATTGAAGCTTCATCAACAATCAAGATATCGAGTGCAAGCGGATTATCACGGTGATAACGAAACTGCTGGCTTTCAGGCTGAGCCCCTAATAATCGGTGCAATGTTTTGGCTTGAGAGGGGAGTGATTCACGCTCATCGTCATTTAGCGGCAGCTGTTTCATCGCATACCCTAATGACTCGGTTAAACGAGCGGCAGCTTTACCTGTTGGGGCGGCTAATTCAATACGCAAACGATGTTGCTGTTGATGACCTAACTTAATCAGCCCCGCTAAAATTTTCGCGACCGTCGTCGTTTTCCCCGTTCCAGGTCCCCCTGAAATAACCGAGACTCGGCTAGTTAACGCAATAGCAGCGGCAATTTTTTGCCAATCTATCTGCGTTGATTCAGGGAAAAGCTCCGTTAAAATCGGCTGAATTTTCGAATCATTAACAATATTATCATTCCTAACATCGGCTAACTCAGTTTCTGAAAAGAAGTGAGCTACGCACTGCTCGTATTGCCACATACGCTGGAAATAAAGGAAATCACCTGATAGTAGCAATGGAGCAACAGACCCACCCCCAACTTCACACACGGATTCACTGGATAATAATGCAGCTCTGATAGCGGCTTGATTTGGCTCTCCAATCATTTGCCATAATTGCGCCGTAAACTCAGGATGTCTTCCCATAAATAGCACGTCAGGGCGAATATCCTCCAACGATAAGCAAACATGTCCAGACATAGTTTCTGCACTAAGCAGCGCTGCCACTAGCAATAAAATCGGGTTATCTTCATTCGCAACGTTATAGGCGAATTGCACATCAAGAGGCGTGAAGATACGCGCTTCAATAGCTTGATTAAATAACGCTTTCATCATTGTGGCTCCTTAGATTGAGCATCATGAAATAGCGCATCAAACTCACTGATAAATTCAATTGTTGGTCGATAAAAGAAGATGCCATTTTGAGAATCTATGCGTTCAGTTCCCCGTAAAAATAGATAATAAACGCCACCAAAATGAGTTTCATAATCGTAATTTGGCATCCTCTGTTGTAAAAAACGGTGTAATGCCAGCGAATAAAGCTGATATTGCAGATCATATCGATGGTCAATCATCGCTTCAGCCATTGCCTCTTGAGTGTAATAAGAGGCATCTTCACCTAAATAGTTGGACTTATAATCCAATAAATAAAACTTCCCTTTCCAGCAAAAGGTTAAGTCTATAAAGCCTTTTAAAATACCTTGTACCTGCTCAAAATTAAGCGGAGGACAATGTTTTGATAGAGGATCATGCTTGTGGGTAACGCGATCAACCTCTTTTGCATTGAGCAAGCTATCAATCGGTAAATAGAACTGCATTTCATCCAGCCTATCTTGAGCTGGAATAGCCGACAAACAGAGCCCATCATCAGCTAACGGTACATTAAGAATGGCATTCAACCAGCCTTGTAACATCGAAACCCATTGAGTATCAAAGCCTGATACTTGTAGTTTTTCTTCTAGCCATTCGGATGAAATGTCACCTGAAAAATCAATTTCTTCCATCAAACTATGTAAAAATGTGCCAGGCGCAGCACCTTTAGGGAATTGGTGCGGAGTCAGTGTATTTTCTTGTGTTTCTTGCACCTCAACATCATGACTGACTTCAATATCCATCTTAGGGGCTAATGAGTTAGCAAATTGCTCAGCAGATAAGGTTTGCTCTTCTTCTCCATGGGAGGTGCTATAACTCAGACCAGAATAGCTTGTTACACGCCAGCTATCATCAAAGTGTCGAGAAACCGCTCTTGCTGATAATTCATCACTGGCCTCTTTAGTTAAATCCAGTTTTACCATTTCAGGGAGATCTATCGGTTGCACATCAATCACATCATTACTGAGTGCTTCAAGCGTACTGCTGAGTAAAACACTGTCGCCTTCTTGGCCTTGTTGCAGCAAATACCCCAGCGCGGATAGGTGCAAATCCGTATTACCTGCTTTTTTACGATTGCCTTTGATAAGCGGCGCGACTCCAACACTACAGTGATAAATAGCGCGAGTGAGTGCCACATACAATAAGCGTAAATCTTCAGCTAAACGCTCTTCATCCGCTAATTCGACATACTCTTGTGAATCATCAAGGTCGAGCTTCGTAACGTAATCATCACGGTCATGGAACAGGCCTTTTGATTGAGGCAAAAAGTTACTCGCAAACGGCAACCAGACAATTTTATATTCTAGCCCTTTAGACTTATGTATGGTGCTGATTTGCACCAAATGTCTATCACTTTCAAGGCGCATCTGTTGTGCATCTGATTGATGGTCTGGGTGAGCGATCTGCTGCGCTAACCAACGGGTTAGTGTATGCTCACCTTCAAGTTGGAGAGACGTCTCTTGCAGTAATTCGCCGATATGCATGAGATCCATCAAACGGCGTTCACCTTCAGAACCCGATAGCAAGGTTTCAGCGATATGTCGCTTAGACATAATCCCACGTAACATGGGTAAAACACCGCGTTTACGCCAAATTACAGCATAGTGAGCAAACTCATCAACTAAGTTTTCCCACGCTTTTTCATCGTAATTTAGGTTATCAATATCTTCTGCTGTTAAGCCTAATAACCCCGTCGCTAAGGCGCTGCGCAACACCCGTTCTTTTTCTGGTGTTAATACTGCCAATAATAGCCAGAGAATTTCTTTGGCTTCTTGGGTCGCAAACACGCTTTCTCGATTTGATTGGAACACCGATGGGATATTCAGTTGATTTAGCGCATCACGGATCAATATCGCCTCACGACGACTGCGCACTAATACGGTGATATCCGAAGCTTCTACAGGCGTTTGCTGCTGCTTATTTTCAAAGTAAGTGGTCCCTTTCAAACCACCAGCAAGATATCGTCCTATTTGTGCCGCACATTGCTGCGCAAGGGCTTGTTCATATTCAGAAACGGAAACAGCTTCAGCTTGCTGCTGCCAGAAAGTGAGCGCTTTCACTTCTTTCCCGTTATGGATCAGTTTTTTGTGGCTATTATGAACCGCAAAATTAACGCCTTGAAATGGAATTTGCTCAAAAATAAATGGGTTTTCAGCATGGTGAAAAACCTGATTAACCGCCTCAACCATACTCTGGGATGAGCGATAGTTTGTCTCTAACGTATAGTGAGCACTAACTTGCTTTTTCGCCGCAATATACGTGAAGATATCCGCACCACGGAATGCATAAATAGCTTGCTTTGGGTCTCCGATAAACAGCAATGCAGTGCCTTCAGTTTTCCGATAAATACGCTGAAAAATACGGTATTGCTGGGGGTCGGTATCTTGAAATTCATCAATCATCGCCACGGGGAAGCGCTTAGCAATCGCTTCGGCAAGTAATGCCCCACCATCTTGATGCAGCGCTCTATCCAGTCGAGTCAGCAAATCATCAAAACCTAATTCACCGCGCGTTTGCTTTTCATGGGCGATGGTCTGGCGCACTTCAGTGATCGCCTGAGGAATAATCAAATCTTTGATCGTCAACGCTTGGGTGAGCAACTCATCCACTAATCTAAAAACAGCATGCGAAGGCCCTGAACCGCTTTTGGATTTTTCATCTAATCGAGATTGAGCAAAACGCTCTAAAATATCTCTTGGCAATTGATAATCATCGGTGCTTTGTTCTGCCCAACTGGTTATTTTTTCTAGCCACGCTGGTAAATAACGTGCGCTGTAGCTGCGTTTATCTACATCAGAATTAGAAATTAGCTTTTCAAAATCAGCGACATTTTTTGCCCATAAATCTTTTAAATTCTGAATTAAACCAATCAAACGTTGATGGCGCTCTTCAAGAGTTTCAGGTAATTCCGGCTGATTGATAATGGCAGGAATATCCCCTTGCAAAAACGGTTTAATATCGTTCAATAGTGCTTCAGGTCCACTCCACTCGGCATGAACCACTTTGGTCATCGAATAATCCAGGGGATAAAAATGACGACGCCAAAAGTCCGCACATGCTTGTTTCTGGATAGGAAATTCATCTTGGATCATGGTTTGTTCAAACAAAATGCCTGACTCAAATGCATTGTGCGCTAACATTCGTTGGCAAAAACCATGAATGGTATAAATAGCCGCTTCATCCATTTGACGCTCAGCAGCTAATAGCCAATTCGCCGCAAAAGCGCGTTGTTCTTCGCTCGATAATTCTGTTAACAGTGTGAGATATTCTGGTTCCGATTCGAATCCCAAGCCATTTCGTAAACACGCCAAGCGCATCTTATGAATACGCTCACGAATACGCCCACGTAATTCATTGGTCGCCGCCTCGGTAAAGGTCACAACCAGAATTTCCTCAACACTTAAAGGTCGAGGGAATGCATTTTCATTCCCTAAACCTAATAATAGGCGCAGATAGAGGATCCCTATCGTATAGGTTTTGCCTGTACCAGCCGATGCTTCAATTAACCGCTGTCCACGTAACGGAAGTGTATAAGCATCTAACAATTGGGAACTCATCTGCACCTTATTCACTCAACATTTTCCTTGATAGGTAACATCTTCTGAAGATCTGACGCTTGTGGGTACAACACCCAATTTTTCAGTTTTGCATACCCTGATTTTTCATCAACACCCTGACCAATCACTTGAGATGCCATTGCTAAACCTTGGTGTTTTAAAACTGCATTTTCATAATATGCAATCACTTCAGCTTGAGTGGCTGTCGCTAATCTCGATAACACTTTATCTCTAGAGTCAAAACTGAAAATATTACGAGAAAAATCGGAACCATAGCGCCCCACTTCTTCATAGAATGTTTGTGGCGGCTGTTTCATTTCCGTAATAATCGATTGTTTATATTGTTCAAATTCAGCAGAAGGTAATTTCTTCAGCTTATCCAGAGTGACTTTATAGAAATCTTGATAGCGAGTATTGAGATAATCGGGGGCTTTGGCATTACTTTGCAGCAAGAAGCCAATACCCCACTGATCACCAAGCCCCACCTTGAAAGCAAATACGGCATAACCTAGTTGCTCATTGGTTCGTAATTGGTCGTAAAACCACGGCTGAACAATTTTAGATAAAATACCAGACAGAACCGCACCATCGATACGGTCATAACCATCAGGAATAAATAACTCGGCCAATGCGTTATCGCTGCTATTACCTTGCTTATGGAAATCGGCTAGATAGGTTTTATTCACCACAACGATGTCACCACTCCACCAATTTTTACCTTTGCTCTTTAACAGCTTACTGACATCTTGGATAGTTTGAATACTTTGCTGCTGAGTAATGTTACCCACAACTAATGCTTGTAAGGCGGCACCTTCAACGACGGAACTACGGTAGTCCGTAATATCTTTCAAAGTGATCGTGTCTAAAGCGGCTAACCGTTGCTCCTGTTCAAAATACGGAACACTGTTAAGGCGCTGTAATGGCTGCATGGCTAGCTCATATGCTTTCGCATTGTTTGCCACTTCGATTTGTTCTTTGTACCAAGATTTTGCCTGAATCAACTCTCTTTCTGTTGGCTCAAAACTTAAATACTCCTTGGTCATGGATAAAAACAGCTCCGATAAATGCTGAGTATAACCGCTCGCATTTAACTGTAACCCAACCCCTTGAGAGACGGAGACGGACATCCCAGCCACGGAAGCTTGATACTGTAATTCATCCATTTTTAACGATGAAATATATTGCAGTAAAGAACCTACCACTTGAGATTTTGCTGTTTCATCTTGATCGTTATAGCGCAAATCTAACGTAATACTCGCCTTCGGTTCATCAGCAAAATACTGACTTGGCATATACAGCACACGTGTATTCCCTTCCTGATAAACCATTTCAGGGTGTTTATACGCTTTATCCGTTTTAATCAGTGATAAGTTATCAGGAATATAAGGGTTTAATTTTGGTAATTTAAAGTTCATTTTTGACTCTAAATCAGCCCATTCCGTGAACTGTTTTTCACTGATTTTATCGACTTGATAAGGCGCATCGACAAAGTAAGCTTTTTTATTACTCGGTTCGTTCGGGCTAATAAACCAAATACGTGCATTTTGTGCTGTCAGTTCAGAAAGTCTCTGTTTTATCGCTGCAGGATTATATTTATCTGCAACATAATCAGAATCTAGAACGTGATTAACAGGCATTGTGATCATTTGGTCAGAAAGCCATTCGATATAATTCATGTCTCTAACAATGGAACCATAACGAAATGATAGATTGAGCACTTTGGCTATTTCATCAAAATAATCTTGGTTAACGCCTTGTTTTTTAATCAAATCAATATAAGCAAAAATAGCCGCGATAACTTGATCTCGTTCCGCTAACCCTTTATCCGTTAACGTGACATAGATAGAGAATGAACCATAATTACGATCTGCATTTGGCGACGCAGATGCGCTGATGCCTTCTGCTAATCCTTGGGATATAAGCCAATCAGATAATGTTCCCGGACTACGATTTCCAATTAAGTAGCCGATGTATTCATCACTCTTGCTACGAAAATCAGCCATATTATTTTTGATGCTAAATTCGATTTGCAATGCTTTTTGTGGCTGAGAGGGAACATAGTGGATCACAATCCCCTTTTCTTTATCCGTCACTGCAGGGATCGTAACCTCTGGTACTGAAGCATTAAAATTAGGAATACGACCAAAGGTTTCATTGGCAATTTTCGCTAATTGTTCAATAGATTGGTCGCCATACAACACGCCATTCATCAAGTTTGCTGAGTAATAACGCTTGTAGAAGCTCACTAACTCATCTTGAAGTTTGCTATTGGGTTTGTCCTTCAACGTTTCCAGATTTCCACCTGCAAAGCGAGAGTTTGGATGGGCAGGATTTAGCGTTTCAGAACGAATTTGCCAAATACGCATACCATCACGCGCACGAGCCATGGTGAGTTCAGCATTGACAGCATTACGTTCTTTGTCTGCATTCACGGGGTCAAGTAACGGCTCCGCGAGTGCATCCGCAAGTCTATCCGTAGCAGCCTCAAGAGCCCCATTTTCAACTTCAAAATAGTAAGCAGTGCGATGTGGTGCCGTGCTGGCATTATGGCTTCCGCCGTGTTTTTGTAAAAACTCAGAGAAGCTACTTGGCTCAGGGTATTTTTTAGAACCCATTAACACCATGTGCTCTAAGTAGTGAGCAAGCCCTAACTGGCTACTCGGGTTTTCAATACTCCCTACGGGTAATGAAACTGCCGCTAACGACTTAGTTGCTTTAGGGTCTGAAACCAGTAAAACAGTCATATCGTTATTAAGTTTGATTGCTTTATATTCTCGCGGATCACTGACGCTTTTATTGATAGTCTCTGGCAAAACTTGCCAAAGTGGCTGCGCAGCAATGGCACTACCGACAAACAGTAGTGATAACAAGAATAAATGAGCGATATGTTTCGATAATCGTAACATTCTTAGATGCTCTCCCTTATTTTAAGTACTCTGCCATCGGCAGTAAGAAGCGCCGAGTATTACTCAGCAGCGATTCAATCAACGAACTATTTATGCTTCTGCAAGCTCTCAATACATAATCATCTTCCATTTCACCCACTTTCATTTGGCTTCCTTGTAGGCTTTGCAGTAGCGCCGATAACGCCTTTTGCTGCACATCTTCTGACGTAAAGTCATATTCCTTTGTTTTTTTATCAAAACACGCCGAAATCCAATTCCAACCACTCTGATTTAACAGTATTAGCGGCGTATTCATTCCTTCACAATATCCTTCAATAAGCGTATTCAAGTGTACTTTTGCACACTCTGAGGATATGGCAGAAAAATGCCAAACACTGTTTTCTCGCCCTAATGCGATGCTTTCACCTTCACCAACAAACGCATTAAAAAACAAATGTTCTATCCATAATTGCACGCCATCATTGGCAGTAAGATAAGCTGGTCGATAACGCAATATTCCTGACTCGTGAACATTTCGCAATAAGCCTGTAATTTTGATCTCATGTATTTCACACTCAATCGGATAATCGACACGTCGATCGCCGTACTCTTTCACTTTTTCAGCTAATGGAGCAATATCATTCAATTGCTTCTCCCAAAATAGCTGGCCAAATTGTTTGGCGGGTAATTGCCCTGAGGCTTTTAATGCATGATAAAGGGGATTTGGGTCTTCATCTTTGACTAATAAATCTAGCACTTGGTCATTGATTTTATAGCGTTGTAATCCCCCCAATACAAATGGCTCCTCCTCTGGGAGTTCAGTCTCTTCAATTGAAAAATGCACTTTTAAGCGTTGTTGAAAGAAGCCACGTATAGGGTGTCGATAAAAACGTAAAATCTGTTCTAACGATAACTCTGTAATAGGTTCACGTTGTTCTAATACTGACGTAAACGACTTAGCCGTTTGCTCTGCACTTTTTGCGACTGGCAGCCATTCTTGTGCGAAGCTTTGATAAAGCGTGTTAGGGATAAAGTTTTCTTTCGCAAATGGCACTCGATTATGCTCAGTGACTAAATACTGTTTTAGCCGCAGTGAACTTTCATCGATGTTCAATGATTGGTCGCCCTGTAAGCAGAAACTCTGACAGATATACTCCAATAATTCAGTGACTAGCACCGATGGATTGCACTCTTGGTTATCTCGAATTGAACGTCCAATGTAGCTAATATAGAGTTGCTTCGTCGCTGAATTTAATGCTTCTAAGAATAGATATCGGTCATCATCACGGCGCTTTCTATCCCCTCGCTGGACTTTTTCTGCCATTAAATCAAAACCGAGGGGCGGTACATTACGTGGATATGCACCATCGTTCATACCCAGTAAACAAACGACTTTAAACGGTACAGAACGCATTGGCATTAGCGTGCAGAAATTCACTGCACCAGCAAGAAAACGCTGGCTGATTTTTTCGTCGTCAAAGCAAACCGATAGCTCGTCACGAATTAAACGTAATGGAATAGCTTCTTGATAATTGGCAGTCAGGGCATTTTCAATAATTTTGTGCCATTGTGTCGTGAGTAAGGTTAAGACGATTTCAGTTTCACTATCGACTTTGAAGCAGCTATCAATTAATTGCTGGCAGATCTCTTTCCACTCATCGAGTGTACGTTCTTGCTCTAAGCCTGTTCGCCATTCTCTAAGTGTATCGATGAGTAATGCTAATTTGCCTGCCAATTGAGCTGCGAGCCCACTGCATTCATCGTACGGAAGCACACCATTCCACGGGCCATTACGGCTATCCATCGCATAGCCAAGTAACATTCGGCTTAAACCAAACTGCCACGTATTTTGCCCAATAACGGGTAAAGATAGTGCTTGTACGTTATCGTCATCAAGCCCCCAACGAATACCGGATTCATTGACCCAGCGCCTTAATAAACTCAGTTCACTTTCATCAATATCAAAACGCGCGGCAAACGCTGAAACTTCTAATAACGCCAGTACTTGCTCCGTTGAAAAGCGGCTTTGAGGCAAATCCAATAACATAATAAAAGCTTGTAAGATTGGATGGGCTTGTAGTGCCTTTCTATCTGAAATAGAGAATGGAATATAGTGTGATGAGCTAGTGTTACCGAACACAGCTTGAATATAAGGCGCATAACTGTCGATGTCAGCGACCATGACAATCACATCACGGGGGGTTAATGTAGGATCTTCTTCAAATAGAGCCAATAAGCGATCCTGCAAAACTTCAACTTCACGCTGAGCACTATGACATGAATGAAATGTCACGGATTGATCGCTTGGATGGAGTGAGCGCTTCTGGGAGCTACTTTCATACTCATCTAATGTCACGCCTAGCTGTGCGTGATTTTCAAGATCGAGAATATCTTGCTGTAAATTTTCGAGAAGGTTATTTCGCCCATTATCAACAAAGGCAGAGACTTCATTGGCGGCATCAATTTGAGAAATAAAATATAAGTTATCCCGACCAAGCTTGCCCCACGATGCTAACAGTGGGTTTGCTAAATTTTGTTCACCTTCAGCATTGAATAAGTTGATAGCGTGCTCATCAATTTTAAAACGGGAAATTTCGTGCTTATCCAAATAGTGGCGCAATTTTCGTTGCTGTAATCGTGCTAAAAAGGTACTGCTTTGAATGTCTCCCCAGTAATAGCGACACGGGTTGGTAAACATTAAATGGATATCTGAGTGTTCGGCAATTGCATTAAGCGCTTGTAAATACACAGGCGGCAACGAGGAAATACCACAAATAAATAGGCGCGATGGTAAATTTTTAGCTAACTCTGGCGATACTTTAAGCTTATCGATAAAACTCTGATAGAGGTTTGCTCGGTGCCAAGGAGATTGACCCAGCTGCTCTGTATATTCCACCAAACATAGCCATAATCTTTTTTGCCACAATTGATTTTCGCTGAGCCCATCAATCAACTCATTACGTTGCCACAGAGCAATCCACTCCGGTCGGTAAACCAAATATTGGTCAAATAAATCGGCAATACGCCCTGATAATTGGTGCAACTTACGCTTGTCTGAATCGTCTTGCAGATAGTGACGTAGAGGCTCAAATTCAGCTTCATTAATGACATTGGGTAAAATTGTCATTAACTTCCATGTCATCGCTTGTTTAGTGTAGGCGCTCTCTTTAGGAATATCTGGAAGTACTCGCCGGAACATATCCCAGATAAACGTAGCAGGTAATGGGTAGTTAATATTGGCGGCTATTCCAAAGCGTTTAGCGAGCTCTATCTGTAGCCATTGAGACATACCGGGGCTTTGTACTAATACAATTTCTTGCTCAAAAGGATGAGGTAGCGGGTCATTCTCCATTAAGTGTGCAATTAGCTCTTTGAGTAGATCTAATTGGTTAGAATGATAAACCTGAAACATGACTCTCTCCTTTTGCACACATCCAGCGACTTATCGAATACAGTTTCCCGCCCACTAACAAGGACACCTTAGATTCACTACAGTTCCCAAGGATTGTAGAATGCACGATTTTTATCTGTTCTCTCTGCGGCTGATACCCTATTTCCAATGGAACTTTATCATTAGAAGAGCGTTTACCTTCTAAAGTACCATGTAGAGACCGAACTGCCTGTGAACCTTGGTATATTTGATTAAAATTCAAAGCGATATATTGGCTGTAGTTTAGCAGAGCTATCAGCAAGATAGCAAAAACAACCACCGCAATCATCGACTCTACCAGCGCAAATCCTTGCTGTGAATTCTTCATTGGCAAAATCCTTTAATCGCCACAGGACAATAATCAATCCAGCCATTTTCTCGCGCTTGTAAGCGCCCTTCATTCCATATCGGCACAACCCATCGATATACCGTTAGCGATTGGTTTTTCGATAATTCACCTTTACCCGATAAAATGAATTGGTTATTTTTATAATGCTTAAGGCAACTCACCCACCCGTGATTTGTTTCTCGTTGACATACCCAAGGACTCGCTTTTTCTGCTTTTAATTTCCAATGTTGAGCGAGTCCCCATGACAATGCTGATTCTGCCAAATTGAATGATTGATAGTATTTTTCTTCGCGGCTTAATTCATGGCTAGCCCGCGCTTGGTAATAATTTAGTGCTTTCAGCAAGATAAGCCCGACACTCATTAGTACCATCACCATGACTAAGGCAATATTGCCTCGCTGCGCATTTGTTTCCCTCATGGCACATTCCTTAACATCACGGAGGAATGATAATCAAACGTTCTATTCGGCAATAAAATACTTTCAACTGTCATCGACATGTCTAAAACTTTTGTTGCAGGCCGCCAATCAAAGGTCAGTTTATTAACTTTCACCATGTTCGGGTCAAACAACGAGTGCCAACGGGTACCATCGCAATTTGTCACATTACGGTTAGATTCCAGCTTATTGTTATGGAGCCTGAATCCAAAGAAATCGGAATGTAATGAATGACTTGGCCCTATAATCCATCCCCCAGATAAATCTTGGTCATAGGCAAAAATAATGCAGGAGTTAGCCTGACGACTTAAGAACTTAGTGCTGATGGTAATTGCCTTTCCTTCACAATGAGGTTTGGAAGGTGACTGGCTGCAATGACCAATTCGACGAAAATCTTTTTCCATATTAATCAACACCTGCCTGACCTCTCTATCCAATTGATATTGAAAAAAAGCCTGAAATAGTTGCTTAAATAACACGGGGATCGTATTCATCGCTGCAATGCAGACTAGACAACCAATTAGCATCGCAATCAGTGTTTCTAGCAAAGAGAAACCTTTTTCTGCTTTATACTTTTTAATGTGACTCAACATTTGGGCACACCTGCTAATATTTGTGGGCTGCAACTGCGAACCCGACCCGCAGATGAAATAATCACGGATATTTGGTCACTTTCATTGTTGAGCTCAATTCGAAAAGGGCTACTTGTCCCTTGCTTACCGTAAAAATGAATCGATTGTCTAGACGCGTGCTTGAGCTCAATACGCTCAAATTTGTCACCCTTAAATTGGCTAATTTGTTGCGCTGTATCTGCATCCGTAACCACTAAATGCCACTCTTTTGATGTGAAACTTACTGTCATAATACGGTGCTGATTTAAATAAATGCCTTCCATTAGATTACTGTAGATAAATTCGGCAGTTTGCCTAGCAGCATCAATAAGTTGCAGCCGTTTCACTTGCTGTTGCCATTGATAAAACGCAGGCAGAGCAACAATTGAGCACAGAAACAGAACAACCAGTATTTCAATTAAAGTGAATCCCTGCTCATCAATGTTGCGCTTTAGCCACTTTATTTTTCCATGTACCAAATTTGTCTGTTCTGGCATTTCCTTATCTCTCTCAACCGTTATCTACGGGGAGCTTGGATGAAAACTTCTCAGTCCAACAGACCTCATTTACCATTCTTCGTAGCGCTTCCCAGCAAAATGTCACTTTTGCATTTTCCTTGAATGCTTTTGGAAACGGCTTCGCAAAATTAATCGTAAAGATAAAAAAGTGTTCCCCCAAAATAAGAGAGACAGGTCAGAATAGCTTTCGGGGATAAGGCAAAAATGGGAAATAGCGGAAGTAATAAGGGTGAACGAGAGTAAGAGTTAACAGGGATGTAAAGGTATGGAGCAACTTAGAAAATCGAGTGAGCCGTAAAGATAATAAAAATAAAGGCATAAACCGTATTATTTACAGAGGCTATGCGTATCTATGCCTTTATATCAATCCACCCGAATTAGACCGTAAATGGATATTTTATTGCTTCGTGGCACTGATAACCGTCTAAGGTGAAATCATCAGTTGTTACCCACGTTTCAAGATCTTCCAATGATTTAATTGCAGGGTTAATCGTTAAGCTTGGAGATGGGTATGGTTCACGTTTTAATTGAACATCACGCATTAAAGGCAGTTGATTTTCATAAATATGTGCGTTCACAATTTTATGATAAGCCTTACCTGCTTTATGACCCGTAATACGCGCCATTAAAGCCAGTAAAACAAAGCATTGAACCTGATTGAAGTTGAGACCAAGAGGCACATCGCAGCTACGTTGATAAGAGGTTAAATGCAGCGTATCGCCAAGTAGTGAAAACGTATGGGTGTGCATACAAGGACGTAAGCAGCCCATTTCGAACTCTCCGGGGTTATAGAAAGTCACGATTTCGGCGCGGTCATCAATACCGTTTTTCAGGTTATTAACCACTTTCTTTAATTGGTCAAGATGAGAGCCATCAGGGCGCTGCCATGAGCGACCTTGGACGCCATAAACGCGCCCCATATCATCTTCACCTTTACGATGCGGGTTATCTAACCATGCTTGGTTTTCATTAGCATTGGCATTCCAAGTATTACAACCAATTTCACGGAACTGCGCTGCATTATCATAGCCACGTAAGTACCCTAATAACTCGGCAATGGCGGCTTTATAAAAGCTTTTGCGCGTTGTAATTAAAGGAAATTGATTGTTGCCCACATCATATTCGAGATCGGCATTAATCACGGTTAAACAGCGGACACCTGTGCGCTTATTTTCAACCCATTGACCTTCATCGATAATACGTTGGCATAACTCAAGATACGGCTTCATAGTGGCTCTCTTACTCCGAAATACAGGCGGTTTGTGTTATCAAATATCCCTCAATAACACAAACCAAAAATGACTGAATTTACTGCTTATTAACGAGATTTACTGTCTGCGTTATTTGCTGTCTACGTTATTTACTGCCTACGTGACTAGCTATATACACTACTTGCTATCAACACTTTTAGCAGGCTTATGGGCAGGGATATTTTTACCGTATTTGTAAGCCCAGATAATCATCAATACACCGATAATAATCATCGGAATCGAGAGAATTTGCCCCATACTGATACCACCGAATAAACCTAACTGCGCATCTGGCTGCCTGAAGAATTCAACGATAATACGGAATGCCCCATAACCGATAAGGAACAGACCCGATACGCTACCCATTGGACGAGGTTTACGTACAAATAAATTCAATATCAGGAATAAAACAATGCCTTCTAAAACCATCTCATATAGCTGGGATGGGTGTCTTGGCAATACACCGTACTGCTCGAGAATAGGCAACAGAGACGGGTCTTGTGCCGCAAGTTGGATATCTTCACTTCTTGAATGAGGGAATAGAAATGCCCATGGTGTATCTAGGGTAACGCGTCCCCACAGCTCGCCATTAATAAAATTACCGATACGTCCCATTCCAAGACCAAAAGGAATCAAAGGTGCAACAAAATCAGAAACTTGTAAGAAACGGCGTTTCGTGCGATAGGCAAACCACATCATGGCACAGATAACCCCAATCAAACCGCCATGGAAGGACATACCGCCATCCCATACCTTGAACAGATACAGAGGGTCATCTAAGAAAACAGGCAAGTTATAGAAGAAAACATAGCCAAGTCGCCCACCCACAAATACACCGACAAAGCCAATGTACAACAAGTTCTCGACTTCATTTTTTGTCCAACCGCTGTTTGGCTTAGAAGCGCGACGTCCCGCTAGCCATAGCGCAAAAACGAATCCGACAAGGTACATAAAACCATACCAGTGCAAAGAGACTGGGCCAATCGAGAACATTACGGGATCAATTTCCGGAAATGCTAAGTAGCTGTTACTCATCGTTCCCCACTTTAAAATAATTGAGTCAAAAATTATGCCGCATAATAACACGAGGTTATTGTCCGCATATAATTACATATTAATAACATAGAAGATCAAACTAGATCCCGCCACGTACAAAACCACCAAGTCCATTTCTCTCCATAAACTCGCTGATCTTATGCCGGACATTTTCGCTGGTTTCTGCACCGAGCAAATCAGGTACTAACTCAGCCATCAATTGAGGATCAAGCTGACGAATTAAATATTTCATGCGAGGAACACTGCGCCCACTCATACTCAAACTACGATAACCTAATGCAATCAGCACCATAGCACTTAATGGTTGCCCCGCCATTTCACCGCACACACTAATCGGCAAACCTATACGCTGGCATTCCATATGTACCATGGATAGAAAACGCACCACCGCAGGGTGCAGGTTATCATAGAGCGCCGCCACATGAGTGTTATTACGGTCGACGGCGAGTAAATATTGTGTAAAGTCGTTGGTACCGATCGAAATAAAATCAACTCGCTGCTTTAACTCTGGCAGCAAAAACAGGAGTGAAGGCACTTCCAACATCACGCCAATTGGAGGTAAATTAATCGATTTTCCGAGTTGTTGGCTCACTTCATTTCTGGCGCGATTAATCAGCCCGATCGCCTCATCCACTTCATTAATGCTCGTGATCATCGGCAATAAAATACGTAAATTGCCCGTATCTTGGTTAGCTCTCAGCATAGAACGCAACTGGATCAAAAATATTTCAGGTTGATCCAGCATCACGCGGATCCCGCGCCACCCCAAGCAAGGATTTTCCTCGCTGATCGGCATATAAGGCAGTTGTTTGTCTGCGCCGATATCTAAAGTTCTTAATACCACCGGTTTCGTTGCAAAAAGTTGCAGTACATCCCGATATAACTGCTTCTGTTCATCCTCAGATGGGAAACCGTTGTGCAGCATAAATGGCAGTTCGGTTCGGTAGAGTCCAACACCATCCACCCCATCATGAATTTGCTGTTCATAGCGAGGGCTCAATCCGGCATTGAGGCAAATATCCACATGCTCACCGTTTTTGAGTACTGCATCTTGAGAAAGTGTGCCTTCCGCTAATCTGCTAAGCACATTTTCTTCTTCAATAATTTGCTGGTATTCCTGAGCGATGAAGTTTTCCGGCTCAATAAACACTTCGCCACGATAACCATCCAAAATCAGATGGCGATTATGTAATAAAGAAGGCTCAATATCCGCCCCCATAATCGCGGGGATCCCCATTGCTCGGATCAAAATCGCAGAGTGGGAGTGCGTTGCACCATCGCGCACAATCACCCCCGCTAATTGTTCAAGTGGTAATTCTGCAAGAACGCTCGCACTTAGCTCATCAGCCACTAAGATAAAACGGTCTGGCCATTGGCTGGTTGGTATCAGTGAATCATCGAGATGAAATAATAAGCGCTGCCCTAAGGTACGAAGGTCGGAGCCGCGCTCTCTTAAATAGAGGTCACGTAAACGTGAGAATTGCAAAGCGTAATCTTCGATGACGGTTTTCACCGCCCATTCAGCCACCGCACCTTGATTAATCGCCGTAAATAACCGCTTTTTCAGTTGAGGGTCATTAAGTAAATGGTTATACAGGTCGAAAATAGCTGCGCTTTCTTTAGATGAGCTCGCCATAAACCGCTTACTAATACGACGAAATTCTGCTGCCGCACTTTCCAGCGCAATCACCAAGCGTTGATGCTCTTCATCAATATTTAATGTGGTCGCTTGATACACATTGTCTAAAGAAGGTTGGGAGGTATCTTGCCAACCATAAGCCATCGAAATTCCTTGAGAAACAGGAATAGCTTTGAAACGGTTTTGCCGATATTGCCCGAAAATACCTTTTGTTTGCGCTTGGAATAATATCACCGCTAACTGCATCGATAGCGTGACCATAAAGGATTCTTCGGTTTCGCTGAATAACCGTTTTTCTCGCTGTTGAACCACCAGCACGCCCAGCAATTGGCGTCGATAAACGACAGGCACGCCGAGAAAGGCTTTGAGCTGTTCTTCTTTGAGTTGGGGAAGATATTTGAATTGCGGGTGTTCGCGAATATCGGCGAGGTTCAACATTTCCGATTGTCGACCCACTGCGCCAACAACCCCTTCGTCGAACCCTAAACGAATAGCAATCCCGCTAGGCTTTTTCAGCCCGCGGGTTGCCATTAGGTAATAACATTGGCGAGGATGATCGGCTAAGTAAATCGAGCACACATCGGTACGCATCGCTTTGCACGTCTCATTGACCAAAACTTCAAGAGCTTGAGTCAGACTGGTCGCCATCGCGACTTTTTCGACAATGTCACGTAAACGCGTCAACATAGGCTTACTTAACTCCGCGCCTACGATTATTAAAAACAGGTCGTTGTGGTAATTTCTGTTCCTGCAAAGGCATAACTACGGGAGCGAATTCCTTCATCACGCGGCGATAAACTTCGCGCTTAAAAGAGACCACTTGCCTAACAGGATACCAATAACTGACCCACCGCCAGCCGTCAAATTCTGGCGATTTACTGCGCTGCACGTTTATATCGGCATCATTACATTGGAGTTGAAGTAAAAACCAACGTTGTTTCTGTCCAATACAAACAGGTTTTGTATCCCAACGCACCAAACGCTTAGGTAATTTGTAGCGTAACCAATTACGGGTAGATGCAAGTAACCTTACATCTTTACGCTGTAGTCCGACTTCCTCGTATAACTCACGATACATCGCTTGTTCTGGCGATTCCCCAGGGTTAATCCCACCTTGAGGAAATTGCCAAGAATGCTGACCATAACGGCGAGCCCATAAGACTTGGCCTTGCCGATTACAAATTACAATTCCTACATTCGGGCGGTAGCCATCATCATCGATCACTAGACTACCTCAATAACCAAATTTGAAAGATGCCTAATTGTTTCACACATACCCAAACTGGTAAACCTATATCAATACAGTTTGCAGATATGTCTGAAGTAATTACAATAGTCTGCGTCTCAACGGGGTGCCAATTTGGGCTGAGAAATAACCCGTAGAACCTGATCCGGCTAATACCGGCGTAGGGATTTGAGCTACCGCCTACAAATTATTGTATCGGTCCCTCCTCAAATCCTGTGTTTTTTTATGATTTACGCAGGAATTACAATGACTAAAAATAAACTCTTTACCTCACTCATTGCTTTAACCACCTTAAGTTTCGCTGCATTCGCCTCTGCCGAAAAACCAACGTTGACGGTGTATACCTATGATTCCTTTGCTGCGGAATGGGGCCCAGGCCCGCAAATCAAAAAGAATTTCGAAGCACAATGCGAATGTGAGTTAAAACTGGTTTCTCTAGGGGATGGTGTTGCACTACTGAATCGCCTACGTATGGAAGGGACCAAAAGCAAAGCCGACATTATCTTAGGGTTAGATAACAACTTACTCGATTCCGCAGAAAAAACAGGATTATTTGCCCCTGCCGATATCAAAACGGATGCGCTTAAATTACCTATCGAATGGACAAGCAAAACATTCATTCCTTATGATTATGGCTATTTCGCCTTTATCTATGACACCAATAAAATCAAACAACCGCCAAAAAGCATGGATGAACTGCTTGATAGCAAAAATAATTGGAAAATCATTTACCAAGATCCACGTACCAGCACCCCTGGTTTAGGATTAATGTTGTGGATTGAGAAAATCTACGGCGATAAATCTGCCGATGCATGGAAGAAAATGGCGGCCAAAACACTGACCGTAACCAAAGGCTGGAGCGAGTCTTATGGCTTGTTCTTAAAAGGCGAGGGGGATTTTGTCCTGAGCTACACCTCCTCGCCGGGTTATCAAATTTTAAATGATAAGAAAGACAACTACGCAGCGGCACTGTTCGATGAAGGGCATTATATGCAAGTCGAAGTGGCCGCAAGATTGAAACACAGCCCGCAGCCTGAACTGGCAAAACAGTTCTTACAGTTTATGTTAACCCCTGAATTCCAAGGCACATTACCGACCACCAACTGGATGTATCCAGTTATCGATATGCCGTTGCCTGAAGTGTATAACGTGCTACCGCTGCCTGCTAAATCTCTGCAATTTAGTGCGGCGGAAGTGGCTAAAGAACGTCAAACGTGGACGCGTTTATGGCAAACCGCCGTCAGTCGTTAATCAATTTAACCTTATTACCGGGGGTGATAGCCTCCGGTCTTTTAATCGTCGTTGCCCTACTTGCTTTTGGGGCACTGTGGTTTTTCGCCCCTGAAATTTCCCTCAGTGAGATAATCGACGACGATTATTTATGGCATGTCATCGGCTTTACATTTTGGCAGGCATTACTTTCCGCGATTTTTTCTATTATTCCCGCGATTTTTCTTGCAAGAGCTCTGTATCGTCGGCGCTTTTGGGGACGCTCACTGTTGCTCCGCCTGTGTGCAATGACCTTAGTCTTGCCGGTTCTCGTCGCTGTTTTCGGTATTTTGTCGATATATGGGCAAACCGGATGGCTAGCAAAACTGTGCCTATGGCTCGGCGTAGATTATCAATTTTCGCCTTATGGTCTGCGGGGCATTTTGTTGGCGCATATCTTTTTCAATATGCCGCTCGCCACCCGTATGTTACTTCAATCCCTTGAAAATATTGCGATTGAACAACGACAAAGTGCCGCTCAACTTGGGTTTAATGAGTGGCAACAATTTACCATTCTAGAGTGGCCTTATTTACGCCGTCAGATGTTGCCAACAGGGGCGCTGATTTTCATGCTTTGCTTTGCCAGCTTTGCGACGGTACTCGCTCTGGGTGGCGGCCCCGCAGCGACCACTATCGAACTCGCAATTTACCAAGCACTAAGCTATGACTTTGATTTAGGGCGTGCCACACTGCTTGCGTTGATTCAGTTGGGATGCTGCGTGGGATTAATGCTTATTTGCCAACGTATTAACCATGCTTTTTCCGTTGGGTTTAGCCATCAAACATCGTGGTTTGATCCTGCCGATAACCTGTTTCGCCGTCTACGTGACTGGCTGGTGATCGCAGCAGCGATTTTGCTATTAATCCCGCCGTTATTAGCCGTTATTGTTGATGGACTCAACGGTCAATTACTGGATGTTTTACAGCAATCAGCCCTATGGCAAGCCACGTCCACCTCGCTGTTTATTGCACTCTGTGCGGGGGTTCTGTGTGTGATCCTCACGCTAATGCTGCTGTGGAGTAGCCGTGAACTGCGTTTAAGAAATGCATTAAAACTTGGACAAGCTATTGAGCTAAGCGGGCTGATTATTCTGGCGATGCCGGGCATTGTGCTGGCGACAGGCTTTTTTATCTTTTTCAATGAAACCATTGGAATACCCGAAACACCTTATCCGTTGGTGATCATGACTAACGCCTTACTTGCGATCCCTTACGCGCTCAAAGTGCTGGATAACCCTATGCGAGATCTGGCTCAACGCTATAACCCGTTATGCCAATCACTCGAAATTACCGGTTTTAACCGATTTAAAATCATTGAATTGCGTGCATTACGCAAACCTATCGCCCAAGCTTTGGCATTCGCTTGTGTGATTTCAATTGGGGATTTTGGTGTGGTTGCCTTGTTCGGAAATGAAGAGTTCCGCACCCTACCATACTATCTTTATCAGCAAATTGGGGCTTATCGAACCAATGACGGCGCAGTGACCGCAATGTTATTGCTATTACTCTGTTTCTGCCTGTTTAGCTTACTCGAACGCCTATCGGGAAAAACTCATGATTGAATTACAAAATCTAGATTATCAATACGATAGCCTGAATATGCATTTTGATATTGCGGTCGCTCAGGGGGAACGAGTTGCCGTAATGGGTCCCAGTGGCGCAGGCAAAAGCACGCTGCTCAGCCTAATTAGTGGGTTTCAATTTCCTCGCAGCGGCACTATCACCTTAAATGATGAAAACCATACATTTACGCCTCCAGCTAAGCGCCCTGTGTCCATGTTATTTCAAGAAAATAACCTGTTTGCTCATCTGACGGTTAGGCAGAACATTGGATTAGGTCTACAACCTAGTTTACGGCTCAGCTCATCACAAATGGCTGACGTCGAACAAATGGCACAGCAAGTTAGTTTAACCGACTGTTTAGACCGAACACCGGCGCAATTATCCGGTGGGCAGCGTCAACGAGCCGCGCTCGCCCGCTGTTTCATTCGCAATCAACCGATTTTATTGCTGGATGAACCGTTTTCCGCCCTTGACCCTGCGCTGCGCAGTGAAATGCTGCAATTACTCAATGACATTTGCGTTAATAAATCCATCACGTTATTGATGGTCTCCCATAGTATTGAAGACTCACTACAAATCGCCCCTCGCAGCTTAGTGGTTGCCGATGGCGCGATTGTGTATGACGGCGATACTGAAACACTGTTACAAGGCAAAACCGACGCTTCTGCATTATTGGGCATTTCTAATTATTAGCTCGATAAATAATACTGTATAAATTCCCACTACTCGCGTATATTAATTTGCAGATTATTTACGCGAGTTTCCTTTATGCCTCAGTCAAATACCCCCGCTGAAAAAGGCTTTATTCTTAGCCGCCATTGGCGAGATACCCGATACGGTGTCGAGGTAAGCTATTGGTTACTTACGGATAATCAACCGCAAAAAGTTATTGTTCCCTATCAGCAAGCGGTCGGTTTTTTACCTGAATCCAAGTTTCCGCTCGTACGCCATTTAATTGAAGGGCAAGCCGATATCAGTTATCGCGCCGTTGAACTGCGGGATTTTAAACGCGAAAAAGTCTATGCCATCTATTGCCAGCAATATCGTCAATTACAAAATCTGGATAAAAACTGCCAAACGCTAGGTGTTGAGCTGCTGGAAACCGATATTCGCCCTTGTGAGCGTTATTTAATGGAGCGCTTTATTACCGCTCCCGTGTGGTTTTCTCGCAATCATCAGGGAAAATATCAACTCAAACCCTGTGAAGGTTATCGCCCGACACTACACGCCGTTTCCCTCGATATTGAAACTAGCCAACATGGAGAGCTTTACTCGATTGGGTTATCTGGCTGCGGTGATAATGTCGTGTTTATGCTGGGACCTGAACAAGGTCCAGCCCTCAACAATGAACATCGGCTAGTGTACGCAAACAGTCGCCCTCAGTTACTCGAACAATTAAACGACTGGATTCAGCAATATGATCCCGATGCCATCATCGGCTGGAACCTGATCCAGTTTGATTTGCAAGTCTTACAAAAGCATGCGGAGCGCTATGGAATCCCCCTGTTACTCGGTCGGCAAGGGAAAAAACTCGAATGGCGAGAACACGGCTTTAAGCAAGGCGTTTTTTTTGCCTCCGCTGAAGGTCGCTTAATTATCGATGGTATTGATGCGTTAAAATCGGCAACATGGAGTTTTAGTTCATTCAGTTTGGAGTCCGTTGCTCAGCAGCTACTTGGGGAAGGGAAAGCCATCGATACCCCTTATGATCGCATGGATGAAATTAACCGCCGCTTTGCTCACGATAAACCCGCCCTCGCCCATTACAATATTCAAGACTGTATTTTGGTGCATCGCATCTTTGAGAAAACCGATTTAATGGCGTTCTTGCAAGAGCGTTCGACGGTCACGGGGCTCGCCGCCGATCGCATGGGAGGCTCAGTAGCCGCCTTTTCCCATTTATATATTCCTCGGCTACACCGCTTAGGGTTTGTTGCCCCTACGCTCTGTGAGCAAAAGTTTCAGCTAAATCCCGGTGGATTTGTCATGGATTCTCAGCCGGGTTTGTATGACTCCGTTTTGGTGCTTGATTACAAAAGCCTGTATCCCTCAATTATTCGCACCTTTTTAATCGACCCTGCAGGCATGATTGAAGGGCTTGCACACCCAGAATCTGAACACTCTGTTGAAGGGTTTCGCGGTGCTTGGTTTTCCCGTACGACCCATTGCTTACCCGATATTGTTAGCCACATTTGGCAAGGTCGTGATAAAGCCAAACAACAAAAAAACGCCCCACTTTCTCAAGCCCTCAAAATTATTATGAATGCTTTTGCGGGGGTCTTGGGTGCCGATGGATGCCGCTTTTTTGATCCGCGATTAACCGCGTCAATTACCATGCGCGGTCATGAAATTATGCGAATTACCAAACAGTTGATTGAATCCCAAGGATATCAGGTGATTTATGGGGATACCGACTCCACCTTCGTTTGGCTGCGAGATCCCCACACCGATGAACAAGCTCAAAAAGTGGGTTATCAACTGCGTGACCATGTGAATAATTGGTGGAAACAGCATCTTAAAGAAGAGTGGCAACTTGATGGCGTGCTCGAACTTGAGTATGAAACCCATTATCGGCGCTTTTTGATGCCAACAATTAGAGGTACAGACCAAGGTAGTAAGAAACGCTATGCGGGTTTAAGCCAAGATACGATGGTTTTTAAGGGCTTAGAAACCATTCGCTCTGACTGGACGCCCCTCGCTCAAAACTTCCAAAAAGAGCTGTATACGCGCATTTTTTATCGCCAGCCTTATCGGGAATTTATTCGCGATTATATTCATGCCATCCGTTCTGGAGAATATGACGATCGCTTGATTTACCGCAAGCGGCTACGGCGTAAATTGTCAGATTATCAACGTAATGTGCCACCTCATGTACGAGCCGCACGTCAAGCCGATGAGTACAATTTGCAATTAAAGCGCCCATTACAATATCAAAATGGGGGGTGGATCAGTTATATCATCACTCAAGCGGGTCCTGAGCCATTAGAGACCGTGACTGCGAAGCCTGACTATGAGCATTATATTCTTAAGCAAATCAAACCTATCGCCGATGGAATTCTGCCATTTCTGCAAGATGAGTTTGACGCCATTTTGACAGGGCAAATTAATCTTTTGTTTTAAAGCCTAACGAACAGCGAGAATTGTACAATTCTTATTACAATTGCCGCATTTTTAACAGGTGACGATAAGCGAATGTTGAATTAATATAACGCCCCTTTGATATCTCGACCTGTTATACGCACAGCTTGGCGAGAAAATCGGCTATACTCATCATAATTCGAGCAACGCGACTCGAAAGAGAAAAGAGCTATAATTGCCAAACGGCAAAACGATTAAAAAATTTCGCATCACCCTTGGTATATAACCGTTATATCAACACTGGGCAAAGACACCGGTTAGTTGTCTTAAACATCTAAAAATAAACAATCAAAATTATGGAATTAAATTAAACCTATGCCATTTACTCTTGGTCAACGCTGGATCAGCGACACAGAAAGCGAACTTGGGTTAGGCGCCGTCGTGGCTATTGATGCCCGTATGGTGACGTTGCTTTTCCCTGCCACTGGAGAAAATCGACTGTACTCACGTAGTGATGCCCCAATTACCCGAGTGATGTTCAACGAAGGTGATACCATCACCAGCCACGAAGGTTGGCAGCTAAAAGTTGAAAGTATTCAAGAAGATAAAGGGTTATTGACCTATACAGGAACGCGTTTAGACACCCAAGAAACGGATGTCAGCCTGAGAGAGGTGTTCCTTGATAGCAAGCTAACGTTTAATAAGCCACAAGATAGACTGTTCGCCGGTCAAATCGATCGTATGGATCGTTTTGCTCTGCGTTTTCGTGCACGTAAATTCCAAAGCGAACAAGTTAAACACCAATCTACGGGGCTGCGTGGTATCCGCGCGAGTTTGATCCCGCACCAATTGCATATTGCTAACGAAGTCGGTAAACGCCACAACCCTCGGGTTTTACTGGCGGATGAAGTGGGCTTAGGGAAAACCATCGAAGCGGGTATGATAATCCATCAACAATTGATGGCAGGTCGTGCTGAGCGCGTACTGGTTATTGTCCCTGATAGCTTACAGCATCAGTGGCTGGTGGAAATGCTGCGCCGTTTTAACCTGCGTTTCTCCCTGTTTGATGATAGCCGCTACAGCGAAGCCCAACACGACAGCGATAATCCATTCGAAACTGAGCAATTAGTCCTGTGTTCTCTGGATTTTGTTCGTCGTAATAAACAGCGTTTTGACCAACTCGTCGAAGCGGGCTGGGATATGATGGTGGTCGATGAAGCTCATCATCTGCAATGGAGCGAAACCGCCCCAAGCCGTGAATATCAAGTGATTGAAACCTTAGCAGAGCATATTCCTTCCGTTTTACTGTTAACAGCAACACCGGAGCAATTAGGTCAAGAGAGCCACTTTGCGCGTTTGCGCCTCCTCGACCCTAGCCGCTTCCATGACTACCAAGAATTCTTAGCTGAACAAGAAAATTATCGCCCTGTCGCTGATGCGGTTTCACTGCTACTTTCTGGTGATAAGCTGACGAATGACCAACAAAACCTGCTCAGCGAGCTTATCAAAGAACAAGATATTGAGCCGTTATTAAAAGCCGCTAATCTTGAAGGCGATGACAGTCAAGCCGCTCGCCAAGAACTGATCCATATGCTGATGGACAGACACGGTACTAGCCGCCTGTTATTTAGAAACACCCGTAATGGTGTCAAAGGCTTCCCACGCCGTGAATTGCATTCTTTAAAAATGCCACTTCCAACTCAATACCAAACGGCAATCAAAGTCGCTGGCATTATGGGTACCAAAAAGGATGTGGAAACTCGCGCGAAAGAGATGCTGTATCCAGAACAAATTTATCAAGAATTTGAAGGCGAAAACGCGACTTGGTGGAACTTCGACCCGCGTGTTGAATGGCTGATGGGCTTCTTAACCGCGAATCGCCATGAAAAAGTACTGGTTATCTGTGCCAAAGCTGCCACCGCACTGCAACTTGAGCAAGTTCTGCGTGAACGTGAAGGGATCCGCGCGGCGGTATTCCACGAAGGTCTATCCCTGCTAGAACGTGACCGCGCGGCAGCTTATTTCGCTTCACAAGAAGAAGGTGCACAAGTTTTACTGTGTTCTGAAATTGGTTCAGAAGGCCGTAACTTCCAGTTTGCTAACCAATTAGTGATGTTTGACCTGCCATTCAACCCTGACCTGCTTGAGCAGCGTATTGGTCGTTTGGATCGTATTGGTCAAAGCCGCGATATCGTGATCAACGTGCCTTACTTGGAAAACACCGCACAAGCTGTGTTGATCCGTTGGTACCATGAAGGCTTAGACGCTTTCGAGCATACTTGCCCTACTGGTCGAACTATTTACGATAAATATTACCAACAACTGCTGCAGTTTATGGCAGAGCCAACTATCACTGACGGGTTTGATGAATTTATTAAAACCTGCCGCGAAGAGCACGATGCACTCAAAGCGCAGTTAGAGCAAGGTCGTGACCGTTTGCTGGAAATGCACTCAAATGGCGGTGAAGCAGGTAATAAATTAGCCGAAGAGATTGGTGAAGGTGATAACGAAACCGAGCTGGTTAACTTTGCATTGAACCTGTTTGATATCGTTGGGATCAACCAAGAAGATAAGAGCGATAACTTAATTATCCTCACGCCATCTGACCATATGTTAGTGCCTGATTTCCCAGGGTTACCGCAAGATGGCTGCACTATCACTTTTGACCGTGAACAAGCACTTTCCCGCGAAGATACGCAGTTTATTAGCTGGGAACATCCAATTATCCGTAACGGTTTAGATTTAGTATTATCCGGCGATACGGGTAGCTGTGCGGTTTCTGTTTTGAAAAACAAAGCGTTGCCAGTGGGTACCTTGTTGACCGAACTGATTTATGTGGTAGAAGCGCAAGCACCGAAACAGCTGCAAATCAGCCGTTTCTTACCTGCAACTCCTGTTCGTCTATTGATTGATTTAAAAGGCAATAACCTCTCTTCACAAGTGGAATTTGAGAGTTTTAACCGCCAATTAAATGCCATCAACCGTCATATGGCGAGCAAGTTGGTCAATGCGGTACAAAACGAGGTGCATTCTGTATTACGCCTCTCTGAGCCGATGGTCGAGAAAGAAGCGAAATCCATTATTGAGAATGCTAAAGAAGCGGCGGATAAAGCCCTGACTCTGGAGCTATCTCGCTTGGAAGCGCTAAAAGCGGTTAACCCAAATATCCGTGATGAAGAACTCGACATTATCGAGGAAGAGCGTCGCCAATTGATGACCAACATCGACCAAGCTTCATGGCGCCTCGACGCTATCCGCTTAGTGGTTGTCACGCATCAGTAGAGAATGTTGCTCGGCACTAGCGGTGCTGGCTGATAGCAGCCAACGCCGCTACAGCGTGAAGAATGAAGAACAAAAAGTAGATATTTATAGCCTGGCTTTTGACTTTATATCTCTATTATTAGCCAAAATTATTCGCGTTGTAGCTAGGCGGCAAATGAAGATATCCCTAGGAGCATACTCAAGTATGTGACTAGGGTAGCTGATAGCAGCCAACACCGCTACAGCGTGAAGAATGAAGGATAAAAAATGTTACCCTATAATCCCCCTACGGAACCATGGCTACACATACTCTACCAAGACGAGCATATTATTGTAGTCAACAAACCTAGCGGCTTACTCTCTGTGCCGGGGAAAGCCCCTGAGCACCATGACAGCATCATGAGCCGTATTCAGCGGGATCACCCTGCAGCGGAGTCTGTTCACCGTTTAGATATGGCAACCAGTGGTGTTATGGTGGTGGCGCTGCATAAGGCGGCTGAGCGTGAGCTTAAGCGTCAGTTTAGGGAGCGGGAGCCGAAAAAGCACTATGTGGCTCGCGTGTGGGGGCGTTTGGAGAAGCCGGAAGGTTTGGTGGATTTACCGCTAATTTGTGACTGGCCGAATCGCCCTAAGCAGAAAGTCTGTTTTGAAACGGGGAAATCGGCGCAAACCGAATACCAAGTTTTAGAATATGAAGAGCAGGCAACGCGAGTCAAACTTTCGCCAATTACGGGACGGTCTCATCAGCTACGTGTGCATATGCTTGCGTTAGGGCACCCTATTCTTGGTGACAGATTTTATGCCCATGAAGAAGCTTTAGCATTAGCGCCGCGTTTGCAGCTACATGCTCAGGAGCTGTATATCACTCACCCTGAGTATGGCACACCAATGCATTTTACTTGCCCACCTGATTTTTAATCTTATTGAAGCGCTTAGGCAATTTAAGCGCTTCAATTATTTAAAAGCTTAAGTTATTTAAAACCCTTCTCTTTTTTAACAAGATCATAAGCTGCCTGAATTGACTGCGCTTTTTGCTTGGCGATTTCCATCATTTCTGGCGGTAACCCTTTCGCAACGAGCTTATCAGGGTGATGTTCGCTCATCAGTTTACGGTACGCTCGCTTAATTTTCGTTGGGTCATCATCGACGGCAACCCCAAGTACTTTGCAGGCATCTTCCAGCGTTGGCCCATTATTTTGTTGATAATAGCCCCCGGACTGCTGCTGGGAATAACCATGACCAAACTGGCGACCGCTTTGGATCATATCTAAGAATTGCTCAAACTGAATTTTGGAGATACCCAGCTCTTCTGCGATGATAAATAGCACTTTTCTTTCGTTAGGGTGTAGGGTTCCATCCGCGAAAGCAGCTTGTAATTGAATTTCCAGAAACATCTGAACAAGGTCAAAACGGCCATAACAAGCCATACGTAATTGTTTAAGAACATCACGCAGTGGAAAGTCTGGGGATTTCCCCTCTCTAAAGGCTTGTTGAGCGGCTTTGCGAGTTTCTCCGTGCAGTTGCATTCTGTCCATCAGGTTCGAGGCTAACTGGATGTCAGTCTCGGTGACACGCCCTTTTGACTTGGTTAAATGCCCTAATATTTGAAAGGTACTCGCGAAGAAAATAATTTGTCTGTCACGCTTATTGAAGGCGCCAGCGAACTTACGTTGAGCCGAAGCCTTATCAAAACCGTGCCCAATCAGTAAGCCAGCTAATGCTCCCCAAAACCCTAAACCGGAGACAATAGCGAGTATTACCCCAATAATTTTACCCCAATAGTGCATATATCCCTCAATTCTTCAATGCTCAGAATGCAATTTTGCATTATCATACTATCCATTCTGCTTTTGTGCATAACGATAAAGAGCCTAACAAGTTGCTAACTACGTTTATTCCAGTTTTGATATTATACTGGCGAAAACGGGTTGGCTAAGATAGTCTTTGAGCGTTTGCCGACTGTGCCCATTTGACGGACTCCCTATTTAATGATGAAGAAAAGTTATCCCACAATAATCGCCACCATGGTATGGGCGGCTATTTATAGCCAGCAAGCGCATGCTGATCTTGCAGCACAATGTATGCTTGGGGTGCCTGTTTATGACAAACCTATTATCTCTGGTGATCCAAATAGCTTACCGATTGAGATTCAAGCTAACGACGTCACAGGGGAATACCCTAATTTTGTCGAATATACTGGTAACGTTGATATTCAGCAGGGCAACCAGACTCTCACAGCAGATAACGTTAAACTGACACAAACCCAAAAAGCGGGTGAAGAACCGGTTCGTGAAGTGACGGCGACGGGGAATGTTCATTACGATGACCCTCAAATTATCCTGAAAGGCCCTTCCGCGTGGTCAAACTTAGATAATAAAAACACTGACGTTGATGACGGTAACTACATGATGGTAGGTCGTCAAGGTCGCGGTGAAGCGAAAAAAATGAAAATGCGGGGTGAAAACCGCTATTCCATTATGGAAAACGGGACTTTCACCAGCTGTTTACCGGGAAGTAATACGTGGAGCGTTGCTGGCTCTGAAGTGATTATTGACCGTGAAGAGGAAGTCGCAGAAATTTGGCATGCTCGTTTCCGTATCGCCGATGTGCCGGTGTTCTATAGCCCATATATGCAGTTACCGATTGGTAGCAAACGCCGTTCTGGTTTCTTAATCCCCATGGGCAGCTATTCAAACAACGACGGGTTAGAGTTCACGCTGCCATATTATTGGAACATCGCGCCAAATTACGATGCCACAATCACACCTCAATTTATGACCCACCGAGGCGTTAAATTAAATAATGAATTCCGTTATTTAATCACACCAGGTACGGGCACCATAGCATTCGACTTTATTAATCACGATCGTGCTTATATTAAAGATAAAGAAAATGGTAAGCGTGATGCTCGTGACAGCGATGACCGTTGGTTATTCTACTGGCGCCACTCAGGTACCTTTGCTCAGCACTGGAACTTTGGTGCCGACTACACCAAAGTAAGTGACCGCCAATACTTTACTGACTTTAGCTCTCAGTACGGTAGCACCACTGATGGTTATGCCACGCAGAAATTTAACGTCGGCTATTCGGATACCAATTGGAACATGAAAGTGTCTCACAAGCAGTTCCAAGTCTTTGTTGATGACCCGAACCGTCGTGCTTATAAAGCTGAACCGCAAATCGATTTTAACTATTACCAAAATAACGTCGGTATGTTGGATTTCCATACTTATGCTCAAGCGGCCCGCTTTACCAGCGTAGGGGAAAATAATCCAGATGCGACACGTTTGCATATCGAGCCAGAAGTCAGCATGCCGTTGTCTAACGGCTGGGCGCAAATGAACAACAGCATCAAGCTGATGGCAACGCATTACGACCAAGATATTCCTGATGTCAAAAAAAATAGTAGCTTAGAAAAAAATGTCACCCGCGTGCTGCCAATGTTTAAGAGCGATGCGAAAGTGGTATTTGAGCGTGACTTATTCCAAGGCAGTGATTTTGTTCAAACATTAGAACCACGAGTCCAGTATTTGTATATTCCGTATAAAGATCAAGACAATATAAATAACTACGACTCCGCACTATTACAGTCTGACTATACAGGCCTGTTCCGCGACCGTATTTACAGTGGTTTAGACCGTATTGCTTCTGCGAACCAGTTCACCACTGGTTTAACCACCCGTATTTATGATGACAACTTAGCAGAGCGATTCAACTTCTCTGTTGGGCAAATTTACTATTTAGAGCGCCCACGTGCAGGTAATTCAAACCTGAAAATTGATGATAAGAGTGATACTGGCTCCTTAATGTGGGCAACTGATGCCATGTGGCACATTGATGAAAACTGGGGCGTACGCGGTGGATTACAGTATGACCGTCGCCTTGGTAGCGTCACCATGGGGAACGCCGTTACTGAATATCGCTTTGATGCTGATAGACTGATTCAACTGAATTACCGTTTTGTTGACCGTGACTATATTCAAGCAACGTTCCGCCGTGAAGATACTGCGGGTGGTTATACCTACACATTACCAGAATACCAACAAGGTATTTCACAAGTAGGCACCGTGGTAAGTTGGCCATTAAGTGATAACTGGGGCTTTGTCGGTTCTTATTATTACGATACCAAACAGCAACAATCCGCCAGCCAGCTTGTCGGATTACAGTACAATGCCTGCTGTTGGGCGGTGAATTTAGGGTATGAACGTAAGATTGTGGGTTGGCAAAAAGAGAAGTTCAACAGCGAATATGATAATAAATGGTCAATCAACGTGGAACTTAGAGGCCTAAATAACAATCATAGTTTAGGTAGTCAGGAGATGTTGAAACAAGGTATTATTCCTTATCAACGTGCTTTCTGATAACAAACAACATAACGATCACGATTAGCCCGCATATGCGGAATAAAAGTCAATTTTATAGGACCATTATGAAGAATTGGAGAACGCTTATTCTGGGACTGATGTTCGCAAGCTCTGCAAGTTTAGCTGCGCCACAGCAAATGGATAAAGTGGCTGCGGTTGTCAACAACGGAGTTGTACTTGAAAGCGACGTCCAGAATATGATCAATACAGTGAAGTTGAATGCACGTAATGCAAATCAACAAGTTCCTGATGATCAAACCCTGCGCCAGCAAATCATCGACCGTTTGGTTATGGATAACATCATGTTGCAGATGGCTAACCAAATGCAGATTAACATCCCTGAAGAAGCCGTGAATGCGACTATCGCGGATATTGCTCGCCAAAACAATTTAACCTTACCGCAGATGGAAAAACGCCTGACTGCGGATGGCATCAATATGGGCAAATACCGCAGCGAAATCCGTAAGGAAATGCTGTTAGCGGAAGTGCGTAACAACGAGGTTCGCCGCCGTATCACCATTTTGCCTCAGGAAGTTGATGCATTAGCTGAGCAAATGGATTCTCAAATGAATGCTCAGAAAGGCGTAAATTTAAGTCACATTCTGATCCCACTGCCAGAGAACCCAACGCCTGAACAGTTATCAAAAGCAGAATCGTTAGTTGATAAAATCTTAACTGACCTGAAAAAAGGCTCTGATTTCGGTAAATTAGCGATTGCTTACTCTGCTGACCCTCAAGCACTGAAAGGTGGAAACATGGGTTGGTCACGTCTGCAAGAGCTGCCAGTGGTCTTTGCTGATCAACTGAAAAACTCGAAGAAAGGCGATATCGTCGGTCCAATTCGTTCTGGTGTAGGCTTCCATATTTTACGTGTTAATGACGTTACTGGTGATACTCACCAGCCAATTTCTGTCACCGAAGTGAAAGCGCGTCATATCTTACTGAAATCATCACCAATTATGGATGATGCAACGGCAAGACAAAAACTGACTCAACTGGCTCAAGAGATCCGTAACGGCAGAATTTCATTTGAAGAAGCGGCTAAAGAGAACTCCGAAGACCCAGGTAGTGCATTAAAAGGTGGGGAATTAGGCTGGAATATGCCTGATGTTTACGATCCAGCATTCCGTGATGCACTGATGAAACTGAAAAAAGGTGAAATCAGCCAACCTGTACCTTCAAGTTTCGGCTGGCACTTAATTCAGTTAGAAGATACTCGCAGTGTCGATAAAACCGATGCCGCGAAGAAAGATCAAGCGTACCGTTTACTGTTCAATCGTAAGTTTAACGAAGAAGCGCAGACTTGGATGCAAGAACAACGCGCTGCGGCTTATGTGAATATCGTTGATGGTCGCCAAAGCCAATCTAATGATGAACAAGCAAAATAAGCCAATCGTCATCACCCCCGGCGAACCTGCCGGGGTAGGTCCAGATCTTCTGATCCAACTTGCTCAGCAGGCATGGCCTGTCGAGCTTGTGGCTTGCGCAGATCCAGACCTACTTCTTCAACGCGCTAAAACACTCAATTTACCATTAACCTTACGTGGATATGATGCAAAACAGCCACAGACTTCTGTCGCTGGACAATTGTCGATTGTTCCCGTTTCACTGAGTGTACCGGCAGAAGCTGGAAAACTCGATGTGCGTAATGGTGAGTATGTTACTGAAACTTTAGCTCGCGCTTGTGATGGCTGTTTGAATGGTGAATTTTCTGCCATCGTAACGGGGCCTGTTCACAAAGGCATTATTAATGACGCGGGTATTCCATTTAGTGGGCATACCGAATTTTTCGCAGATAGAAGCCACTGCGACCGCGTTGTAATGATGCTCGCCACACAAGAATTATGTGTCGCTTTAGCGACTACGCACCTGCCGCTAAAAGATGTCTCCGAGGCAATTACCCAACAAAGCTTGCATGAAGTGATCACCATTTTGCATCATGACCTGCAAACCAAGTTTGGCATTGAAAACCCGCACATTTATGTTTGTGGGCTTAACCCTCATGCCGGAGAAGGCGGACATATGGGAATGGAAGAGATTGAAACCATCATTCCAGCCCTAGAAACCTTACGTAAACAAGGCATTAACTTAATCGGGCCTTTACCCGCAGACACGCTTTTCCAACCTAAGTATTTAACCGATGCAGACGCCGTATTAGCGATGTATCACGATCAGGGGCTACCTGTGTTAAAATATCAAGGTTTCGGCAGAGCGGTAAATATTACCCTTGGTCTGCCATTTATCCGTACTTCCGTCGATCACGGCACAGCGCTTGAATTAGCAGGTACGGGTCAAGCCGATGCGGGCAGTTTCATCACCGCATTGAAATTAGCTATCCAAATGACACAAAAGAATTCATGAATAATCGAGTCCATCAGGGGCACCTTGCCCGCAAACGTTTCGGGCAGAACTTTTTAACTGACCAATTTATTATCGACAGCATTGTAGATGCAATGCACCCACAACCAGGACAAGCCATTGTAGAAATTGGTCCGGGTCTTGGTGCATTAACTGAACCTGTTGGTAGCCGCATGGATAAAATGACGGTTGTCGAACTTGACCGCGATCTTGCCGCTCGTCTGCACGTCCATCCACAACTGAAAGACAAACTGACCATCATTCAGCAAGATGCGATGACCGTAGATTTTGGTGAACTGGCGAAACAAGCTGGACAGCCAATACGCGTATTTGGTAATTTGCCTTATAACATCTCAACACCGTTGATGTTCCACCTGTTTACATTCACCAATCAAATTTCCGACATGAATTTCATGTTGCAAAAAGAAGTGGTTAATCGATTGGTGGCAGGTCCAGGAAGTAAAGCTTTTGGTCGTTTAAGCGTAATGGCGCAATATTACTGCAATGTTGTTCCTGTGCTTGAAGTCCCCCCTACCGCCTTTGCACCACCACCAAAAGTAGACTCTGCAGTAGTAAGATTGATCCCTCACAAGGAAAATCCATACCCAGTGAAGGATATTAAAGTATTGAGCCGTATTACGACTCAAGCATTTAACCAACGTCGTAAAACTATCCGCAATAGTCTTGGGGATTTATTCAGCGTTGAGCAGTTAACCGAACTGGGTATCGATCCAGGAACGCGTGCTGAAAATATCTCCGTTGAGCACTATTGTAAGATGGCAAACTATCTGTGTAATTTATCGGAATAGAGAATCTGAGGAGGCACTATGCTGAATGATCCCAATGTGAGCATCCAAGTTCAAAGTGTCTACATAGAAAGCCAGTCCCAGCCCGACATTGCTCGTTTTGTCTTTGCGTATACTATTTGTATCCGCAATTTAGGGCGAATTCCTATACAGCTAATGAGCCGTTACTGGCTCATTACCAATAGTGATGGCCGTAAAACTGAAGTGCAAGGTGAAGGCGTGGTGGGTGAACAACCCGTTATCCTACCGGGCAAAGAATATCGCTATACCAGTGGTGCAATCTTAGAAACGCCAATGGGTACGATGGAAGGCTATTACGTTATGCTGAGCGATCAAGGAAATCACTTTCATGTTGATATTCCTGCATTTCGTCTCGCAATCCCAACACTGATTAATTAATTATGTCCACATATATTGTAGGTGATATACACGGTTGTTATCGTGAGCTGCGAGAGCTTCTCGATAGCGTGAATTTCGATCCACAGCAAGATACATTGTGGCTAACGGGTGACCTTGTTGCTCGTGGGCCCGATTCATTGCAAGTCTTACGCTATGTGAAAAGTTTAGGCTCATCAGCACGCCTAGTGTTAGGCAACCACGACCTACATTTGATTGGCATCTACTGCAAAATCAGTCGCAATAAGCCTAAAGACCATCTTGATGAGCTACTCAATGCGCCCGATATCGATGAGCTAATCAACTGGTTACGTCGTCAACCACTTTTACAAGTGGATGAAGAGCAAAAAATGGTCATGACCCATGCTGGTATTACGCCGCAGTGGGATCTTGAAACCGCAAAAATGTGCGCTCGCGAAGTGGAAGCCGTGCTTTCTAGCGATGCCTATCCGCTGTTTATTGACTCTATGTATGGCGACATGCCAAACAATTGGTCTGAAAGTTTGATGGGACTAGCGCGTTTGCGCTACAGCACCAATGCCCTCACCCGCCTGCGTTATTGTTTTCCAAATGGGCAACTGGATATGATCTGCAAAGAGAGCCCAGCTAAAGCGCCTGCGCCACTGAAGCCATGGTTTTCTCTACCTAGTCAATTCCCTGAAGATTACGCTATTTTCTTTGGCCATTGGGCATCACTGGAAGGCAAATTTACACCAGAACATGTGTATGCAATGGATACGGGTTGCTGCTGGGGAGGGGATTTAACGCTGCTTCACTGGGAAACTAAAACATTCCATAGACAGAAATCTCACCAAAAACGTCGCAAAGAGTGAGTGTTTTCTCTAGAAACCAGCATGATAGATAGCAAAATGGCACCTAACAGTGCCATTTTTGTTGACTAGACCAACGACGGTTAAACGCGACGAGTCAGAACTTCAATGCAGAAACCGTGGCTATTCGCTTCGTCTGCTTCATGATATTCAGTAAAAATAGAGTCCCATTCATCAGGCTCGTAAGCAGGAAAATGAGTATCCCCAATCACTTCAGCATCCACGTGAGTCAAATAGAGTTTATTCGCCATTGGCAGGAATTGTTGGTAAACCTTACCACCACCAATCACCATAATTTCATCAGCACCTTCAACTGCCTTCGCGGCCTCTAATGCTTCTTCAACTGATTTAACCCAAATAACGCCAGTTTCTGTGCCTGCTTGACTGCTCAAAACAATGTTGACACGCTGCGGTAAAGGACGACCTAACGCTTCATAAGTCACACGTCCCATAATCACAGGTTTATTCAATGTTTGACGCTTAAACCACGCCAAATCACCTGGTAAATTCCAAGGCATCGCATTTTCCATGCCGATAACCTGATCGAACGCCATTGCTGCGATTAAGCTAATATTCATCTAACCACCTTAGAAACGAAATATAAAAATTGTGCACACTATACGGAAACAGACATACTTCGTCGACTAAATTTAATCTTCCTTAAATACCACTCAATCCCTTATACTCGAACGACTCAAGTCAATGCATAAACGATATTTACAACGCTTTTAGTCCCTTATTACTCAGTTTAGTTCAACCTAAAATAAAGAGATTACATTATGTATCAGACCAGTATCATGGTCGCGACGATTGCCGCCCTTGGCATGATCTCACCGGGTCCAGATTTCTTTTTAATTATCAAGAATGCAGCGCGTTACCAACGTTCCGCAGCCATGATGACCGCCCTCGGTATTATCGTTGCTATTGCACTTCATATGTCTTACTGCGTGGCTGGGCTTGCCGTGTTGATCACCACAACACCATGGTTATTTAACATTCTTAAATATGCTGGTGCGGCGTATTTAATCTGGATTGGGATTAAAAGCCTAATGCCGCAAAAAGCACAAGGCGTAGACTTAACTGCCAATCAGCATGAGCATGTCACATTCAAAAAAGCCTTTATGCAAGGTTTCTTGTGTAACGTCTTAAATCCTAAGGCAACTTTATTCTTCTTAGCAATTTTTACTCAAGTGCTTAATGTGGATTCGACATTCTCAGAAAAGCTCTGGTTCGCCTTTATTATTTGGGGTCTTGCAGTGATTTACTGGCCAATTTTAGTGTGCTTAATTCAAAGTGCACCCGTTAGAAAAGGGCTAGCGAAAGTACAAAAATATGTGGATAAAGTCCTAGGCGTGGTGCTAGTCGCATTCGGTATACGCGTAGCATTAAGCTAATTTTCAAAGTAAAAAAGCCCGCTAATTGCGGGCTTTTTTACAGACTTTCAATTAGTTGCTACCATCTTCAGGTGTAATAACCAACTGCCCCGCCGAGCCTAAATCTGCTTTTTCGAGGTTTTGGCTATAAAATAGGAATGGGAAATGGTTGTAAGACGGTTGTAGCATCTGCACAAGTAGCTCACAGCGCCCATCAATCCAAACGGTATCTTTCCATCCAAAGTTATCTGGTTGAGCCGGCTGCCCATTACAGTTGATCACTTTAAAGCGAACACCTTCAATGTGGAAAGATTGAGGCTGTTGGCTACTCACATTCCAACGTTCCCAACTGCCTTGGCGAGAAGTAATATCCACACGCCCCGTCTCCAATTTCACGCCATTGATACCTACAGGATCATTTAGCTGGATATCACGGTTAGTAATCGAAGAGGTAATTTGTGTTGTATCCAAGACTAATTGTTTTGGAACATCGTCCGTCACCAATGACATTAATCCCGTCGCTTTAATGGTTAATATGTTGGTGGAAATTAAATTATTCGACGGTTCAAACAACCCTTTAACGCGATCCATCAACGAAGCAGATTCCCCTGCCGTAATGGTCAGTTCAGCCGTTTTCGCCATATCAATTAGCACTTCACGGCGTTCTCCCGGTGCAAGTGAAAGTTCTTGAACGCTGGCAGGCACCGTGAGCAATCCTTGGTCTGACGCTATCATCACGAAAGGACGACCGTCGCTGATTTTCATCACATAGCGTCTGGAGTTAGAGGCATTTAATAATCGTAAACGCACCCAACCGCGAGACACTTCAATATAGGGATCTTGCACCCCGTTAACCACTAATGTATCCCCGAGGAATCCATTCTCATCCATGTGATACTCAGGAACGCCAAAATTATCCAAACGTTTGTCTTGAATAATAATCGGGAAATCATCTACGCCGTAATGTTTCGGTAGACGTAACTCTTTTGTGGAATCATCATCAATGATCCACATTCCCAGTAAACCATTGTAGATTTGCTGCCCCATTTTACCTTGGGTATTCGCGTGATACCA
Source organism: Providencia sp. wls1943 (assembly GCF_009706275.1). Taxonomy (NCBI): domain Bacteria; kingdom Pseudomonadati; phylum Pseudomonadota; class Gammaproteobacteria; order Enterobacterales; family Morganellaceae; genus Providencia; species Providencia sp. wls1943. The sequence goes on from NZ_WLTU01000017.1 coordinate 93,089, forward strand.
AAGCGTGGCCGCATTTTGGCGAATAGGGATCACGGGAGACCAATCTGCATTTGGTGAAATTTGTCTCGCTGCACCGCCAATTTGCGTGCCGGGGATCTGCAACCCACTGATCGTCATTGAAACGGCATCAGGTAATCTATTGCTATAGATTAACTTGAGATCATCACCATTTTTTACGCGAATAGTGGGCCCTGGGTAAGAACCATTAATCCCTAAAACTTCCGCTGAATATTTACCATCGAAAGACCAATGGATTTTTTGTAATGTTAAAAAGAGTGGCTGCCCCGAACGGGATTCTAGCAACGGTGGAACAGGGAGTGCGGTCGTTCCTTCTGCACTCGCATAAGTTGATAACTGCAATAAGCACACAGCCAACCCGCTAATCAGCAATGATCGGCAACGACTGAATAACATAGATTCTCCGCTAAATAAAAACCAGCAAATTATTTTAATAAATCATTATAAATTAGTGACTTATACGATTATTTTTAGGTGCATGCTGGTAATACCACTATTTGGAATTCAATAATTTATCTTGCGACAAATTTGCGAGCCATCATATCGCGAAAGGACATGGAATTCTAAAAATATATGTATCAATAATTGAAATATAATAAATTTGAATGGTAATAATTACGGATGAGATTAAGTAACGGCGGGAATAGGGTAATAAAAGTCTCACAGTGAAAATGACATAGCCCAAATAACACAGAGGGAAGTTTTGAATGAACGTCCCTCTGTCAATACCAGTAAACTTAGTAAAATCATTGAGTTTAGTAAAATTATTGAGACTAGCGTTTATTCAACTCTTCAACTTCTTTATCTAACTCTTTGATTTTCGCCTCCATCAAATCATGGCAATATTCCGATAGCTCACGAACCTGGTCTTTAGAGTATTTCGAGGTATCAATCGGATCCAACATTTCAATAATCACATGACCATTATTCCAACGGTTCAAGCTGATTTTGTTCTGTGTGGTAGACACACACACAGGCACAATTGGTACGCCAGCAGCAATCGCAGCATGGAATGCACCCGTTTTAAATGGCAGTAAGCCTCGGCCACGGCTACGTGTTCCTTCAGGGAACATCCAGACTGAAATCTTACGAGATTTAATCTGCTCAGCAACTTGGGAAATGGTGTTATGCGCTTTCGAACGGTTGCCACGATCAATCAAAATATTTCCCGTGATCCAATACAAAAAGCCAAAGAATGGGATCAAAACAAGGCTTTTTTTACCCACGGTAACGGTTCTTGGTTGAACACCATTCGACATCGTGACCATGTCATAGTTATTTTGATGGTTACCGATATAAATACTTGGACCGTAATCCTTCGCTTTTGCCGGAACGCGGTCAATCATTTTAATACCGAACACATGGGACAAACGCCCAAACATACGACCAAACGTCATCACATGTCTTGGATTACGTGGGCTAAATAGGCAGTAGATACTACCGCCTACACACACAAAAATCGTAAATATGATCACAATGATAGCTCTAATTAGCGCTAGCATAATATTCCTTAACTTATGAAAAGGGCTTTAACCAAGCCCTTGAATTATTGTTATTTTTACTCTGTATCCACAGAATCAACATCAATACGTTCAATGTTATGTAAACCACGCGGTAACGATGTTCCTTTACGCCCACGTTCTGCACGATATTTCTGTAAGTCTTCTGATTTAAATTTCAGTTTACGCTTACCAAAATAGAGTGTGATCGAGGCTCTAGGTGGGATCACCATTAACCAAACCAGTAAGTCTTCACCACTTGCGGCTTGCGCCCCTGTGATGTTAATGATTTTATTCCCCTTCCCTTTGGATAATTGAGGGAGGTCAGACACAGGGAATAATAACATACGACCGGCTTTCGTGATGGCTAATAACAAATCTTCTTTTTCGTTATTTAGCTCAATCGGCGCCATGACTTTTGCATTTTCAGGCAACGACATCAAAGCCTTACCGGTTTTATTCTTCGTCACCAAATCATTAAAGGTGCAAATAAAACCATAACCCGCATCAGACGCCATTAAGTATTTCTGCTCTTCCGGCGCCATCAGCACATGCTCAATCGTCGCCCCCGGTGGAAGTGTTAATTTCCCGGTTAACGGCTCACCTTGGCTACGTGCAGAAGGTAATTCCAGCGGGTCGACAGAATAGCTACGTCCTGTGGTATCAAGGAATACCGCCGCTTGGTTAGACTTACCACGGGCAGCGCCTTTGAAGCTATCCCCCGCTTTGTAGCTCAGATTACTTGGCTCGATATCATGCCCTTTCGCACTACGTACCCATCCCATATCTGACAGGACGACCGTAATCGGCTCCGATGGCAGAATTTCATGCTCGCTAAGTGCTTTGGCCTCTTCACGCTCTTGCAGTGGTGAACGACGATCATCACCATAAGCTTTAGCATCTGCCTGAATTTCTTTTTTAATCAAAGTATTCAGACGAGCTTCTGAGCCTAAAATGGCTTGTAACTCATCACGCTCTTTGGCTAATTCATCCTGTTCACCGCGAATTTTCATCTCTTCGAGTTTCGCTAAGTGACGCAGTTTTAATTCTAAAATCGCTTCGGCTTGGGTATCGCTAATATTAAATCGCGACATTAAAACGGCTTTTGGTTCATCTTCATTACGAATGATTTCAATCACTTCATCGATATTCAAATAAGCGATGAGTAAACCATCCAAAATATGCAGGCGTCTTAATACTTTTTCTAAACGGTGGTTTAAGCGATTACGTACCGTTTGACGACGATACGTGATCCACTCGGTGAGGATCTCCACCAGCCCTTTCACTGCCGGACGGTTATCTAAGCCAATCATGTTTAAGTTAACACGGTAGCTTCTTTCAAGATCTGTCGTTGCAAACAAGTGAGTCATCACTTGATCAAGATCCACGCGGTTGCTACGCGGAACGATCACTAAACGCGTTGGATTTTCATGATCCGATTCATCACGCAGATCTTCGACCATTGGCAGCTTTTTCGCGCGCATCTGGTTCGCAATCTGCTCAAGGATTTTAGCGCCGGAAACTTGATGAGGCAGCGCGGTGATTACCGCATTACCTTCTTCTTTTTCCCATACCGCACGCATACGCACTGAGCCACGACCGTTTTGGTAAACCTTACGGATATCTTCCGGTGAAGAGATAATTTCAGCTTCCGTTGGGTAATCAGGCCCCGGAATAAACTGCATGATATCATCAAGATTTAACTTTGGTTTTTCCAGTAGCGCCACCAGCGCACTTGCCACTTCGCGGGCATTGTGTGGTGGAATATCAGTCGCCATACCCACGGCGATCCCCGTAGTACCATTTAATAAAATATTTGGCAGACGGGCAGGCAACATTTTCGGCTCATTTAATGTGCCATCAAAGTTAGGTACCCAATCAACGGTACCGTGGCCTAATTCGCTTAACAGAACTTCTGCATATTTTGATAAACGAGATTCGGTATAACGCATCGCTGCGAAGGATTTCGGATCATCCGGAGCCCCCCAGTTTCCTTGGCCGTCAACCAGAGGATAACGGTAGGAGAATGGCTGCGCCATTAACACCATCGCTTCATAACAGGCGCTATCACCGTGTGGATGATATTTACCTAATACGTCACCGACGGTTCTGGCTGATTTCTTATATTTAGCCGTGTTGCTCAGCCCCAATTCGGACATGGCATACACAATTCGGCGCTGAACAGGTTTAAGTCCATCGCCGATAAATGGCAACGCTCTATCCATGATGACGTACATCGAGTAGTTCAGATAGGCGTTTTCAGTAAAGGCATGAAGCGGTAAACGCTCCACACCGTCATGAGTAATTTCACTCATTCAATACGTTCCTTACTCTTATTCATCCGATTATGATCAGACCTCAATTTCTGCCGTATCGCCTTTTTCTTGCAGCCAGTTACGACGATCTTCCGAGCGTTTTTTAGCTAAAAGCATGTCCATCTTCGACATGGTTTCTGTGTAATTATCATCATCGATAGTTAACTGAACGAGGCGGCGAGTATTTGGATCTAACGTCGTTTCACGCAATTGTGGCGGGTTCATTTCACCCAGTCCTTTAAAGCGCTGGACGTTTGGTTTGCCTTTTTTACGGCTTAATCTTTCCAATACCGCATTTTTTTCACTTTCGTCTAATGCGTAGTAAGTCTCTTTGCCTAAATCGATACGATACAGTGGCGGCATTGCCATATAGACATGCCCCTCTTTGACCAATTTAGGGAAATGGCGCACAAACAAGGCACACAACAATGTGGCAATGTGCAGTCCATCGGAGTCCGCATCCGCGAGGATACAGATTTTTCCGTATCGTAGCTGAGAAATATCTTCGCTATCAGGATCCATACCAATCGCGACAGAAATATCGTGAACTTCTTGGGAGGCTAAAACCTCGTCAGAAGAGACTTCCCACGTATTGAGGATCTTACCGCGCAGCGGCATGATGGCTTGATATTCACGATCACGCGCTTGCTTTGCCGACCCACCCGCAGAGTCCCCTTCCACTAAGAACAGTTCTGTCATGGAGAGATCTTGAGAGCTACAATCCGCTAATTTACCCGGCAATGCTGGGCCACTCGTAAGTTTTTTACGCACCACTTTTTTCGCCGCACGCAGGCGACGCTGGGCGCTAGAAATCGCCATTTCAGCCAATTGCTCAGCAACTTGGACATTCTGGTTTAGCCATAAGCTAAAGGCATCTTTCACCACACCAGAAACGAAAGCCGCACATTGACGGGAAGAAAGGCGCTCTTTAGTCTGCCCTGCAAATTGTGGATCTTGCATTTTCACCGATAAAACATAGGCGCAACGATCCCAAATATCATCCGCAGATAACTTCACTCCGCGCGGCAAAATATTACGGAATTCACAGAATTCACGCATCGCATCGAGTAAGCCTTGGCGTAACCCATTAACGTGAGTACCACCCTGCGCTGTTGGGATCAAGTTAACATAACTTTCAGTCAGTAGCTCACCACCTTCAGGCAACCATAATAGCGCCCATTGAGCGGCTTCAACTTCAGCAGAGAATTCACCCGTAAACGGCTTGGTAGGCAGTGCTTCAAAGCCATCGACCGATTCCATCAAGTAGTCGGTTAACCCATCGCTATAGCACCAGCTTTGCTCAGTTTCATTGAGCAGATCCTTAAACGTAATTTGTACGCCAGGGCATAAAACGGCTTTTGCTTTTAAGTTATGAGTTAAACGCGAAACAGAGAAACGCGGGCTATCAAAATAGCTTTCATCAGGCCAGAAATGGACACTGGTTCCGGTGTTACGTTTGCCACAAGTACCAATGACTTGTAAATCTTCGACTTTTTCGCCATTTTCAAACGCAATTTGATAAACCTGACCATCACGACGCACTGTGACTTCAATACGCTTTGATAACGCATTGACCACAGAGATACCAACACCGTGCAAACCACCCGAAAATTGATAGTTTTTATTGGAGAATTTTCCCCCAGCATGCAGTTGCCCTAAAATCAGCTCAACCGCGGAGACTTTCATTTCTGGGTGGATATCAACAGGCATACCACGCCCATCATCAATCACTTCGAGGGATTGATCGGGGTATAAAATCACTTGGATGTGTCCGGCATGTCCAGCTAAGGCTTCATCGACACTGTTATCAATTACTTCTTGAGCCAAATGGTTCGGTCGGCTGGTGTCGGTATACATGCCAGGACGACGGCGAACAGGCTCCAAACCACTGAGAACTTCAATGTCCTCTGCGTTATAACTAGATTGAGTCATGTTGTCATTCTGCGGTAATAGATGATTAATTGAACTATACCCTAAATAATTCAAGAAGATTGGGGTTATTCAATCAGTAGATTACTGTTGATAATAACAGTGTATTGGCGTTTTCGCACTATTTCTCTGCGTTATCAACCAGAGACAAAAAGCGAATGATCTGCGGGAAATAACGTTCAAACCCAGCAAATGCATGATCCCCATCCGGTTCCACCGTTTGCTTACACTCTGAAAGATAGGCAACGGCTTGACGATAATCAAGTACCTCGTCCCCCATTTGCTGCAATAACCAAAGTAAGTTTGGCGAACGTATCTTTTCGAGATGCAGAGCCTTCAACTCATACATATGTTTGGGTTCTAACACATACGTTTCATGGGTATATGGATTGGTGTTTTCTCCAAGATAGTCACTGAGTAAATCAAACGGGCGCACCGCCGGATTCACTAATACTGCGGGAATTTGATAACGCTCAGAAAAATAAATGGAGAAATAACCACCCAGTGAGGAACCCACTAAACCGATTGTTTCATGCTGATGTTCCGCAAGGATATCATCGAGTAGCTTAGCTGCTTGCTGAGGAAAATTAGGCAATTGCGGAACAATCATGTTGATCTGAGGATAATGCTCTGCCAACCACTGTTTCAGATTATTCGCTTTCTCAGACAGTGGTGAGCTATTAAACCCGTGGATATACAGTAATGTTGCCATTAGTAACCATCTGAGTCAAAGTCAGGGCTAAATTCCTGAGTATTTAAACGATAAACTTGGGTTTCAATCACTTTTTCCCCTTGCTCATTCACCGTTAGCTCCAAATAGCGCCAGCCCGGAGCAACCGTATCTAAAGCAAAATTGGTACAGTGAGGCTTGAACTGTACACAGGTCGATGGCGTTGCTAATAAACGGATACCGTGCCAATTCTCATCCATCTCTTGGTGAATATGCCCACACAGCATCGCTTTCACATTAGGGTAGTTTTTAAGATAGTCCGCCAAAATATGTGAATTTCGTAAACTGTGCTGATCTAACCAAGTGCAGCCAGAAGGTAATGGATGATGATGCAGCATAATCAGTGTCGTGCGTGTCGGCTGCTCATCTAAACACTGTTTCATCCATTCCAGTTGCTGATCAGAAAGCTCGCCGTGAGCAACATCTTGTAGTTGGCTATCTAGCATTAAAATTTGCCAGTCATCACCAATAAAGACCTGCTTCGCACTCGAAATACCCGCAATTTTTAAGGTGCCAACCATCGCAGGCGGATAATCGTGATTTCCCGGTAGCCAAACGCAAGGTGCAGGAATACGCTCAATCCCAGCCGCAAAATGTTGATAGGCTTTAGGTGATTGGTCTTGAACGAGATCCCCTGTGGCGACGATTAAATCGACAGGTAAGTTTTGTTCTGCAATCGCATCAAGTACCGCCTGATAGCTTCGGTAAGTATTGATCCCTAAAAGGGTGTTTTCCGTATCAGCAAAAAGATGCGTATCAGTAACTTGTAATATTCTAATAACTTTAGGGTTATTAGCAGTCACTTTAAGCTGGCTGTCCAAAGTCTTCCTTTTTCCTTAAAAATAGCGCTAAGTATTATCACCTAAACCATGAAGTGCGTAGGTCACTGATTTTAACCTAACTATCCATTAAATATCTGCTAATCAGCACACACTTCACTAGATTAATGGTTATTTAAATCAGTTTCACCCATTTTTCATGCAGCTTTTGATGATTCAATTGTAGCCATTGAATGGCAATCACGGTGGCCGCGTTATCAATTTTACCCTCTTCAACCCATTGATAAGCTTGCTCTCGGCTCACTACATGCACTCGAATATCTTCATTTTCCGAGGCCAAGCCATGAATGCCTTTTGCCAACGAGCTATCGACCTCGCCAACAAAAACATGAATCCGCTCGCTAGTGCCTCCAGGACTTGATAAATAGCTAATCGATTTTTCTATACGTCCAATGGTGAGACCCGCTTCTTCCGTTGATTCGCGGCGAACCACCTCTTCGGGGGATTCGTTCTCTTCTATCATTCCCGCGACTATCTCTAACAACCATGGCGTTTCACTTGATTCAAAGGCAGGAAATCGAATTTGCTCGATTAATACGACATTATCGGTTTGTGGATCATAAGGCAGTATTGCCCCCGCATGCCCTCTTTCAAACACTTCGCGAACAATTTCTTTACTCCAGCCGCCTTCAAATAATCGATGTTTAAATCGATATTCAATCATTTGAAAAAAACCGTTAAATAATTTACGCTTAGATATAATTTCAATATCATTTTTACTGTATTTAATCGGGTTTTCGATTTTATTATTCATTGATAGTCTCCTAATTCCTTCATTTTTATACTAACAAAGATGGAAGGATGAAATCAGTTTTTAAGGTTTTTTAACCTTAGATGAGGTAATGTTTAAACTAATTGAGACTAAATGGCACAAAAGGCTACCGTTTTCCGTGCCACACCTCTGTTACAATGTGCGCCATTATTCAAATTTATGAGCAACAATAGGGTCTGTTTTGAGAACGGTCTCTCTTTTCAGCGTTCCAACAGCCTATCATCGTCCGTAACATGATAAGTTTTAGACAACAGGCTCCATATAATTTGCTGTTTAATCAAGGAATCCAAATGAAGAAACTGCTTCCCCTTTTTATTGCGATGAGTTTTGTGGGTCTCAGTGCTAATAGTTACGCAGAAGATTTACTTCAGGTTTACCAAAAGTCCAAAGACAGTAACCCGGAACTCAGAAAGTCATTTGCTGAACGTAATCAAGCTTTTGAGAAAATCAACGAAGCACGTAGCCCGCTGTTACCGCAATTAGGTTTAGGCGCTGGGGCAACTTATGGCAGCGGTTACCGTGATGCAAGCAATACCGAAAGCACGGGTCTTAATGCGTCATTAAAATTGACCCAGACTGTGTTTGACATGTCAAAATGGCGTCAGTTGGATCTTCAAGAAAAAACCGCAGGAATTTCTGATGTTACCTATCAGACAAGCCAGCAACAGCTTATTTTAGATACCGCAACGGCTTATTTTAACGTACTGAAAGCCATTGATGCGTTATCTTACATCCAAGCCAACAAAGAAGCGGTTTACCGCCAGTTAGACCAAACAACGCAACGTTTTAACGTCGGCTTAGTCGCAATCACTGACGTGCAAAACGCCCGTGCAAATTACGATAGCGTGATTGCACAAGAAGTGGCTGGTCGCAATGATTTAGTTAACGCGGTTGAAAAACTTCGCCAAGTCAGCGGTGTTTACTATAGCCAGTTAGCCTCTTTAAATATCGACCGCTTCAAAACTGCTAATCCAGACGATGTTGAGTCTATCTTAAAAGAAGCTGAGCAACGTAACCTGAGCTTACTGAGTGCCCGCTTAGCGCAAGACGTGTCTCGTGAAAACATCCGTTTAGCAGAAACGGGTCATATGCCGACCGTAGATTTAGATGCATCAACTAGCGTAGCAAATACGTATAAACACGGTAGCGGTTACGATCGTACCGGTGGCGCAAATAACAGCTACAATGGCCAAAACAGTATTGGTTTAACATTAAGCTTGCCACTATATTCTGGTGGAGCAATAAGTTCAAAAGTTGAACAAGCACAATATGGTTTCCAAAGTGCAAGCGAACAACTGGAAAGCGTTTACCGTAACGTTATCCAATTGGTTCGTTCATCGTATAACAACGTGACATCATCAATCAGTAGCATCAACGCTTATAAACAAGTTGTTGTTTCAGCGCAGAGCTCATTAGATGCAATGGAAGCGGGTTACCAAGTGGGAACTCGTACTATCGTTGACGTGTTAACAGCAACAACTGCGCTGTATCAAGCGAAGCAAAACCTGTCTAACGCTCGTTACGATTATATGATTAACCAACTGAACATCGAATTTGCACGTGGTACGTTAAACGAAGATGATATTGCGCGTTTAAATGCCAGCTTAGGTAAAGAAATCCAAACTTCACCTGACAGCATTATTCGCAACTCGACTGCACCAAAAATTAAATAATCATTTAATTGAGTCGATGAAAATAGCTCGCCCAAATGGCGGGCTATTTTTTTAGCCCTATCACCCAAGCGCTTATTTTGAAATAACGCGAATTTGTCTGTTCTCTAAATAATGAATAACTTACCGTATTATTTATTCATCTAATTCTTAAAATTCAGTCAATTCTGACTAAACTTAATTACAACCATAGTCAAAAAATCAGCATAATTAATTTATTGATATCAAAGAAAAATAGGAATTACTCAGCATTAGATTTCACCAACAACATGCAAAAATGGAATCAATTTCGCTAAATCCATCATTTCCCATTATTTGTGCAGCATTTGTACTTTAATTTTTATCCTATATCCCCTATTCTAAGGGCAACATCTCAAACCCCCTTACTTATTATTCATTCAAGGTAATTACCATGACCATGAAGCGTACCAAAAATATTAATCAGAACGCCTTCCGTAAGTCTTGGCGCTCATACCGTTTAGCCCCTGTCGCTGTGGCGGTCAGTGCTGTATTTATGCTGTCTGCATGTGAAGAGAGCGATGAAACTGTGTCTCTGTACACTAACGCGCAAGACTGTAGCCAAGCCAATCCATCTCAAGCAGACCAATGTACCCTTGCCTATAACAACGCATTGAATGAAGCCGCTAAAACAGCGCCAAAATACGCAACTCAAGCAGATTGCGTGGCAGAATTTGGTGAAGCGATGTGTACTCAGGCGCCAGCTCAAGCAGGCATCGCAGGTACAAGCACACCAGCAGCCGGTGAGCCAGCTGCTCAACCACAAAGCAGTGGCAGCATGTGGATGCCATTAATGATGGGCTACATGATGGGCCGTATGATGGGCGGTAGCGCACCATCTCAACCACTGTTTAGCTCTAAAAACCCAGCCAGCCCAGCAAATGGTAAATTTGTTGATGCGACGGGTAAAAGTTATGGTCCAGCCGTTGCTGGCGGTCGTTCAATGAGCGTACCAAAAACGGCTATGGCACCAAAACCAGCGACTACCTCCACCATTACTCGTGGCGGTTTCGGTGATACAGTCAACAAACAAGCGACAGCGCAACGTTCATCTTCGTCCGCAAAATCCAGCTCATCCTCTTCCCGTTCAATGGGTGGTTGATAAGTAATGAAACGTGTTCCTATTGTAGAGCGTCCTAACTGGCGCGAAAAAGCGGATGAGTTTGGTTTTCACTTCCACACTATGTACGGAGAACCGTACTGGTCTGAAGATGCCTATTACCAATTCACGCTAGCACAAGTTGAAGAAATTGAAGAAGCTACCGCTGAAATTCACCAAATGTGTTTAAAAGTGGTTGAACGCGTTGTTGAAAGCGACGAGTTACTCGCTCGCTTCCAAATTCCTAAACACTGTTGGGAATTTGTCCGTAGTTCGTGGAAAAGTGAGCAGCCTTCATTATATTCCCGTCTCGACTTAGCTTACGATGGCGTAAATCCACCGAAATTACTGGAAAATAACGCAGATACACCAACGTCACTGTATGAATCAGCATTCTTCCAATGGATTTGGTTAGAAGACCAAATCGAAGCTGGGAAACTGCCAGAAAATGCAGACCAGTTTAACAGCATTCAAGAGCAGCTGATTGAGCGTTTTGGTGAGCTTAAAGATCAATACGGTTTCCGCTTGCTACATATGGCTTGCTGCCAAGATACCGAAGAAGATCGTGGCACGGTGCAATATCTGCAAGACTGTGCAAACGAAGCTGGCGTAGCGACCGAATTTCTGTATATGGATGAAATCGGGCTGGGTGAAAAAGGCGAATTCACCGATACACAAGATCAGGTCATCAGTAACCTGTTCAAGCTGTATCCATGGGAATTTATGCTCAGAGAAATCTTCTCAACCAAGCTGCAAGATGCGGGTGTACGTTGGTTAGAACCCGCCTGGAAAAGTATTATCTCCAATAAGGCGTTGCTGCCAATGTTATGGGAAATGTTCCCTGATCATCCAAACTTGTTACCAGCCTACTTTGCGGATGGTAACAAACCAGAGCTTGAAAGCTATGTGATTAAACCGCTATTTTCTCGTGAAGGTGCGAATATTCGCGTCATCGAGAATGGCAAAGAAATCGCTTCTGCGGATGGTCCTTATGGTGAAGAAGGGATGATTATCCAGCAATTCCACTCACTGCCAAAATTTGAAGGCAGCTACACATTAGTGGGAAGCTGGTTAGTTAACGATCAACCTGCGGGCATCTGTATTCGTGAAGATAAAGAACTGATTACTCAGGATTTATCACGTTTTTACCCCCATATTATTATCGACTAATATTTTGTTAGTTTGATAAAACAGGGTATCTGATAAAAAGAAGGCGGCAACGAACTATTTCGTGCCGCTTTCTTATTTTTTATTATCAGTATTAACCAACCTGAAAGCATAAACTGATTCGAAAATATTAGCCGATTTGCACTGACAACATGCTCAGCGATGCGGAAACAATCCCTTCCACCGGCGTACTTATCCCTTCTTCGCCATCCCAAGTTCCTAAAATAGGTAAGATAGGTAAAAAGTGTTCCGGCGATGGATTCGATAATTTACCATCTTCACGATCTAACCCTTTAGTGAGCGGATGCGGCTGATCGAGACTGTGTAAATTGTCATACACAAACTGTTCAAAAGAGGTCGCCCAAGGATAAGGCGCTGCATTAGCATTTTGCCAATCCATCGCTCTTAAATTATGAACCACGTTACCGCTGCCCATAATCAATACCCCTTCATTGCGCAATACCGCCAGCTTTTTCCCCAGCTCATAATGCCAAGCTGCGGGTTTCGTACCATCAATGCTGAGCTGAACAACAGGGATATCCGCTTGAGGATACATACGGACTAAAATTTCCCATGTGCCGTGATCAAGCCCCCACTCCTCTTTATCTTGATGAATTGGTTCCGGAGACAATAATTCAGCCACCTGTTTAGCCAGTTCTGGAGATCCCGGTGCTGGATACTCTATTTGGTATAAAGCTTCAGGGAAACCACCAAAATCATGGATAGTTTTCGGTTTAATCATCGCCGTGATCGCCGTTCCACGGGTATACCAGTGTGCTGAGATCACCAAAATCGCACGCGGTCTAGGCAAGGTTTTGCCCAGTTTTTCCCATGCTTCAGTGTACGAATTATGGTTAATCGCGTTCATCGGACTACCATGACCGATAAATACCGCAGGCATTCGATGGGTTAAGTGTTGGTTATTTGTCGACATAATGACCTCAATTCCACAAAAAGGATAATGAGTATCAGCATACCCTTTTTTAGAAAAAACACAGTGGGGGAATTATGAGAATGATCATCAAAAAATTTGAAGAGGCCACAAAGGTGTGCAACTTTGTGGCCGATGACTCTATAGGCAAAGCGTTTTAAAAACTTAGCGAATTAGCTCGCTTTTTTTTCCAACTGAAGACGATAGCTAGCTAAGTCCTCAATGGTGACAACTGTCATGTTGTGTTCACGAGCAAACTTCACCACATCTGGCGCACGCGCCATTGTGCCATCATCATTAGTCAGCTCACACAGTACTCCAGCGGGTTTAAAACCTGCCAGTACAGCTAAGTCAATTGTCGCTTCGGTATGACCACGGCGAGTCAATACCCCACCCTCACGAGCGCGCAGAGGGAATACGTGACCTGGGCGGTTAATATCCGCAGGCACTGCATTATCCGCAATCGCCGCTTTGATAGTCGTGATACGGTCTGCCGCAGAAACGCCGGTTGTGACACCTTTCGCAGCTTCAATTGTGACCGTAAAACCCGTTTGGTTTTGGCTGGTGTTTTTTTCCACCATCATCGGGATATCAAGCTGCTTACGGCGTTCTTCCGTAATGCATAGGCACACAATGCCGCTGCTATAGCGAATGGTCATTGCCATTTGCTCTGTGGTCATGGTTTCTGCTGCAAACACTAAGTCACCTTCATTCTCACGATCTTCATCATCGAGAACTAAGATACCTTTGCCTTGGCGCAGGGCTTCAATTGCATTTTCAACACGCTCGGTTGGATTACCGAATTCGGAAAGTAGCGTCTGATTCATGGTAAAAACCTTCTTTAATTAACAATATTTGAGTTACCAGAACCAGGGCAGTCTTAGGAGTACGAGAAATGAATAAACACCACGGTCTACTAGCCGTTTAGCTATTCAATATGTAGAACAGTGTTGTACCTAAAAGATACAAACATGCAGATACAGTGATTCTCTCCCATCCGGACTATAACCGTCGGCTCCAGATTCACACTGGATCTGCTGACCTTTCCTATCCATGACAATAATGCCAAAGATAACAAAGCGCTCGCGGGCTTCATGCGCGATGCATGTTACCGCCGGTGGGGACTTTCACCCCGCCCTGAGATTACGCAATTAATATAACTCCAATAATTCAATGGTGCAACGAGCAAACGATAAAGTGGAAACTTACTCACACTTTTCGCCAATAAAAACAAGATGAAAGGCTAGGTTTCTATAATAATGTTAGAAGGTGGTTTATTCGTAACGCCGCAGGTATTACACTACCCCACATTATTTATTTTGAAACTGACGTTATTTTGAAACTGAAGGACCCGCGAATGCTCGATCCGAAAAAAATTGAACAAGTTGCCCGCCAAATTCAAGGTGCATTACCAAAAGGCGTGCGTGACTTAGGTGAAGACTTTGATAAAAAGCTTCGTTCACTGCTGCAATCTCAGCTTGGTAAATTAGATTTAGTTAGCCGTGAAGAGTTTGATATTCAAACACAAGTTTTGCTGCGCACTCGCGAAAAACTGATGAAAATGGAGCAACGCGTTAGCGCACTTGAAGCCCGTTTTTCAGATGAAAAAGTGATTGAAGAAAAACAAGAAGATTGATTCAGTCACAAACAAAAAAGCCTAACTTCTGTACGCAGTTAAATGCAGACGAAAAGCTAGGCTTTTGCTAAAACCAATTAAAATCTAATTATTTGGTTTTCATGATATTTTTAATAATATTAGTGGTTGAAATACCATCTTCGAAATTCAGTACCATCACTTGTCCACCAGCAGCCCACACTTCCTTGCTACCAGCAATCTCATCTGGTTGATAATCCCCACCTTTTACTAAGATGTCAGGCAGAATTTCGGAGATCAAACGCTGCGGTGTATCTTCCTCGAATGGCACAACCCAATCCACAGCACCCAATGCACCCAACACAATCATACGTTGGTCTAATGGATTAACTGGGCGAGTTTCCCCTTTCAAGCGGCGAGTCGATGCATCACTGTTTACCGCAACAATCAGGCGATCACCCAATTTACGTGCATTTGCTAGATACGAAACATGTCCTGCATGCAGAATATCGAAACAACCATTGGTCATCACCACACGCTCACCACGAGCACGTGCATCGGCCACTGCTTGCTTCAGCTGGCTCTCGGTCATTACGCCGAAACCATTTTCTGCGCGACCACGGATAGCATTTTCTAATTCGATAGGGGAAACTGTTGAAGTCCCTAATTTGCCAACCACAACACCCGCTGCGGCATTTGCTAATGCACAAGCTTCATGTAATGGGCGACCTGATGCAATTGATGCCGCCAATACGCCAATGACCGTATCGCCAGCCCCTGTAACATCAAAGACTTCCTGTGCTTCAGTCGGTAAATGTAAAGGTGCTTCATTACGGCGGATCAAGCTCATTCCTTGCTCTGAGCGAGTAATCAACAGTGCGGATAACTCCAAAGATTCCAGGAGCTGCATCCCTTTTTCTTCAACATCTTTATTATCTTTGCAACGACCTACAATCGCTTCAAATTCAGACATATTTGGCGTTAATAGCGTCGCGCCACGATAACGCTCAAAATTGTTGCCTTTCGGGTCGATAAGAACAGGTACGCCCGCTTTATTCGCCAGCGCAATCATCTTTTCAACTTCGGTTAATGCACCTTTCGCATAGTCAGACAGCACCAACGCGCCAATATGAGGCAGGGCTTGCTCGATGCGCTCTAACATTGGCTGCGCATCCACATTTTCGAACCCTTCTTCAAAGTCGAGGCGGATCAGCTGCTGGTTACGGGATAAAACACGTAACTTAGTAATGGTTGGGTGTGTAGGAATGGCCACAAAGTCACAGCGTACATTCACGCCATTCAGGTTCTCGGTCAGCGCTTTTGCCGCATCATCAATCCCCGTTAACCCCACTAAGCGAGAATTTGCGCCCAGTGACGCAATGTTCATTGCCACGTTTGCCGCGCCGCCTGGACGCTCTTCCACCATGGTCACTTTAACAACCGGAACCGGCGCTTCAGGCGAAATACGATTTGTAGGTCCATGCCAGTAGCGATCTAACATGACATCACCAACAACCAAGACACCTGCTTGCTTATAATCAGGAAGGGTTACTTTCATCCCGCACTCCAGTTATGAAAAGAAAATCTACAATTAATTGCCGCCAATACTACCATATTGCACGATATCGCCTAAATAATTTGCTACCTAATCAATTACTCCAGCCATTTTCGCCAACTGGCTAACACCAGCGCTCGCTGAGTCGCAAATTGCTGGCTCTCTACGCGGCTTGGTAAAGATTGCAATGCAAGATGGTGCAATTCATTACGCATCGTCACATACGCTTGTGTTAAGCCATAAGCCTCTTCTTCTGGCATAAAATCGTACTGCGCCATTAATTCAAAGATGCGTACATTATCTGACCAGCGAGTTAAAGCCGGATTCTCTGTCGCAAAACGCAGCACTAAATATTGAGCAATAAACTCAATGTCAGTGATCCCGCCCGGATCGGCTTTTAAATCAAACTCATTTTCCTGATGGCTTCCCAAATGCCGATGCATTTTCAGGCGCATATCCCGCACCTGCTCACGAAGCACATCTGGCTCTCTCGGCAGACATAAGGTTTCATGGCGAATTTGCATGAATTTTTGCTGTAGCGAACTGTCGCCAAACACCATACGAGCGCGGATCAGCGCTTGGTGCTCCCACGTCCATGCATCATTTTTTTGGTAGTCATCGAAAGATTGGATTGTACTGACCAACATGCCCGATTCACCGGAAGGTCTTAGGCGAGCATCCACTTCGTACAATACCCCAGAAGCCGTGCGGGTGCTAAAAAGATGAATAATACGCTGTGCAACACGCAGATAAAATTGACGAGCCTCAATAGAACGATCCCCTGTTGTCACCGCATTCATCGGGCAGTCAAACAGAAAAACCAAATCCAAATCTGAGCTATAACCCAGCTCCCAGCCACCTAATTTACCATAGCCCAGTACCGCAAATCCGTACTGTTTTTCATCGAACTGAGCTAAGTGATCGGGTTCCCCATAGCGCTTGACCATCATTTGCCATGCTTGACGCACCACTGCATCAATAATCGCTTCAGCCAAATACGTTAAGTGGTCACTCACTTTCATCACAGGGAGCACCCCCGAAATATCTTCGGCGGCAATACGTAATAACTGTGCCTGTTTAAATTGGCGGAGCGCTTCTAGCAACTGCTCTTCGTCATCTTCAGGCACACGCATTAAATATTGGCGTAATTCATCGCGGTAGGCGGTGAGCGGTAATGGCTGATACAAGGACTGCGGGTCGAGTAATTCATCCAACAAAAGCGGGTGACGAGCTAACTGCTCGGCAATCATTGGCGAAGCCGCACATAAGCGAATAACGTGAGTTAGCACTTCGTCAAATTCGAGCATCAACTCTAAATAAGTTGTTCGACTAACAATGCTCAGCAATAATGGCGTGATGCGTTCAATCACTCGCTCTGCATCTTCGCGCTCACCCACTTTTGCCAACAACTTTGGCATTAACTCATCAAGAACATCGCGACCACGGGGGCCAATAGTGCGCTTATTAAGATCATGGCGGAACAGGTTAATTCCGTGGATTATTTTTTCTGCGACGAGTTCATCTTTTGACGGTAAATAACTTGCCAGCTCCTCTTTGGAAAGCTCACTCTGCCAGAGCGTAATGTACGCTTCATGGCACTCTTCCACTTTGTCTTCCTCACCATCGCTACCAATTTGCTCTGCGAAAATTTGGTGTACCGTTGCCATTTTTGCACTCAGTTGCTGATAAAAATCAGCCCAATTCGCAAATCCCATCCCCCACGCTAAACGCGCCTGATTTAAAGCATCATCGGGCAATGTCTGGGTTTGTTGGTCATCGATACTTTGCAATAAATTCTCTAACCGACGTAGGAAGATATAGCTGTCTTGCAGTTGAGTAACTTGCTGTGCTGGTAATAATGCAAGTTCTTCAATGCCTTGTAATGCAGTAAATAAAGATTGTGACTGTAACGCGGGTTCTCGTCCGCCTCGGATCAACTGAAAAACTTGGGAGATAAATTCAATTTCGCGAATACCGCCAGCGCCTAATTTGATGTTATTGACCAATCCACGACGGCGAACTTCTCGCTCAATCATATTTTTCATATTACGTAGGGATTGGATAACACTGAAATCAATATAACGACGGTAGACAAACGGGCGTAATAATTTACGCAAGGTATCCGCATAATGGATGCTGTCAGGCCCCATAATACGGGCTTTGACCATGGCATAGCGCTCCCAGTCACGCCCTTGCTCTTGGTAGTAATCTTCCAAAGCAGAAAAACTGAAGACCAATGGGCCGCTATCGCCAAATGGGCGTAAACGCATATCAACGCGATACACAAAACCGTGAATGGTGACTTGGTCAAGAACGCGGATCAGCTTCTGCCCTAGGCGCGTAAAAAATTGCGCGTTATCCAGCTCTTTACGTCCCCCTTGAGTAACTCCATTTTCGGGATAAGCAAAAATCAGGTCGATGTCAGACGAAAAATTTAATTCCCTTCCGCCCAGTTTCCCCATCCCAAGCACTAGTAGTGGCTGCGGGTTTCCAGTACGATCACACGGCGTTCCCCACAAGAGGCAATAGGTTTTGTATAGCCAGTCTCGCGCTGCAACAATCAATACCTCAGCCAGTTCGCTAAGTTGCACAATAGTATCGCGCTGGGAACATAATTCTAAGGTTTGCATCCAAGCGATACGCACTAACATATGATGACGAAAAGTGCGTAAGACCTGCATCAAATGATCTTCATCCGTCACCGATGCTAGCGCTTCTTTCAGCCATTCCCCATAGCGAGCCCATTCATCACCTACCGGGGGCAGTATTCGAATATGCTGTAAAAATCGGGAATTAGCGAGAACCTGTTTTAACGCAAAATCACTGAATGCGAGAAAATTCAGTTCAGATTCATTTAGCGGAAGCAGCTCAGAAGATTGCTCCGTAAACAGCTGAATAATACGTTGGTGTTGGTTCTGCAAAAGCTCAGAAGAAAGCGGCATAGATTCAGTACCTATTCGACATCGGTATATGTTAAGGCGGTTAACCACTGAATAAAGGCTAGTTTGCATTTTAGCCATTGGCTACTGTAACAAAAGCCTTCTGCACTGACCGTTTCATCAGTCACATCCAAACGTAATTGTTCCAGAGGGAGATCGTGAACAAAATGCGGTGCAGAGTTTTGGTAATGCACTAAGAAAGCCTGAACAAAGCGTAAAAACTCACTAAGCCCATGACGCGCATGTTCACCACCAGCTAGCCAATACTGTTCATGTTGCTGGCAAAGTTGCTGCATGTGCAACAGTGACTTTTCAATCGGTTGTTCTTCATAATCAAACACAGATTCAGGACGCACTAAAGGCACAGGCTCACTCGCCAATAATGAGTAACCTCGTGCCGCTTTACTCAGGGAGGATAAACTCAGACCATCAATATCTGCGAATTTCTTCGCTAAATTCAGTACGTCAGCTACAAAGCCTTGTTTTAGTTCCAATTCAAATTCTTGAATCGGTAAATCTTTCGCACCCGCGGAGACTTCCCCTTGGTCGAAAACAATTTCAATTTCACTATCTTCGAATTTCACCAACCATGTTTCACGAGTGAAATTAGTGCTAAACAAAACTTCCAACTCATCCTCTAGTTGCGCGATATCCGTTCCTTCAGGCCAGATTTCTGCTGGAAATGCCGCAAGATTGATTTCAGGGGAATCAATTTCCACGTTGAACTCTGGGCGCTGGTGTAATCCGCTAATCACTTGCCCAGCCGTTTTCATCGTCATCTCATAACGACCATCACAACCCCGAATACGCAACCCCATATCCCATTGGCGTAGTTGTCTTTGTGCCGTATCAAAATAGATATTAGTCAGCTTGCGAGGCGCAGAATGTTGTGGTGAAAGCGTCGAAATACACTGACGAACAGCATCAATAGCAGAACTCTGAGCCGCTAACTTGAGTTCAACTTCTATGTGGTTCATACATTTCCTTATTTAATAATTTTACTGCATCCATATTACCCCAATCCCTGAAAGCAGAGAAAAGAAACCGCACGGAAACCAAAAATTCTACAAATATAAATTCCCTTAGAGGGTTGTTTCAATAACATGCTTAAAAATTGTATTATCCAGTGACTTAGGAAGGTTCTCATTCTCATTCAACATTTACACAACTCTATGCTTTAACGTTTGCACCAATAGGCTTTACTTATTAGTATTTAATTAATACGACACTCATTCACCGTGAAAAGATAAAAACACTATGCGAAAAATTCCACTTTTACTTGTTTCAATCATGGGGTTAGGCCTTTCAATCACAGCAAACGCTGAAACACGCTACGTTTCTGAAGATTTATCGACTTATGTCCGTAGTGGCCCAGGCACCAACTACCGCATTGTTGGCTCGCTAAACGCAGGTGAATCCGTTGAACTGATTTCAGTGGATAATAAATTTGCTCAAATTAAAGATGGCAAAGGCCGCACCGTTTGGATACCAACGGATCAGCTTAGCGACATCCCAAGTATGAAAAGCCGAATTCCGCAGTTAGAAGCTGAAAATCAAAAGCTTCGTCAACAGTTAGATAACATTGACAATACTTGGAATACCCGCACCGCAGACATGCAGCAAAAAGTGGCTGATAATGATAGTGAAGTGCGTCAGCTCAAAGCAGAAAATGAAAAACTGAAAAACGAACTCATCAAAGCGGGTAAAAAGTTAGACATTGCTGAAGTGAATCTGGATGATCGTCGCCGTGAGTTAATTTTACAGTGGTTTATGTACGGTGGTGGCGTGGCGGGTGCAGGCTTAATTTTAGGGCTACTTCTGCCTCACATTATTCCACGCCGTAAAAAACGTAATGATGGTTGGATGTAAGAGAGCCTAAATGAAAGTCTATCTCGTCGGTGGAGCGGTACGTGACAAATTACTTGGATTACCTATCTCAGATAGAGATTATGTGGTGGTGGGTACCACGCCAGAGGCGATGCTAGCCCAAGGCTTTCAACAGGTAGGCAAAGATTTTCCTGTCTTTTTGCATCCAAAGACTCATGAAGAATATGCCCTTGCCAGAACGGAACGAAAAATCGGTTCTGGCTACACAGGGTTTAGCTGTTATAGCGCGCCAGACGTCACTATCGAAGATGATTTACTGCGCCGAGATTTAACCATCAACGCTATCGCTCAAAGCGATACAGGGGAATTGGTCGACCCCCATCATGGTGTGCGTGATCTCAAAAATCGCGTTCTGCGCCATGTCTCTGATGCTTTTTTGGAAGACCCATTGCGCGTATTGCGTGTGGCACGTTTTGCCGCTCGCTATTATGTTCAAGGCTTTCGAGTTGCCCCAGAAACCATGGCGTTGATGCAGTCCATGTCGGAATCGGGAGAGCTATCCCATCTCACTCCAGAGCGCGTCTGGACAGAAACGCACAAAGCGCTAATGTCCAATTCACCGCAAGTTTACTTTGAAGTTTTACGTGAATGCGGCGCACTTGCCGTTCTATTTCCTGAAATTGATAACCTATTCGGCGTACCAGCCCCTGAAAAATGGCATCCGGAAGTGGACACAGGGATCCATATTTTGATGGTAATGCGCGTGGTGGCAACATTATCGAAAGATATTGATGTGCGCTTTGCTGCGTTATGCCATGACCTAGGTAAAGGACTTACGCCTAAAGCGGTCTGGCCGAGTCATCCGCAGCATGGAGAAGCAGGGATCCCCCTGATCATCGACATGTGTGAGCGGTATAAGATCCCAACCAGCACTAAAGACCTCGCCTGCCTTGCTGCAAAATATCACGATATGATCCATGTGATTAACAAGCTCAGCGCTGCCGATATTGTGGGGATCTTTGATGGATTAGATAGCTGGCGTAAACCTGAGCGTATTTCTCAGCTTAGTTTAGTGAGTGAGGCTGATGCCAGAGGTCGCGGAGGGTTAGAAAACCAAGCTTATCCTCAAGGGATATTTTTACGTCAATCCTATGAGATAGCCAAAGCGGTCGCGGTGAAATCGATTATTGAGCAGGGTTTCCAAGGCGCACAAATCCGAGAGGAACTGACTAAGCAGCGTATTCAAGCAGTTGAAGAGTGGCTAAAAATACAAAGAGTAATGATTTAAAATAACTGAAAATATTGGCGGTACTTCAACCGCCAACATCCACGCAACAATCCCCACTAACTGGTTTTTGTACCACGTTCAATCAATACGCCCATATTGGCAGCACGAGCAACAGCCCCTGGCTTAGACACTCGAATACGTACCCAAGGTGTGAAAAATTCATTCATCAGCAGTTGAGCAACCTCTTCTGCAACTCTTTCAACTAACCCAAATTTATTCTGTTCTAAATAGCTAACAACACGTTCGCTAACTTCAGCGTAATTCAAACATAATTCAACATTATCGCTCATCGCGGCCTGTTTATTGTCCCATCCCATTTCGATATCGAGCAAAAGTTTTTGTTCAATATCTTGCTCCCAGTCATATACACCAATGGTGGTGATGACTGATAATTGTTCAATAAATACGATATCCATCACGTCATTTTCTCGTTTATGTGCTGAATTGATACCACTTCAGGAAAAATATGCGTATTATCCAAGACTGAAGTGAATTACATATAAATAGCTTAAACCGTTTTTGGAGTTAGTTATGAGTGCTATCGCGCTTGGCATGATAATCTTCGCCTATCTTTGCGGATCAATATCGAGTGCTATTTTGATCTGCCGTCTGGCAAGATTACCCGACCCTCGTCAACACGGCTCTGGTAACCCCGGTGCAACTAACGTCTTACGCGTCGGTGGCAAAGCTGCCGCTGCCTCAGTACTGGTCTGTGACGTACTGAAAGGGATGATCCCTGTATGGCTTGCTTATTATTTAAATGTGCAACCATTCTATCTTGGCTTGGTCGCGATTGCAGCCTGCCTTGGACATATTTATCCGGTTTTCTTTCACTTTAAAGGTGGAAAAGGCGTTGCTACCGCATTTGGATCCATCGCGGCAATCGGTTGGGATCTTTCAGGTTTGGTGGCAGGCACTTGGCTGCTCACCGTATTGCTCAGTGGCTACTCATCCCTTGGGGCGATTGTCAGTGCTCTAATGGCGCCATTTTATGTGTGGTGGTTTAAACCAGAATTCACGTTCCCTGTAGCCATGCTCTCGTGCTTAGTGTTAGTCCGTCATCATGCAAATATCCAACGCTTATGGCGTGGGCAAGAGAGCCGGATTTGGCAAAAACTGAAAAACAAAAAACAAAAGACCGCCAAAGAGATTGCTCAAGAACAACGTGACGATCATGATGAATAATCACTAAACATGAGCTATAAAAATCACCAACAATAAGGGCTAATTTTTAGCCTTTTTTGTTGTGACTAACCCGCCTTTTACATTCAGCCAAAACCCACTCTATTATCAAAAATTCCCCCTATTTTTTACTTCGCTCACTCACAAAATCTCACTTATTTTTGTACGTATTTACACCTACGTATAACTTAGCGCACACTTTTAAAAAATAGTTAAAAGATTGCAAATTTATTACTAATGAATAATTAAAAACTGTCGACTATATAAAGGAAAACTTAACTATAAAAGTGAATATAAAATGAGCAGAACTCCTTATGTAACCCAAAATGAGCATATCTTAGATGAAGATATCACCTTGATGACCACAAGCGACCTTCAAGGGAATATTATTCACGCTAATGATTTTTTTGTGCAAGTCAGCGGGTATGACCTCGATGAATTAATGGGGCAACCACACCGTATTATTCGTCATCCAGATATGCCTAAAGCCGCCTTTGCGGATATGTGGCGTACCTTAAAAATGGGAGAGCCTTGGACTGGGATCGTCAAAAATCGCCGTAAAAATGGCGACCATTACTGGGTTCGCGCTAATATCATCCCTATGCAGCGAAAAGGTGTCATCACCGGTTATATGTCCATTCGTCTACGCGCGACCCGAGAGGAAATCGCCGCGGTTGAGCCGCTGTATAAAACTCTAGTCGAAAATCGTAGCAATCGCCGAATTTATAAGGGGATCGTGCTGCCAAAACGCCGCCGATTCTCACTTTCAACCCTATCTGTTCGCTGGCGTTGCCGTTTAATTTCCAGCAGCTTATTTGTTCTGTGGATGGCGATGGCGGGTTTATCGGGTCTATCCGGCAATGCACTACTACTGACCAGCTTATTCACCTTAATAACCCTGCTACTCGGTAATGTGATGTTAGAACGTAGTTTTGCGAAGCCGCTCGAAAATATTATGTCTCAGGCATTAAGCGTAGCGCGAGGTAACCGTAATAGCATTGATCACATGAACCGCGTTGATGAAATTGGGCAGATACTGCGCTCCATTGGCCAGCTAGGCTTAGTGTGTCGCTGGCTGATTAACGATGTCTCTGAGCAAGTAGATAACGTCCGTAAAGGAAGCCAATCGTTAGTGAGCGATTGTGGTGAACTCGATAGTCATACACAGCGTACCGTAGGCTATATGCAGCAAACCGCCGCTACCATGAATCAAATGGCGGTCTCCGTTAAGATGAATGCGGACAACACGCATAAAGCCGATGTGCTATCGAACGAAACCAGTGAAACGGCCGTTAATGGGGGAGAAATGATGGATGCGGTCGTCACCACCATGGATGAAATCGTCCATAGCACCAGTAAAATTAACTCCATCACCGATGTGATTAAAGATATTGCATTCCAAACCAATATTTTGGCACTGAATGCTGCCGTGGAAGCCGCTAGAGCCGGTGAGCAAGGTAAAGGCTTTGCGGTCGTCGCCAATGAAGTTCGTAGCTTAGCGAGCCGCAGTGCCAGTGCAGTGAACGATATTCGCGAACTTATCAATAACTGTGAGAAGAAAGTGAGCTCCGGTAAAGACCAAGTCTACGCGGCGGGGAACACAATGAAAGAGATTGTGGATCAAGTGCAAAACGTAACACAGCTAATTACCCATATTAGCCATGCTACAACGGAGCAAGCCTCTGGGATCTCTGATATC
This sequence comes from Providencia sp. wls1943, assembly GCF_009706275.1. Lineage (NCBI taxonomy): Bacteria > Pseudomonadati > Pseudomonadota > Gammaproteobacteria > Enterobacterales > Morganellaceae > Providencia > Providencia sp. wls1943. The sequence continues at coordinate 118,160 of NZ_WLTU01000017.1, forward strand.
ACACAAGCCGTCAGTGAACTGGAATCCATCACTCAACAAAGCAGCTTACTCGTTGAGCAGAGCACCGAGACCGCAAATCACGTTAAAGATCGTTCCATTCGTTTAGAAGATGCAGTGACTATCTTGCACTAAAAACATTTTACATTAAAAAATAGAGGGCTAACGTAATACGCTAGCCCTCACTTTAATTATGTTCAAAACATAATTAATTATTTAACAGCGCCTTCATCTAACGGTGGCAACTCTGCAAGCGGCCAGCGAGGACGAACGGTCACGCCTAAATCTGCATTTGCACCGCCTTTTAAGCGAATTAAGCCCGCGAGAGCAATCATTGCACCATTGTCGGTACAAAACTCAGGGCGTGCATAAAATGCTTCGCCGCCACGCTGTTTCAAAACTTCTTCCATTTTGGCGCGTAAAGTACGGTTAGCACTCACACCACCGGCCATCACTAAGCGTTTAAAGCCAGTTTGCTCAAGCGCGCGCTTACATTTTATCGCGAGCGTATCCACAACTGCATCTTCAAAAGCACGAGCGATATCAGCGCGAGTTTGAGGATCATCAGGATTATCGCGGATCGTATTTGCCGCAAACGTCTTCAAGCCGGAAAAACTGAAATCCAGCCCCGGACGGTCAGTCATCGGGCGAGGGAAAACAAAACGCCCTGCAACGCCTTGCTGCGCCATGCGTGATAACACAGGCCCCCCCGGATAGTCTAAACCGAGTAATTTCGCCGTTTTATCGAATGCTTCGCCTGCTGCATCATCGATGGATTCACCGAGAAGTTCATATTCACCAATGCCCGTCACGCTAATTAGCTGGGTATGACCACCAGACACTAGCAATGCCACAAATGGGAACTCTGGGCTTTTTTCTTCCAGCATAGGAGCGAGCAAATGCCCTTCCATGTGATGCACAGCAACCGCAGGTACATCCCACGCAAACGCCAGCGCACGACCCACCGTCGCTCCCACCATCAATGCACCCACTAAACCGGGACCTGCGGTGTACGCAACGGCATCGATATCTTCGCGGGTTAAATTGGCTTCTTTGAGTGCCGCTTGAATCAGCGGTACTGTTTTGCGGATATGATCACGAGAGGCTAATTCGGGTACGACACCGCCGTAATCAGCATGAACTTTAATTTGGCTGTATAACTGGTTCGCAAGTAGACCCAGTTTATCATCATAGATTGCGATTCCAGTTTCATCGCAAGATGTTTCGATACCTAAAACACGCATTGCACTACCCTTGTTTGTTGCATGAGGGCAAGTCTATCACTAAATTTGCACCATCGCGCCTAAATTTGCGTCATTGCGTAATAAAAAGTCATGAAATCCCACAATTAATCCCAGCAAAAGGCTGACTTTCCAAGTTGTATAGTCTATAATCAGACCCCTGTAATAAAAATTTCGTGTGGCAAATTCTCATTATTATCTGGTTTTTCTCACTTTATTGATTAAAGCTGAGGCAAAACAGGTGATCTTGCGTGATTCAATTTTATACGGCACTTTACAAACCCGTACTCATTGAAGTAAAATTCCGCACCATTTTAAATGACGGCTGGTGAACAAAAACCAGCAACAAACCGATTTCTATTGAGGTGAGAGGCACATGCCGGTAATTAAAGTACGTGAAAACGAGCCATTCGACGTAGCACTGCGTCGTTTCAAACGTTCTTGTGAAAAAGCAGGAGTTTTAGCAGAAGTTCGTCGTCGTGAATTCTATGAAAAACCAACGACTGAACGTAAACGCGCTAAAGCATCAGCTGTAAAGCGTCACGCTAAAAAACTGGCTCGCGAAAACGCACGCCGTACTCGTCTGTACTAATTGATTGCGATTTTAATCGCAGCCAATACAGACAAGTAAGTAGTTAGCAGTTAAAGGCCGTGCTTTCCTAACGGAAGCGCGGCTTATTATCGTTCATCAACAGGCGAAAAAGAGGCTTATGGCTGGACGAATTCCGCGTTCATTTATCAATGACTTACTCGCTCGAACCGATATCATTGATTTAGTCGATGCAAAAGTCCCGTTAAAAAAACAGGGTAAGAACCATCACGCTTGCTGTCCTTTTCATAACGAAAAAACACCATCATTTACTGTCAATGGTGAGAGACAATTTTACTATTGTTTCGGTTGTGGTGCCCATGGTAACGCCATCGATTTTCTGATGAATTACGACAAATTAGATTTTGTCGAAGCAATAGAAGAGTTATCCGCATTACACGGTCTGGATGTTCCTTACGAAAAAGGAACCGGAACCAGCCAAATTGAACTCCATCAGCGTCAAAATTTGTACCAATTGATGGAAAAAATAAATCAGTTTTACTGCGCTGCCTTAAATCATCCATCGGCCAATAAAGCCAAAGATTATTTAAGCCAACGTGGTTTAAGTGCAGATATTATCTCGCATTTTTCGATTGGTTTTGCGCCCGCAGGCTGGGACAACCTTTTAAAGAAATTTGCAGTGAATCCAGAAAGCCGTCAGCAACTTGATGAAGCGGGTATGCTGGTCACTAATGATAATGGTCGCGTATATGATCGCTTTAGAGAGCGAATCATGTTCCCTATTCGGGATCGTCGCGGTCGCGTAATTGCATTTGGTGGACGGGTGTTAGGCGATGCATTGCCAAAATATTTAAACTCCCCAGAAACCGATATATTCCATAAAGGACGCCAACTTTTTGGCCTTTATGAAGCCACGCAAAATAGTAGTGAGCTTGCAAAATTACTTGTTGTTGAAGGCTATATGGACGTTGTAGCACTCGCACAGTATGACATCCGCTATGCGGTTGCATCACTTGGCACCTCTACAACCTCTGAGCATATTCAATTGCTCTATCGTTCAACAGATACCGTAATTTGCTGTTATGACGGAGATAGAGCAGGAAGAGATGCCGCTTGGCGTGCACTTGAAAACGCCCTTCCCTATCTAACCGATGGTCGCCAACTCCGTTTTATGTTTTTACCTGATGGCGAAGACCCAGATTCATTGGTACGCAAAGAAGGAAAAGACGCCTTTGAGCAACGCATGGAAAATGCGCAAAGTCTTTCCACCTTTTTGTTTGACTCTTTAGTTCCCCAAGTGGACTTAAAAACCCAAGAGGGTCGAGCAAAAATTAGTAAACTTGCTATCCCATTGATAAAACAGATTCCGGGTGAAACTCTGCGCCTCTATATGGCACAAGAGCTAGGAAATTTCATTGGTATACCGGATATTTCCCAAGTTCTTGCTATGATTGATAGAGAGAGTACTGAGCCAGTTAACTATCAGGCACCCAAACTGAAACCAACAACAATGCGTATACTTATCGCGTTGTTGGTGCAAAATCCGAACTTTTCGGAGCTTGTTCCCTCGCTAGAGGGAATTGCCCATATCCAAATGCCGGGGCTTTCTCTATTTCAGGAATTGGTTGAAGTTTGCCGTTCCACCCCCGGAATGACCACTGGGCAGTTGCTAGAACGTTATCGCGATAATAATTTCGCGAAACAACTTGAAAAACTCGCAACATGGAACGATATAGAAATAGAGGAAATAGCGGAAAATACCTTTATAGATGCTCTAAATCATCTATTTAATAGCGCCCTCGATGAGCGTTTCGACTATCTGATAGCGAAAGAACGAACACAAAGGCTGACACCTGAAGAGCGCGAAGAAGTCCGTCTAATCACTCTTTCACGAGTGAAAACGTAAAGCATCCAAAAAATAGTATACAGAACGGCTTAAGTGCCGCAAATAACAAGGCAAATGCCTGTAAATGCTACGAAATATAAAGGGCGTAGCGCGTAGTCAAATGTCCCTTTAAATGTTCTTGTTGGCCGTTAGTTTCGCCGACCGACACCAATTTAAATACTCAGAAGTGTGGATACCGTCTTATGGAGCAAAACCCGCAGTCACAGCTTAAGCTACTCGTCACCAAGGGTAAAGAGCAAGGTTATTTAACCTATGCTGAGGTAAACGACCATCTGCCGGAAGATATCGTCGATTCGGATCAGATTGAAGATATCATCCAGATGATTAATGACATGGGCATCCAGGTCATGGAAGAAGCACCTGATGCCGATGATTTAATTTTGGCTGAAAATACTTCCGACACGGATGAAGATGCGGCTGAAGCTGCAGCTCAAGTATTGTCCAGTGTTGAAAGTGAAATCGGCCGTACCACTGACCCAGTGCGCATGTATATGCGTGAAATGGGGACTGTCGAACTTCTTACCCGTGAAGGTGAGATCGACATAGCAAAACGTATCGAAGATGGTATTAATCAGGTTCAGTGCTCTGTTGCTGAATATCCTGAGGCTATCACCTACTTACTTGAACAGTATGACCGCGTCGAAGCTGGCGAAAGCCGCTTATCTGATCTCATCACTGGGTTCGTTGACCCAAATGCGGAAGAAGATTTAGCCCCTACAGCAACCCACGTAGGTTCTGAACTTCCACAAGAAGAGTTAGATAAAGACGACGAAGACGAAGAAGATGAAGACGGCGATGACAGCGATAGCGATGACGATAACAGCATCGATCCTGAGTTAGCGCGTCAGAAATTCTCTGATCTTCGCGAACAATATGAAAAAACTCGCACCCATATTAAACAATATGGTCGTAGCGATGCGAAAACTGCGGCAGCTATCGAGCAATTATCCGAAGTTTTCAAAGAGTTCCGTTTAGTACCTAAGCAGTTTGACTATCTGGTCAACAACATGCGTGAAATGATGGACAGAGTTCGTTTGCAAGAACGTACCATCATGAAGCTGTGTGTTGAACAGTGCAAAATGCCTAAGAAGAACTTCATCACCTTATTCAGTGGCAATGAAACCAGCGAAACTTGGTTAACCGCAGCAAAAGCGATGAACAAGCCGTGGTCTGAAAAACTGCTGGAAGTGGAAGAAGAAGTTTTGCGTTGTCTGCAAAGACTGCGTCAAATCGAAGAAGAAACTGGCCTGACAATCGAACAGGTTAAAGACATCAACCGTCGTATGTCTATCGGTGAAGCTAAGGCTCGTCGTGCGAAGAAAGAGATGGTTGAAGCAAACTTACGTCTGGTTATTTCTATCGCGAAGAAATATACCAACCGTGGTCTGCAGTTCCTTGATTTGATTCAAGAAGGTAACATCGGTCTGATGAAAGCGGTTGATAAGTTTGAATACCGTCGTGGTTATAAGTTCTCAACTTATGCAACATGGTGGATCCGTCAGGCTATTACCCGTTCTATCGCTGACCAAGCACGTACAATCCGTATTCCGGTTCACATGATTGAGACCATCAACAAACTGAACCGTATCTCTCGTCAAATGCTGCAAGAGATGGGCCGTGAGCCATCGCCAGAAGAACTGGCAGAACGCATGCTAATGCCGGAAGATAAAATCCGTAAAGTACTGAAGATTGCGAAAGAGCCAATCTCCATGGAAACGCCAATTGGTGATGATGAAGATTCACATTTAGGCGATTTCATTGAAGATACCACATTAGAGTTACCATTAGATTCTGCAACGTCAGAAAGCTTACGTTCGGCAACTCATGAGGTTCTGGCTGGCTTAACCGCACGTGAAGCGAAAGTCCTGCGTATGCGTTTCGGTATCGACATGAACACTGACCACACCTTAGAGGAAGTGGGCAAACAGTTTGATGTTACCCGTGAGCGTATCCGTCAGATTGAAGCGAAAGCGCTGCGTAAATTACGTCACCCAAGCCGCTCAGAAGTTCTGCGCAGCTTCTTAGACGAATAAGCCGTAAACGTCTTCAAATCTACAAAATCAAACACCTGCTTCGGCAGGTGTTTTTTTATCGGTCACTCACTCTCAATTTTTGCTAGCGTTTAAACATTAACGCTAATGAAAGCAAAATGGCTAATGCTCCACCAAACATCGCTAAATTAAAACCCGAAACAAAGGCTGAGCGGGTTGCTTGCTCAATTATCGTCGACGAAAAAACCCCATGATGATTCACTAATTCGACAATCTGCTCATCAGAAAGATGTAAATTAACCTTTTGATTACTCAGCAATAAATCAACGGCTCGATGGATCATTAGCGTACCCAGTAAGGCGATCCCCAGAGTCATACCTGTTTGTCTCAATGCGTTCATCACCGCAGATGCCATCCCTGAATAGGCTTTTTCTACACTCGACATCACCAATGCGCCTATTGCCGGTGTTGCCATTCCCATGCCCGCCCCCAAAATAAATAACGTGGCCGCAATAGGGAAATAGTCGGTATCAGCATTAACTCGTGTTAAAAGCATGGACGACAGAGCTATCAGCAGAAAACCAATAATCATAATATTACGGACACTGTATCGCCGAGAAAGCAGACCGAAACCGAATGAAAACAATGCCATTGCGATAAATTCTGGCGCCATCCGTAAGCCTGCTTCAAACGCCCCCCAATCTTGCCCTTTCTGTAAGAACAGCGCGATAAAAAACACATTACTGTAGGTAGCAAACCCGAGGGCAAATGATGCCATATTGTATTGAAAAAAATCAGGATTTTTCTTGAATAGATACAACGGTAATAAGGGGCGAGCCACCTTCAGCTCTACGGCAACAAAACTCAATAATGCCACAGCGCCAAGCGCTAAACTTCCCAGAGTCCATGGGCTATCCCAACCGAGATCCCCGGCTTCAATTAACCCATAAGTGATCCCACCAAGAGCAACAATACTCAACAACTGACCAACCGGATCTAATGCCGCCTTATCTGGATCGGCACTTTCCGTGATCCCGAGTCCACCCAATACCAAAGTCAACAAGCCAATCGGAATATTGATGATAAAAATGGTTGTCCAATCAAAGGTATCCACCAAAAAGCCGCCTAAAATAGGGCCAATAATCAGTGATAACGCACTAACTGCTGACCAGATACCAATCACTTTAATTCGCTCGATATCATTACTAAATGCTTGAGTAATAATGGATAACGCCCCAGGGATCAGCGCCGCGGCGGCAATGCCTTGAACAGCTCTTCCAACTTGTTTCTAGAGAAATCCAATCAATATCGAGACCACTAATACCGCTATTGTGGATCCACCGTCCACACCTTGGTACACACTTTTTCCAGCAGCGCTTTATTGTGGCTAAAAATAATCATCGCGAGGGGGCGTTGCTGTGAAATACGGATCAAATGCTGCCACACTTCCTTTTGAAGATGGGCATCTAATTGAGCCGTGATTTCATCGGCGATCAACACTTTAGTACGAGGATCGAGAGCACGAAGTAAAGCTACCCGTGCTAGTTCTCCGCCCGATAACTCGCTGGGGCGCCGCTCTAACCATTGCGGTTTAATAGAAAGGTAATCTAACCATTGGGCATCCGGTTCCCACGCATCACGAACACTGGAACCTACGGTACGATAAGGATTAAAGCTTTTTTCTGGGTGCTGCGGGACTAGCTGAATAGGGCAATAACCGCGATGAGGAACAGGTTCACCATTCAATAAAACTTGCCCATCAGTGGGCTTTTGCCACTGACCGAGTACACGTCCCAGCGTCGTTTTCCCAAATCCACTGGGAGCGGAAATGCCAAGCCGTTCATTATCTGCCAATGACAAATTCAGGTTATCCCACAGTGCCCTACCCGCTTGCTCAATACGCAGATTTTGAATCTCTAGCATCTGGCTACCTCCATTCATCCAACATCATAAATTGATGTTCCGGCAGAGCATTCCATAGAGATTGGATCCATTGTCCGCCACCACCTTGTTTGAGTTTTTGACTACTCAGTACTTCTTCAAGCGCACCATTACGCAGTAGTGCCACGCGATCGGCGAAACGCACCGCCATAGAAAGGTCATGAGTCACCCATAACACACCGCGACCATCGCGACACAGAGATTTAATATTATCGAGCAATTGCACCGCATGTTCGTCATCCAGCCATGAAGAGATCTCATCAGCGAGAATATATTCCGCGCGAGAAAGCGTGGCGCTGCTCGCCAGTACCCTTTTAGCCATTCCCCCTGAGAGCTGGCTTGGGTAGTGATTCACAAGGCTCGATTGCAAACTGTACTCTTGTAGATGTCGTGCGACATCGTGCATTTTTATATGCTTCCCGCTAAGTACCGCGGCGCGTTCTAGCTGAGGACCAATCTGAATTAATGGATTTAACGCGCTCACACCTTGAGGCACGTAACACAACGAATTCCCACGATACTGGGATTTGGTTTTCTCTGTCAGGGCTTGACCATTCAGTTCGATATTCCCTTTACAGCGCATATTGTCTGGCAATAATCCTAATGCGCTTTGTAGCAATAAACTTTTACCTTCACCACTACCGCCAATCAGCGCCACCATTTCACCAGGTTGAATATCTAGCGAAATATCTTGCAGTAATGGAGACCATTGCTTTTTGCCCAACCAACGATATTGCGCCACATCAATGGTCAGATTTTCAAATTTCAGCATGTTGCTCCCCTTAACCACAATTGTTGAGCCGATTTCGCAAATTGGTCAAATAGCAGAACTAACCCCATCAATGCCGCACCGGGGAAAACCACCATCCACCACGCACCGGTACTCAAGTAACGTAACGCTTCAGAAAGCAGAATGCCCAGCGATGGCTCATGGGGTGCTAACCCAAACCCGAGGAAACTTAATGCGGCACTGTGTAACACGGAGTGCGGAAACATCAATAATGTCCCGACCATCCATTGAGGAAGCAACATCGGTAAGTAATGGTAGCGTAAACGCTCAAATGCGCTGTTGCCAATACGATGGGATAACATAATGTAATCCGTTTGCTGAACCCGCAGCAGTTCAGAACGTAGAATCAGCGTTAATTTAGGCCAATGGGTTAATGCTACCGCCCAAATCACGCCCATTTTCCCGCCGCCTAGCGTAAAGCAAATCAGTACCAATAACAGTAAATGTGGTAGAGCGAGTAACGCGTCAATAATGCCGCGCACGACATAATCCATGCTTTTATTGAGCGAAGATAACCCCGCCATCACCAAGGCGATAATGCCACTGGTGATCGAGGCGGTTAAACCAATTTGTAAACTGGTGGCTAGCCCTTGAAATGTACGTTCAAATAAATCGCGCCCTAAATTGTCTGTTCCAAATAAATGCAACAATGACGGCGCTTGTCGCCTATCAAGCAAGCTCATTTCAATATCAGAAGAGAGCAGCCAAAAGGCGTAGCTACCTAATAAAATCAGGCAACTTAATGAAAGGAGTAGTTTGATCAGAGCGCGATTCGGATTATAAGTCATGATTCTCTTATCACTCCCTTATTCACCCGTTTTAATAGCAAATCTGCCATTGTATTGCTGAAGAAAATCAGCACAGCGCACAGCATCACTATCCCCATTAACAGCGGCACATCTCCGCGTAAGCCAGCATCAATGGTGGCTTGCCCTAACCCCGGGTACGCAAACACTTTCTCTGCTAATAATGCGCCACTAAAAAGCTCGCCAACAGAGGCAAACTGCAAGCAAATCGCAGGCGTAATAGCGTGTTTAAGCACATGGAAGCCCATCATTGACCAGCCTTTATCCCCTTGCGCTTGTGCGTAATGAATAAACTCGCTGTTCATCACTTCAGCCACTTTTGCGCGGGTATGTAAGGCAATGGTGCCCACGCCCAACATGCCAAGGGCAATGACCGGTAAAATTAAATGCTGAATTTTTTGTGAAAATGTGGCGGTCTGTTCATCGAGGCCAATCGGCCATGCACAGCAAATTGGTGCCCATTTTAAGGAAACCGCAAACAGGGAAAGCAGCAATAAACCTATCCAAAAGACAGGGATTGAGGCGAGTAGATAACAAAATGCCGAAATAACTTTGTCAGGCCAGCGGTTTAGGTAGCGCCCAGCGACTAACCCAAGCCCAAACCCGACCACACCGGAAAATACCCACGCACTGCCGAGCAATGCCAGTGAAGGAACAATACGGTCAGAAATCACTTGTAAAACAGGGGTATTATATAGCATCGAATACCCCAAATCCCCTTGAAGCATTTGTGAAAACCAGCGCCAGAACTGCATCCAGAGCGGTTGATCAAGCCCCCAACGCGCCGCAATCAGCGGGTATTGCTCAGGGGGCACATGCATCAAGTCGTTACCAATATAGGCTTTGATCGGATCAATCGGCGAGTAACTTAGCAGGATAAAAATCCCCAGCGCGGTTACCGTTAATAAGCAGATAAATCGCAATAAAAGCCCAAAGGTCGTTCGCATTACTTACAAGTCCACTTCCATTCATCGACGTTATTCAACACAGACCAGGAACCGTGAATTTCGGGGGCGCTTTTACCTAAATCAACACATTGATTTGATAAGTAAATATGCTGAACATTCATCAACCAAGCCCATGCCGCATCCCCTTGGATGCCCACACCCACTTTGCCGTTCCAGTCCACTTGTTGCCATAACGGGATAGCGGCATCTTGGTCTGGTTGGCGTAGCGCTTCTTCGATAATTTCATCCACCGCTGGGTTTTTATAGTAACCCGCATTGTAGAAGCCGACACCCGCGGCTTTGCTGCTGTAGTTATGGACTAACTCCATTGGGTCGAGGCTGCCCCAACCAAACAGGGTCGGATTGGCATGCATATGCAATTCAACCGTTTCCCAACTGCCTGATTTCAAATCCATTTCAATACCGAGCGGTTTTAAGCTTGAGCGGATCGCTTGAGCTAAATCGCGGCGAGTTGTGTCCCCACTGGCGTACCACAGAGTGAGTTTCGCCACTTTACCATTTTTCTCTCTCAAGCCGTCTTTATTCAGCTTCCAGCCGGCCTCTTCCAAAATCGCTTTCGCTTTGTCTAAATCCCCATCTTTGAATGACGATTTAGGGTTATTCCAAGGTAACCCAGCGACACCGGTATAAGCCGGAACAGCAAAGCCTTCAAGAACAGATTCTGCCAACAGCTTGCGGTCTAATGCATAGTTAATGGCTTTACGAATAGCCACATCGGAGGTGATGTCGTTACCGATTGGGTTACCCTGCGCATCTTTTTCGCCAGCAGGTGGAATAGGGAAGGAGATCCCACGGTTTTCCACGCTGTAACGTTCAATCAGCTTCATATTAGGGACATTATTGGCGTTGCTTGCCACTGCTGGTGGAATGCGTACAACCTCAAGCTGAGCACTCTGTGCAGCAGCAAATGCGGCATCTTCATCAAGGAACACAAACACCATTTTGTCGTAATCATTTTTAGGGCCGGCATAGTATGGGTTTTGCTCAACAATCAGTTGTTGACCCGGTTGGAAAGCCACTAAACGGTATGGACCTGCCCCAATCGGGTTATGAGCATACGTTTTTGCATCATACTTATCCGCAGAGACGATCCCTAACGATCCCAACACATTGATAAACGTACTTTGCGGAGAGGATAACGTGATTTTAACGGTCAGCGGGTCGATTTCTTCTGCTTTCGCGAAGTTACCCATATCCACTTTACCGCCGCTCGCCGCCGCATTGTTGTAGCTGAATACCACATCTTTTGCCGTTAACGATGAGCCATCCGAGAATTTCAGATCCTTTTTCAAGGTCAGTATCCACTCTTTACCATCTGCATTATGCGTGTAGCTTTCGAGCATATAACTGTGCCAAGACAGATCTGCTTTTTGCTTTAAGAGTGGGCTATGCAGAAGCAAATAACTGCCGTGGCTCCAACCCAACATTGGGTCAAAACCTTCTGTAGGTTCTGCGCCAATGGCAAGTCGTAAAGTGTGTGTCGATGATGCGGGCTCAGCTGCTTGTGCTTGCAGGGTTAATCCCATTAAACACATGGCAACCGCTAATTTTTTAATCATATATCCCTCTAATCGGTGATTTTTTCATTTCGGTACCGTTTTCAGGTACCGTTTTTAGGGTACAAATAACTAACAAATTCGAGGTAATGGCTCGCTATGTGGCAAATCTAACAGTCGGGAAGCACCAAAAATGCCCACCAGCTTCACCTGTTTATTTTCTGTCACACTGCCAATGGTTTTGGCATTAACGCCTAATGGATGTTGATGTAGTGCGGCTAAAACTTGCTGTTCAGCTTCAGGTTTCACCACAATCACTAATTTGCCTTCGTTGGCAAAATTAAGCGGTTCTAGGCCTAATAATTCGCATACGCCACGAACGGCGGAAGAAACGGGTAAATCCCCTTCGTTGATGGAAATACCGCAGCCACTGGCCTGAGCAAACTCATGCAAAATGGCATTCACACCGCCACGAGTAGCATCACGGAGTGCACGAACACCGTCAATATCACGTAGAGGCTCAATAATCGGGGTTAAAACCGCACAATCACTGCTGAGTTGCCCTTCTAAACCGAGCTGTTCACGTAAGTTTAAAATGGTCGCACCATGATCGCCCAGTGTTCCACTGACAATCACTTTATCTCCCACTTGAATTTGCTGAGCGCCCCAATGAATTTCGGTTGGGATCACACCAATGCCTGCCGTATTGATAAACACTTTATCCGCCGCGCCACGCTGTACAACCTTGGTATCCCCTGTCACGATCTGCACTCCCGCCGCTTTAGCGGTTGCCGCCATGGATTCCACAATGGTTTGCAAATCTGACAGTGGTAGACCTTCTTCAAGGATAAAACCGCAAGAGAGGTATTTTGGAACAGCACCGCTAACCGCTACGTCATTCACCGTACCGCAAACCGCCAGTTTCCCAATATTGCCACCGGGGAAAAAAATAGGGTCAATCACGTAGCTATCGGTACTGAATGCTAAACGGTCGCCTAATGCCGTCATGTCTGCGAGAGAAAGGCGCGCTTGGTCTTCACGTTCATCGAGAGCTTGGTTAGCAAAAGCCTGTAAAAACAGCTGTTCAATCAACTGCTGCATGGCTAGGCCACCGCTACCATGAGCCATAGTAACCACGTTTTTAGAATCCGAGCTCATTTTACGCCTCCCGACGATATTGGTAATACGCGGCGCAGGCTCCTTCAGAAGAGACCATCAACGCGCCAAATGCCGTTTGTGGTGTGCAACGTTGCCCAAACAGCGGGCATTCATTTGGTTTACAGCGCCCCGTAAGCACATCACCACAACGTGCTTGAGGGTCATCCGACACTTGATGAGGCTGGATATTAAAACGCAGCTCCGCATCAAAGGTTTGGTAATCAAGAGTTAACTGCACACCTGAACCCGCAATTTCGCCTAATCCGCGCCACTCACTGGTGGCTTTCAGTTCAAACACATCATCCAAGGCTTTCAGTGCCAGCAAGTTGCCTTCATCCGCCACAATGCGCTTATATTGGTTTTCTACCTCACAGCGACCATCCGCAATTTGATCCACCAGCATGGCAAGAGATTGCAAAATATCGAGGGGTTCAAACCCTGTAACTACCAGCGGTTTATGGAATTCTTGGGTAATAAATTGATAAGGATGAGCCCCAATCACCATACTGACGTGCCCCGGCGCAAGGAAGCCATCAATTCGCACATCAGGCTGTTCAAGCAGGCTACGAAGGGTTGGGATAATAGTGATATGTTGGCAAAATACCGAAAAGTTTTTCACTTGGCGTAAACGCGCTTGTTGTAGTGTCAGTGCGGTACTCGGCATCGTGGTTTCAAACCCCAAACCGAAAAACACCACTTCACGTTCAGGGTGTTGCTGGGCAAGATTTAACGCGTCTAAAGGTGAATAAACGATCCGCACATCCGCCCCGCGGCGTTTCGCGTCCAGTAAAGAGCCATTTTTACCCGGCACACGCATCGCATCGCCATAGGTGCAGAAAATCACTTCAGGACGTTCAGCAATTTCAATGCAGCCATCAATACGTCCCATCGGCAGTACACAGACAGGGCAGCCTGGTCCGTGCACAAATTCAATTTCAGGAGGAAGAAGCTGGTCGATACCAAACTTAAAGATAGCGTGGGTGTGACCACCGCACACTTCCATTAACTGCAATGGGCGCTGCTTGGCTCTTGGGATATCCGCAATACGCTTGCGGATATGCGCCAATAAGGCTTTTGCCAAGGCAGGGTCGCGAAACTCATCGACGTACTGCATCTGTTGCTCCCGAATTTAGCCCTGTAAAGTCCCCCACTTCATGGTCTAACTGGCTCATCGCCGTTAGCGCATCAAGGGTGGCTTGAGCCTCTTCTTCGTTAATCACACTCATTGCAAAGCCAACGTGTACCAAGACCCATTGACCTAGCAGATCCGCCGTGTCACCTTCACAAATTAGCCCAATATTCACGTCGCGTTTTACTCCACAGACGTCAACTTGCGCCAATTGGTGGACATCTTCGCCCACCGCAACGATTTTACCCGGTATTCCTAAGCACATAGCTGAGTCTCCAGCCATGCTAACCAAGCATCCATCCCTTCACCGCTAGTGGCAGAGACTTTAATCACTTGGATATTCGGATTCACCCGTTTTGCATTGGCAATGCATGCTTCGACATCAAAATGCAGGTACGGCAGCAAGTCGATTTTATTGAGGATCATAATGTCTGATGCCGCAAACATATGCGGGTATTTTAAGGGTTTGTCTTCACCTTCAGTGACAGACAGCACCGCAACTTTATGACGTTCCCCCAGATCAAAACTCGCCGGACAGACTAAGTTCCCAACGTTTTCAATGAATAGCAGGCTGTTCTCATCCAAACCTAAACGGTCAACCGCATCATGCACCATTTGCGCATCTAAGTGGCAGCCTTTACCAGTATTAACCTGAATGGCAGGTACGCCCGTTTCACGAATACGCTGAGCATCATTGGTGGTCTGCTGATCCCCTTCAATCACCGCGCAGTTCAATTTGTCACGCAGACGCAACAAGGTCTCAGTCAGTAAGGTGGTTTTACCGGAGCCAGGGCTCGACACGAGATTCAATGCTAAAATATTTTTTGCCGCAAAATCTTCGCGGTTATGCTCGGCTAGATGGTTGTTTTTATCCAGAACATCCATCTCAATTTGTAACATGCGTTTTTGGCTGATACCCGGCGCATGGGTTCCCGCTTCACCTTGACCATAATCGAGGTCATGGTGGTCACCTGCAGGGGCAAAAGTGGATTCCGCTTCATGGCTATGATCATGAGCATGTTCATGGGAATGCGGATGCTCGTGCTTATGTTTATGCTTATGTTTTTCAATCTTCACGCCACAGGTTTCGGGCTCAGATTGATAGTAGTGGTTCACATCACCTTGGTGGTAATAATGGTGATGAATAATCACCGTTTTACCACTATGTTCTTCCGCATGACTGTGGTCATGGTGATGATGGTCGTGGTCATGATGGTCATGCCCATGAGAATGTTGATCGTGGTGATGATCATGCTCATGAGAATGATGGTGATCATGTCCATGGTGGTGGTCATGATCATGGTGATGTTGGTGCTCATCACCTTCAATTCTGCGCTCTCCCGAAGCACAGCCACAAGTACTACACATAATGATTACTCCATAAGTGAGTGATGAAGTTAGCTTAGTGCAACATCAGAAAAATAGGTTGATTCACCGCAAGGTCAATTCACAATTTTCGCTCTAAATCACACAAAAGGTTCTTAGATCAAAAATCTATTCGATTTCTAATTCTTTGATTCGCAGGCTGTCACCGTTCTCAACTTTAAGATTAAAACCGTGACATTTAGGACAAGCGGCGTCGTGAGTGTGAACATCAACACTTTCACTACAATCCCAACACCATGCTTGAGCAGGACGATACAGGATATGCAATTGACTACCGTGTGCCACAGTTCCGCGGCACGCGATATCAAAACAAAAACGAAGGGCGCTCTCTTCAATACAAGAGAGCGCGCCAATTTCCAACCAAACGCCGGTCACCTTTTTCACCTGATGCTGTCTTACTTGCTGTTCAATGATCTCGACAGCACTTTGGCATAAAGAGACTTCATGCATTATTGGTCTCCCAGATAACGAGCGAACACAGCGCGACGTTCCGGTGATTTAGGGACATTAGGATCCGTCACAGGTAAAGAGAGCAACATCCGCGCGCAGTCATCAGCCAGATGCTCACCCTGCGTTGCAGTTAGCTTTCTGTCTAATGGCGACATTAATGAACACGCCAAATATTGAGTTAGTCCTTCCAGTTCCCCAACGGTGTAAGTCATTTCGCCATAAGGGAGAATCAAACCGAGTTTCTCCCCAACAACACGATGCTCCCAATATTGGTCAGGACCCGGCAGGATGATCGCACTCAACATCCAAGGGGTGATAACCGCCCCTACCCATTGATTTTCAAATAACGAAAATGCACTGGCATAGATGCCCATCGTCGGATGCAAGAAAGACAAATCATGCATCGATTGCTGGGCAACTCGTTCAAAAGCAGCCTGAACCAGAGGCTGCGGATTTTGAGAGTAACCTTGGATTTCTTTTGGCATGGATTCATTAGGCATGGAGACACTCTTCTTTTGCGATAATCTCTAACCCTTCACTACGTAGCACTTCGATCACTTTTTGCAGTGCAGGCTCTAATGCAGCTTGCCCCGTCGCCGTTAAACCGATATTCGGTTCTAGCGATTCAGGCACAATCCCCACCAGTGTCAGACGCTTTGGAAACTCATCGGTTAGGTGCAACGCCGATAACACATCGGAAAGCCCTAACTGATGGGGTGAGATTTTACGGGTAAACAGCGCGGGTACTTCAGCATCGCGCAGAACTAAAATGCTGCCAGGCTGCTGACTCGACAGCACTACATCCGCAATAATCAGATGGTCACGATCCGCCATGGCGCCAATCAGCTCCATACCTGCCGTTCCACCATCCAATACCTCAACACATTCTGGTAAGTGATAACGTTCTTCGAGTGCTTCAACAATGCGCACGCCGATGCCTTCATCACTCAGCAAAATATTACCAACACCTAAGACTAATATACGCATTACAGCACCTTCACCTTGGTCACTTCGGAGCCTTCTGTATCGACGATATGCACAGCACAAGACATGCATGGGTCGAAGGAATGGATCGTTCTGACGACTTCCAATGGTTTAGATGGGTCAGCCACCGTAGTTCCCACAAGCGCTTGCTCATAAGGACCCGGCTCATCATTGAAATTACGTGGGCCTGAGTTCCATGTGGATGGAACAACGGCTTGATAGTTTTCGATTTTACCGTCTTTTACGACAACCCAGTGGGATAACAGGCCGCGAGGGACTTCACCGAAGCCAACCCCTTTGATCACCGTATCTTGTGGGAAGTTTGGCTTGATAAAAGTGGTGTGATCGCCTTTACCAATGTTATCTACCAGTGCTTGCCATTGAATCGACAGGGTTTCGTTTAATACGCAGCAACGAACAGTACGACCGATAATGCGACCTAATGTTGATTCGAGTTGGTCTTTGGTGATCGTGTTACCCGTTAAGGTTTGATATAAACCGACGACATCATTAAAGTGTTTTTCAGTTGGTTCATGTTTCGCTGCCAGTTTGCATAGCAAGTCAGCTAATGGGCCCACTTCCACGGTTTTATCATAGAAAGTTGGCGCTTTAACCCAAGAGTATTTACCGTCATCTTCCCAGCCAGTGTAGTCAGGAATAGTGGTACCTTCCCAAGGGGCTTGCGGCTCATTATCTTTGTACCAAGCGTGCTTGCTGCTCTCTTTAATACCGTTAATCAGGTATTCGTCAGTGTGGCTAGTGATTGGGCGATAAGTACTGAAATCCCCATTTTCCAGATAACCACCCGGTAGCAAGAAGCTGCCATTTTTGTTGTCCATTGGCATTTCAGGCACACACATATAGTGTTTGGCACCTTTACCCATTTCTAACCATTCTGGATAACCCGATGCAATCACCGCCGCGTCGATTTTGTATACTTGCTCGATAAAATCCCCTAAACGGTCAATAAAGGATTTCACGTACATTAAGCGCTCAAGGTTAAGCACCCCAAGACCATCAAGGTTGATTGGGTTAGCAACACCGCCCACCGCTAAGTTTTGAATATGCGGTGTTTTACCACCCAGCAGAGCCACGATGCGGTTAGCATCACGCTGGCATTCCAATGCTTGCAGGTAATGAGCCACCGCAATTAAGTTCACTTCAGGCGACAATTTCATCGCTGGGTGACCCCAATAGCCGTTGGCAAAAATACCTAACTGACCACTGGCAACTAGATCTTTAATTTTGTTTTGAACGCGGGTGAACTCTTCAGGGCTGTTTAGCGACCATGTTGAGACCCCTTTGAGCATATTCGCCGCTTTGTTTGGGTCAGCTTTCAGTGCTGAAGTAATATCTACCCAGTCCAGCGCAGATAATTGATAGAAGTGCACAATGTGGTCTTGGATAGTGTGCGCCGCCAAAATCATATTACGGATATATTGTGCGTTAACAGGCACTTCAAGATTTAGTGCGCTTTCAATAGTACGCACAGAAATGATCCCGTGAACCGTAGTACATACCCCACAAATACGCTGCATGATCATCCATGCATCGCGGGCATCTTTCCCTTTTACGATCTCTTCCATACCACGCCACATGGTGCCGGATGCCCACGCTTTAGTGACTTTTCCATCTTCGATTTCGCAATCAATGCGTAAGTGACCTTCGATACGAGTTACCGGGTCGATAGTTATACGTTGGCTCATGCTTTACCTCGGGCCTGAGAAGGATTTGAATTAGATTTTTTTATTGCTGGAATAATCGGCAGTAGGCGAACTAACAAGATGTATGCGCACACCTCGATGGCCACAAAACCGATGGAAATTAATATCTCTTCTGCGGTTGGGAAATAGTCATATCCACCGCCAGGATTGAAGGCGATCAGTGAGTAGCTCATACGCCATAGCGCAGAACCCAGTAACATGCTTAATCCACTGATATATAACCATCTTGAGTCAGTACGCAGAGATGGCATACGGAAGATAATCAGCGGGATCACCATTAATGCAGTCTCAATCCAGAACATCATGGCGTAGAAATCCATCGCCATCACATAGTGCATCTTGCCGCGGTAAATCAGTTCGCCGAAACGGCAAACCAAGAACAGTACTAAGAATACTTGAAGGATATTGGTTAACTTAACAAACAGAGGCCGTTCATCAGCCCCTTGCCCTTTTAACGCTGACTGCAATAAGGAGCCTTCAAAAATCACAATGGAGAACCCCATAATGAAGGCGGTCAGTAGCGATAATAACGGCAACATTTCATAGCTTTGCCAAATCGGATGAACCTTGTGCCCTGCAGCAATCATCAGTGAACCCATGGAAGATTGGTGCATCATTGGCAGTAACGCGCCCAATGCGATGATGAAAAACATCACTTTATTCAGGCGTTTTAATGACACTTTCCAATTAAAACGTTCACAAATTGCAGGGGCAAACTCCAGCGCCATCACACCGATGTAGATAGTCATACACACCGCGGTTTCAAACAGCACGGAGTTAGTATTAAAGTATCCTGGAATATAGAAATAAGGCAGGTTCCAGTAGCGACCCACGTCGATGGTGATGGACAAACCACCGAGAGAATAACCAAACAGACTTGCCAGCAGTGCAGGACGCACTAACGGATGATATTCACCGCGGTTAAAGACATACACCGCCCACGCTAGTGCCCATCCACCACAAGCAAAACCAGTACCAATCAGTAAGTCGAAGGCAATCCAGATCCCCCATGGGTATCCACCGTTCAGATCAGAAACTGAACCCAGCCCAAAGACTAAACGTTTTACAATCAAAATCAGGCACAAGATGACAAACGGTCCGAAGACAATCACTGGCCAACTGACTAAACGCCCACCTAGCGGCTGCTCTTTATCATGCGTTGCCATTAGCGTCGTCCCCCTTGTCCTTATGATTTTGGTCGTCATGATTTTGGTCATCATGCGTTTTATGGTCATGAGACTTATCGTCATGAGAATCATGATTCTTGGTATTGCGATACACTAAGAAACTCAGTCCCGCTAATGCCGCGAGAGGCAAAACCATGCCTTTATACAAGGTGTGCTGAACATTCTCAGAACGTGCACCCGTTGCCAGTTCGTCTAACTCTGGCAGTCCCAGATTTTGATATGGCACGCCAGAAAGCACCATGACCTGAGTACCACCGCCTTCCAATTCACCGTAAATATGCTGCTGGTATTTTGGTGCTGGCATCACATTTGGATCATTGTGATGGACTGTTTGGCGAGGGAAGCCGTACTCTTCGCCCACTTTCAGGGATAAACGTTTTTTCGCTTCAGCGAGAAGCTCTTCACGGGTACCAAAAATCACAGCTCCCGTTGGGCACACTTCAACACAACCCGGTAAACCGCCTTTATCTAAGCGCTCTACGCCTTTTTGGTTACACAGTTCACATTTATGAATTGCACCAAATTTGTCGTCATAAGCATATTTAGGAATGTTGAATGGACAGCCCACCATGCAATAACGACAACCCGTACAGATATCTGGGTCGTAATGCACGATGCCTGTTTTCGGATCTTTGGTGAGCGCAGAAACAGGGCAAACAGAGACGCAGTTAGGATCAACACAATGCATACACTGTTTTTTAATGTAGGCGTAACCGTCTTTTTCCTGATCTTTATGTAAGCCTGAGCCATCGCTCCAAACTTGAATCACGTTGTTGGTGTATGGCGTCAGTTTGTCATTGTTTGACCATGTTTGAGGCCCAACAGGATTGCGCTCAGGATGGTTAATATCCTGACACTTGGTGACGCACGCCTGACAACCGACACAGAGTGTCGAGTCATACAACATACCCAACGCATTCGGAATTGGCGGTCTATTTTCCGCTCCCGCCAAGCTCGGTGAAGTGGTGCTTGCAAGCAGCGCTCCCCCTGCTGAGAGCTTAAGGAAATTTCGTCTATCCACGGTTATTCTCCCCGTGAGTTGGTATCATTTTGACGCTTTTGACGCCCTAACTCACGTACAGCCATCACACTGACACCCGCCACCAAACCGACCACACCACCGATTAAGCCCACGGCAGTTGCAGAAACTTGTCCACCTTCTTTGTTATTCAAATCCGGTTTTTCGGAACGTGGTGTTTGGTTTTCCACATTCGCTAATTGGTGGATACCTTTGTGGAAGCCCACATTTTCTTCATTACAGCCGTAGCATGGATGCCCGATAGCCACTGGCCACACGCCGCCAACGTCGCAAAATTGCAAGGTTGAACAATTGCCGTAAGTTTCTGGCCCTTTACAGCCTAAATGGTATAAACACCAACCTTCACGGTGACCAGCATCACCGAACTCTTTTGCGAAGCGCCCCGCATCAAAGTGTGGACGGCGTTCACAGTGTTCATGAATTAATCGACCGTACGCGAACATTGGACGATTTTTGCTATCCAATGCTGGTGGACGGTTATAGGTGATCAGATGGGCAACTGTTGCTAAGAAGTTATGTGGGTTTGGCGGACAACCTGGAATATTGATAACGGTTTTATCTTTGATAACTTCATTTAAGCCAACCGCGCCGGTAGGGTTATCCCCAGCTGCCGCAACCCCGCCCCAAGAAGCGCAAGATCCGATAGCAATAATCGCAGCCGCACCTTCAGCAGCCATTCGGATATGCTCAACGATAGGTTTTCCGGCCACCATGCAGTAGATGCCATCATCTTTCAGTGGAATCGAACCATCGACCACTAAAACATACTTACCTTTATATTTTTCAATAGCATTATGCTTGTTCTCTTCAACTTGCTCACCAAAAGCCGCAGAGAGAACTTCGTGATATTCGAGAGAAATGGTATCGAGAATTAAATTTTCTAGGGTTGGGTGAGTCGCACACAGCAACGATTCTGTGCATCCTGTACACTCTTGAGCACCAATCCAAATGACGGGTGGACGTTCTGGATCACTCACCGCATCAGCCATTTGAGCGGCGGCTTTTCCACTTAACCCCATTGTCGCAGCAAGCGCTGTACACAACTTCATAAAGTCACGGCGATTAATGCCATGGGGAGAAAGAATAGAGTTATCTCCTGCCATTTCTATTTCCTATTATGAGTGGCTTAGAGCCTATTTATTAGGCTATTTTTCTTTACGATTTTGCATTCAAAAAATAAATAAAATCCCCCACATATTAGAAATGTGAATAAGAATTTAGGTATTATTTGTATTCAAAATCGCTTCACCAATTACACCTAATAAGCTGAGGCCTTATTAGAATTACCTGATGTGTAAATATAAATGAGATCCTAGTCCTACCGCTTTTTAATCACTTGATCTTCATCAAGAGCCAATAAGAAATTTGGTCTTTTTTAAATTTATGATAGAAAAATCGATTCAGTGACGAGTTAAAAGATTATTTAACTTTTCATGCTGTTTTCAATTTATTTAAAAAAATGAGAGTTAAAATGTTAAAAACGATAACAAAACGTTGCCATATCATGATGTTAAAATAAAAACCACTCGTAAGGTTTTATAGACAAGTATAATTAACCGAATTTCGAGTAACGAATTATTCCAATAATGACCATTATGGTGAAAACAAATAAGAATTAATATCAATTAAATTAAATACGAATGAATATCAAAAATAAATAAAGATAAATGTATTTATTAATATATATCTAATTAAAACAAATAAAGCCTGACTATTATTCTTGGTTATTTTTCTTCAATATTGCGGCAGCGATCGCAACTTGCCCCAATGCAAGTCCACCATCTCCCATCGGTAATTGACGAGCATGCAATACCTCAAGAGGCTGCAATTTCTCTATTAGTAAATGACGTAATAATTGGTTGTGCAGAACACCACCAGACAGCACCACGTGTTGAATGTTGTGCAATTTCGCTTGTTGCAATGCTAAATCTGCAAATCCTTGCGCTAATGCTTGATGAAAAGCATGGGCACGTTCAGCTCTCGGTGCACCATAAGCCAGCCATTCATGCCAGAAAGTGGTTAGATCCAATTGATTACCCACCACCGGCATTGTGACAGGATGCTGCTGAACTGAGCTTTGCAATGCTAACGCTTCTAGCTGACAAGCACCCTCGCCTTCCCAACTGGTTTGCGCAGGGCAGATCCCTAACGCAGCTGCGACAGCATCAAATAATCGTCCGGCCGACGAAGCGCTTGGACAGTTAAGCTTTTTAGCAATCGCTTTTTGTAATAGTGGATAAGCAAAAGGAGCAAGCTCCGAAGCAATGGGCTTCGCTTGCCAATCAGGCACAAATTTTTCTAGATGAGCCAATAAATTACGCCATGGTTGGCGAGACGCTAAATCCCCACCCGGCATAGCAACTGGTGGTAATCCGCCAAGGTGTTGGCTAGAGGCATAATCGACAAGTAAGCACTCACCGCCCCACAGCCGCTTATCATCACCGAAACCGAGACCATCCAGTGCCAAACCAATCACTTTTTCATTACCTAACGGGATACCATGTTCCACCATCACCGCCGCAATATGGGCATGATGATGCTGAACGTGGATCATCGGGATATTCAGCTGCTCACTTAACGAATTACCGTAACGGTGGCTCACATAGTTGGGGTGCATATCCCCGACTAAATATTCAGGTTTAAATCGATAAATCGACTCAAACAGTGCAATGGATTGCTGATATTGTTGGTAAATAT
This sequence comes from Providencia sp. wls1943, assembly GCF_009706275.1. NCBI lineage: Bacteria > Pseudomonadati > Pseudomonadota > Gammaproteobacteria > Enterobacterales > Morganellaceae > Providencia > Providencia sp. wls1943. Next base: position 141,600 of record NZ_WLTU01000017.1, read on the forward strand.
CGATATCGTCTAAGTCACCTAAATGCTGGCTCATCACCGCGCTTTTATCTCTAAGAAGACAAAAGGTATTTTTTAAATCCGCACCTAGCGCCAAAATAGACGGTGAGTTTTCAAAGCCCGCCGGAAGGCCAATGGCATCTGGCACATAACCTCGGGCTCGGCGTAACATTTCCGCTTTTCCGGCATGGTAACGCACTAAAGAGTCATCCGCCCGTTGAACAATATCGCGATTATGCATCAGCCAAATATCTGCGATATTCGCTAAATCCGTGAAAGCCGCTTGTTCCGCGAGTACGGGGGGTTTGCCCGATGCATTCCCAGAAGTCATCACTAATGGCTTATTCACCTGCGCCATCAGCAAATGTTGCAGCGGATTGGAAGGTAGCATCACCCCGACTTCTCGTAGATGTGGCGCAATATTTTCGCTTAATACGCTATTTTCCCATCCGTGAATAAGCACTATCGGCGCCGCCGCACTGTCAAGTAACGCACGTAAACCTTCAGTAACATCAACCCCTTGAGCTTTTAGCCAGTCGATGGACGGGATCATTACCGCCAGAGGTTTGCTGGGACGGTGTTTGCGTTGACGTAATTGTTCAACTGCATGGAAATGAGTGGCATCACAAGCAAGATGAAAACCGCCAAGCCCTTTAATAGCAGCAATTTTGCCATTCAATAAATCCGCTGCCGTTTGTTCTAAGGCTTGATGGTGAACCGCTAGAATCTTGCCATTCTTGTCACACAGTTGGATTTCTGGACCACAAGCTGCACAAGCATTTGGCTGAGCATGAAAACGTCTGTCTGCTGGGTTTTCATATTCTTGCTGACATTCAGGGCATAAAGGAAATGCCGCCATTGAGGTATTGGGTCGGTCATAGGGCATTTGACGAATAATCGTAAAACGGGGACCGCAATGGGTGCAGTTTGCAAATGGGTAATGATAGCGACGGTTCGCAGGGTCAAACAGTTCGTCGCGGCAGGCTTTGCAAGTTGCAGCATCGGGAATAACTTGAGTATCCATGCGTCCTGCGCCACTGTGGCGAATCGTGAATTTTTCTGGTAACTCATCCCATTGAAAAGGCTGGGATTGAATAGACTCAATATGTGCAAGCGGTGGGCAATGTTGGTATAAAAGTTGGGTAAATAAAGGAATATCCGCAGTCTCTAGTAGGCGAACCAGTACACCTTCGCCATCATTACAGACGTCTCCGTTCAAGGCACATTGATGGGCGAGTTGCCAAACATAAGGTCGGAATCCAACCCCTTGAACCTTTCCTTTGATACGTAACTGTATGCCGTTTTTCACTCAAATGCCCTCTGGTGACTAAGGCTCTATTCTCGCGCTTCTACGTATAAATAACCTGAGTTCAGATCAAAAAATGGCAGAGTTTTAGTCTCGATGTATTGACCAAAACCCTGCCATTGTCTTTTATGCTTGAATACTAAGGGAGCTCAACCGATAACAGGAAAATACCTGAATACTCATCCGGAGCGAGATCTTTGGTTTTTCTTAATGTGCTGGAAACATCAAAAGTTTGTTTCACAAACGAATCTACCGAAAGTACAGTTGATGGCGCACCATTGACTTTAATTTCAGACTCTAGCCCATCAGCCATAAAAATGAAGTTATCGTTATCTAATCCTGCGACAGCAGAAATTTTAACATCCGTTGGATTTGTGCAGCTGATCGTAAAGTTTTCTCTCACTGTATGACCATTCATCGAGCTATTGGATAATGTGCCGTGGTCGATATAGTCTGGACCTTCAATATCACAGTTAGTAATAGCAGGGTCTAACGGTGAACAAAGAATTATTGGGTTATCTGCGGTTTGCTCACGCTGCATTTTTTGTCGATACAAAATACCTAAATTGAAGCAATATCCAACTCCAGGCCTTCTCGGATAAAACTGCCAACGTCCCGGAATTTGCCTATTTAAAACGTTATCTTTTTCTAATGCTCTAGCCACTTCACTGAACGTAACTGGGCTTTCATCCCATGAACTTCGTTCTCTTAATCTCACTGAGTGAGTATCAAAGTTAACAATGTGTGAGCTACCTGCACCATACCCACCATCTGCATAGGTTCCCCATGATCCTAACTCTATATCGCAAGGGCAACTACCTGTCGTTTGAACAGCCATCGGGCGATTATCGTGCTGTAAATCTCCACGTAAAATATATCGCGTATCCATCCATGCGCCATGGTCAGTAACAAGCTCACCTTGCGCCGCAAATTCAGCCCGCGCAAATTGAAAGGACGATATCGCTAACAAACAGATAAGAATAAGTTTTTTCATAATATCCTTAACAACCGAGTTATTCGTAATAGATATTAAAAGTAGTGGTGGCGCTAAAATCCCCGAGTTTAATACTTTTATTTTTGATTGCGTCTTCTTCCCCCAAAATGGAAGCTTTAAGTGGGATCACGCTAGGGAATTTATTGCCATTCATTCCAACGATAGGGTATTGGCTATTAATATCCACATTGCCATTATCGCTACTTAACACGATGGCATAACCCAGATCACCGGGGTCACCATCAATTCGTAACGAGCCTTTAATTTTCGGGTTACTGATCCCCGTAAATGACATCGAAAATGAAAAATCAGGTAAAAATTCGCACTCAGAGAGTGTAATTTCAAAGACTTCGGAGATATCTCTTTGACGATAAAGGTCTTTATCATTGACCTCATGAAATGGCACCACAAGCTCCTCGCCACCATTGACGATACAAGGAATGGCGTGCCTCAATACTCCAGAAAAATTCACCTCATCCGCGAACGCATTCCCAGAGAAATAAAGTAATAGAGTAAAGAAGATTATCTTCATGGATAAGCAACCGTTAATGTTGCGCTAGCGGTAAATTCGCCCGGGTCGACACGAGCAGAACTTGAGCTATTTTTTACTAATGCCGCCTTCAGATCAGGCGTTCTATAGTCCGATTCATAGGTGTATACAAACGTATCGTTCACTCTTAATGTGTTTGAATCATAATAAATTTGTAGAGCGATATCTTTTTGCTCATTGATTCTCAGCAAATCATTATCAAAGGAAGAGCGGGAGCCTTCAAAACTAAAAACGACATCCGTTCCTGAAGAGATGTTGTCACATTCCCACTCAAAATCGATATCTTCTATATATTTTGTACCATCTTTAGTTGGCACTAACGAAACCACTAAGTCATCACCAAAATCCACCTCAATCGGGCGATTATTATTGATGACACATGGCGTACCCTCTATCAAATTTCCTCTAAAGTTCACTTTGACAGCCTGTGCGGTACTTGCGTATGCCAGAAATAAAACGAATGATAACAAGAGCTTTTTCATAAGATAATACCTTAATGATATCCTACAGTGAGTGTTGCAGCAGTAGAAAATTCACCCCCAACAGGTCTTATCCCATTAGCCAGTGCCAGTTCTGCGGTTAAAGAAGGCAAATATTGGATGTTATCAATCTCATATTGAGAACCGATATCCATAGGTTTGTTATCAATATACAGTTTGATATTCAAACCCGGTGTATCCGCGACTTTCAGGCTGTTTGAGGTTTCCCCTTTAACGCCTTCAAAAGCAATATACAGCTCATCAAATCGCGAATCACAACTTAAACTATAAGGAATTTCCTCTGTGTATTTACCTGACTCAATTTGCCCAATAACAATGTCATCGCCAAAATCCACATAGATATCTTCGTTATCATTCAATACACATCCGCCAGATAAAACATTCACTCTGACGGTCACAAACTTCCCATCCGCAAATGCAGTCACAGATAAAAAAAACAGTAAACTAAGACAAAACAGGTTCTTAAATTTAAACATTCGATTTATCCATTTCTCTCATTTGCTTATGGGATTAGTTAGCCGCTTGCGCGTGACACTCTGTTGCAGAACAGACAAACGGAACATCAACCTGACCGCCGTAGTCATTGATATAGTTAATCACTGGCGATGAACCTAATTGATCTGCGGTAATTGACAGTTTTTGCTCAGCAAATGGCGCAACGTCTACAGCAACAAAGCTTTTTGCTTTCTCTGAGTTAGCACTTTTTCTAATGTTGTTTAATACCACGTAGTAAGCCGTTGGGTTTTTGGCATAAATAGCGCCATCTTTTTTGACTAACACTAATTTATTCTGCCACGGCGCATTTTTCATTTGAGTGGAATCAACCGCTAAAGAAGCTGGACGATAGAACAACTTCACGCGTGTTTGTAATGCAATTTGCAGTACGTTAGATTTTTTACTTGTAGGTGGAATTTCTCTTAAATTAAAGAAAAATAAACTTTCTCTATCTTGAGGTAATTTCACTATGTCTGGTAAAGCTTCAATACGCAATTGGCTTGTTTGCCCCGCATTAATTCTTTGGATTGGCGGTAAAATCGTAAAATAAGAGGTTAACTTTTCGCCTTTTTCATCTTGAAACCAACCTTGTGCCAAATAAGGCAGTTGGTTATTTTTATTACTTACCGTTAATGAAACAGAGTTGCTATCGCCATTATAAATAATACGCGTTCTGTCCATTGAAATTGCAGAATAAGCATTCGCGGTCACGAAGCAGCTAAGTAATAATACGGATAATTTTTTCATCATAAACATTAGCCTTCTTTTAAGATTATTATTAATTAATTACATGGTAAGAGCAGTTTGTCGTAAATATTGTGCTCTTCAATATTTTGTGGGAATGTAATCGTACATTCAGAACCTTGCCATAATACTTTCATTGTCTCACCCGGTCTTATTCCACCGATGTAAGCTTCACCTTGGTCACCCACAATACCTGTTGTCTTGCCTGAATTATTTTTAATATCCGCAGCAAATGGTGGGTAACTTCCATCTTGTAATCTCAACGTCACCATCATTTTGATCCCAGAAATAACATCAAAACTACGATAACCTATTGCACCTTCAGTGAGTGTGGTTTGTGTTACGGAATCCGCAATCTCAACATTCTTAGGTAATTTATTAATATCAACAACAACGTCTGTCTTATAGTAGCTATTAATATCAGGAACAACGACTTTTCCAGAACCACTTGAGCGTAAATGTGTACCATTATATTTGACAGGAACATCTTTAACGCCATTTGTATCAACAAAAACTCGCGTTCCACCCGTTGATGTAACTGGGTGCATGCCTATTCCGTACCCCGTCAATGTCATGCCACCTTGAACATTCGCAGACAATGACATAGAGTTATTACTTATATAGTTATAGCTGGTATTAAAGTCATTCATATTACCTTTGTGGCTATAATAACTACTAAATATCCCGCTATGTCGATTATTACCGACAGAAAGTGAAAGGTTATCTTTATTTTCAAGACGCTCATTCATTGTCACTTTATTCGTATTATCATTCTTACCGTTATACGTTGAATAATTGACATAAGTTCCTGATGCTAATGGAACTGAAAGGCTGATATAAACTCCATTATCTTGATAACCCTGCATTTTGCTATTAAACATATTGATAGACAGACCGATATTATGAAACTTGCTAGTATCAAAATACTTCGAGAACGTCATGTTATAGCGATAACTATTTGGGCGGTTCCAATAGGTTTGGTGCGTGTAATTTAAATTTATGGATGAACGCCAATCAGTAAAGTTTTTACTTAGTGATGCAGAATAAGAGCCTTTATTGTGTCCTGCATACATAATATCTTTTTGGTCATTATAAGTGAGGAAGTCACTCATCGTCATAAATTCACGATCCATAAAACGGTAAGCGGATAATTGAATTTGACTATTACTTCCTTCGAAACTTTTATAATAATCGACTTTAAATGCTTTGCCTTTTAAGGTCGGCCCATCTATCAGTGCGGCGATTGAATGATTGAATGAGAACGAAATTGCACCAAATCGAAATAAATCACGTCCAACACCAGCAGCAAAAGAGTTAAATCGACTACTATTTAGCGCACCACCAAAAACTGACCAACCATTGCTAATACCCCATGAAACCTCGCTTTGCGTGAAAGCATCTCCCATGACATGACGATCCATATCTGTTGGTCTACCCGCACTCACTTTATAGCGCACAGAACCTGGGCGAGATAAAAAAGGAATATTCCCAGCTTCAACTTCAAACTCCGAAACACGCCCGTCGCTCTCTTCAACTCTGACTTGTAACGTCCCTGAAATACCGCTATTTAAATTTTGAATTCTAAATGGACCCGCAGGAACTAAACTTTCGTAAATAACGCGTCCATCTTGGCTAATTTTGACTACCGCGTTCGTTTCTGCAAAACCCGTTACCTCTGGCGCATATGAACGTAAGCTTGGTGGCAACATATTGTCGTCAGAACGTAATGAAACCCCAATAAACTTGAAGCTATCAAACAAATCTGTTTGCAGAAAATCCTCACCGAGGGTTAATTTCGATTTTAAGCTGCGAATAGCTCGATAAGCATAAATATTGGTCCATTTAATCTCGTGAGCATCATCAACTCGACTATTCTGCGCATGGTTATATGAACCTTGCCAAAAACCTCGTAAACGCCAGCTATCAAAGTTAGCGCCGACGGCCCCTAATCCTGAAAGGAAAAAAGTATTGTTCGATTTGTTATCACCTAAACTACGGTTATATTGTGAGGTCAGATTATAGTCAAAAATAATACCTTTAATGCCATCTTCCCAACGAGATGCTGATTCCCAGTCGTTGGCTGAATATTCCTGGTAGCTTTTAGGAATATTAATAATTAATGTTCCGGTTGATAAATTAGGTGTTACTGATATTCCTTCTAAGCTAACAATATCTAAACACTCTAAGCCATCAATAGTATTCCACTGTAATACACTTTCAGCTTCTGAATTTAAGTCAAATTTCTCGACAATTTCATCCGTTAAACACGCTTGTGATTTTTCTTCATAACTCACAACAGTTATTTTCTGCTCAGGTATATACGCGTTATTTATACTTAGTTTAAAGGGGTAAATGCCAGGAACAATATAAAGATCTTGTGAAAAAACTGCCAAATTAATATTTTCTCTATCTTCTGCGTTCAATATATTAATATTGAAGTCCACAGCCTCTTCAGAGAGAGCAATTAATGGATTCAGCAACAATAAAGATACCGTGATGAGTTTTTTCATGACTTTATTTTTTATTAACATTTAAAAACACAGAACACATAATTTTATTATTAACTTTTTTCATTACGATGCCCTTAAATTTTAATAAATTTTCTAAGCTGAAGTAATGATTAGTCTCATTACTTCAGCTTACCGTTAATAACTAATCCATTAAATTAGTTATACGACAATACGAAATCAGTTACCGCTTGGAATTCACCCGCAACAATATCAACCGGAGCTTCTGGTTTACCTTGGCTACCTAAACCTTTTACGTATGCAGCAAATTGCAGGGTGTTAGTTGTGCCTTGCAGTTTGTGCTCAGATTTAGTGACTTCATTTAATACGATTGGGTCATTGTTGCTATCTACGATCTGGATACCTGCACCTGCAGCAGTACCTGTAATAGCTAATAGTGATTTAGGATCATTTGTAGCGGCCGCGCCTGAAAATGTAATATTCACGGAATCACCTGTTTCGACAGTACAGTCAATTAATTTAATATCGAACATAACTGGTGAAGATTGACCGTCTGAAGTACCACCATTTTTTAACACCACATCAGCGATTTGACCTAAATCTACAGTTTGGTCAATAGAAGATGGGTCAATAGAACAAGGTGCTGTGATGATGCTACCAGTGAAAGTGACTTTACCATTACCGTGGTTAACTGGTGCTGCGTTTGCACCAAAACTAATTAATGTCGTTGCTGCGATAGCCATAAGAGTTTTATTTAATTTCATTTGGTAAATCCTCAATTAAGTCGTAATTTAAAGAAAAAAGGTAATAAGAAGTCCTGTAATTAATTATTAATTACAATAGAGTCTTAAATTTCAGATACGAGACATAGTTAAATATACTTAGGTAAAACCACGATATATTTATAAATACGTTAATTAAATCTTTTTGCCTTTTGAGCTTTGGTTCACACAAATACTATAATTACACTTAAAAGCTGTAAAGTCGCCATCACCTATCGAAAATAAGAAGTTCAATAGGCAGTTATTTTTTGATACATTTACTCATATTACGATTATTCCGATACTGTAAAAATCAATTAGTTACAGATAATGTGTCATTGATTCATACTTAACAACATTTCTTTCACATATATCGGACATTACTTTTTTGCAATTCGTTACATCTTTGACGTGTATTATTATCTGTAATTATCCAATTACCACTATTCAGCGTAATAGTTTTTTGTATTTTCAATGCAAAATTTATATACGCCAAAAAGAAAATTATTAATTCAAATTTATCTCAGCTCGCCATACTCCCTAATAAATAAGAACTCAGTCTCATTTGTTATGCCTAATGAGAATTATTCAATGTGAATAAAATATATTCTGATCTAATCAGTGTTTCATTAAGGTACTATTTCACACTCAAATATAATTACCATAGTGATTATTTCTGGGGTGGATTGGGAAAATAGCTAGGTAGGAAATTAGAATGGCAAATGCTCTTTAGGTAAAAAGAAACAAAAAGGCTCAAATGCATTCATTGAGCCTTTATCAAATCAGATGAAATGCATTGAAGCCCGAAAATTCATTATCTAGTGAAGCATTATCCTTTATATGAGTAATATTTCTATAAGTTAAATTTAAACTCTTCCTACCTTAGATAATTTGACTTTAAGTCATTACAAACTCATGAAAAACGCATTAAATGCGTTAAAAACAAAACCATCAGAAGCTATTTCGTATTATTCCGAATGGCTTACTTAAATAACATTTTGATTTAACGCTAGCCGATAAATTGCTAGCTAACTTTAGTTCGTACAGATTAAGATTAAATTTTCCCAGACAACCTGAGAAGCAAGATGACGACCACTTTTATTATTGTTCCCGGCTATACCAATTCCGGCTCTCAACATTGGCAATCCTTTATAGAAAGAAAATACCATAATACTGTGCGAGTCATTCAGGATGACTGGAACGCCCCTAACCATAAATGGATAGAGTGCCTAAACGAGGTAGTTCAAAATACAGAGGGTGAATTGGTATTGATTGGACACAGTTGCGGAGCTGTTTGTGTGGCGCAATGGGCGAGCCAATTTCCCACCCATCGAGTAAAAGCGATGATCCTCGCCACCCCCGCGGATGTTGATTCCCCTTCTGCCCTACTCGATATTCAACAGCAGAGACCACTACCCAATAAAAAGCTTCCAAGTCCTTCTTTGCTTATTTATACCGATAATGATCCACATCTTGGCGCCGAAAAAGCCCATCAGCTTGCCGAAATGTGGGGCAGCCAGCTTATGTTGGTTAAAGGCGGCGAGCATTTAAATACCGATGCAGGATATGGCGAATGGCATGAGGGCGAGCGGTTGATTGAAGAGTTTACGGGAAGAGGGTTTGTTGGGCGGTAGTTTTTACCCGTGCTTCAGACACAAAAAAGCCACTTCTTTCGAAGTGGCTTAATGCGCTGATTTAACAGCTAAAATTTGGTGGCCCCTACTGGACTTGAACCAGTGACCAAGCGATTATGAGTCGCCTGCTCTAACCAACTGAGCTAAGGGGCCAAAGTGGTGCCGATTATACGTGCTGTTTTGGTGAAGGTCTAGTATTTCAAAACTATATGGTGAATTTGTATCCAAGCCATAGCATCAGCCTATAATTCAATGGCATAACATCATCAAAAGCCATCATTCCCATCTTAATTATCGGATTTTAATCTAGGATTCCATTCTTTATTAGAACGCCATTTATGAACAAACCTGCGTTAACAACTACCCTATAGTAAATAATCGGGCGTAAAAATTGAGTTTTCCCATTCTAATTTATTAAGCATTCTTTGTTCAATTGATTGATATAAAACAATAATTTTATACTTCATATAGAACATGATGATATTAGACAAACAGTTATAGGACGATAATGATGAAAAAAGTACGTGCAGTTCAATATGGTTGTGGAAAGATGGGCAAATTTCTCATCCGTTACCTACAAGAACACGGTGCTGAAGTTGTGGCGGCTTTTGATATCAACCCTGCCGTGATTGGCAAAGACATTGGTGAAATCGCGGGAACAGCACCAACTGGCGTAAAAATCCAGCCACTGAATGAAGCCGATAAAGCCCTAGAAACCTTAAAACCTGACGTGGGGATTATTGCGACCCTCAGCACCATGGCAGACTTAGAAGATGCATTCTCCCTTTTCGCTCGCCATGGCGTGAATGCAATCTCAACAGGTGAAGAAGCTCTCTATCCGTGGAACTCTTCCCCTGAAATTACTGAAAAACTCGATGCTTTAGCGAAAGCGAATAACTGCACTTTAGCGGGCAGCGGCTACCCAGATATGTTCTGGGGCGTGCTTATCGATACCTTGGCGGGTTCTATGCACAAACTGGTCAAAATCAAAGGCTCTAGCTGCTACAACGTGGAAGATTACGGCATCGCCCTGGCAAAAGGTCACGGTGCAGGCTTGACTGTTGACGAATTCAATCAGCAAATTGGTAACTATAACGACCTGCCATACGCGGTTATCGCTGAGAAAATCGAGAGCGGTGAATATGCGCCACCGTACATGTGGACACAAAATGGTTGGCTGTGTAGCCGCTTAGGTCTGACTATTACCAATCAAACTCAGCGCTGCGTACCGCAAATTGCCAAAGAAGATATCTATTCAGACACCTTAAAAATGACGGTGAAAAAAGGCGATGTATTAGGGTTATCTGCGGTGGTAATCACTGAAACGGCAGAAGGCGTCACCTTAGAAACCGAATGTATCGGCAAAATTTTAACGGCGGATGAGTGCGACAAAAACAGTTGGCAGCTAATTGGTGAGCCAGATACGGCGATTGAAGTGAATAACCCAGCAACTGTGGAATTAACCTGCGCAAACTTGGTTAATCGTATACCAGCGCTGATCAACAGCCCTGCTGGCTACACCACCACGGAAAAAATGCCAAATAACGTGTATATGACCAAACCAATACACGAATATTTATAATTAACTGATTTAATTAAATATTAATTATATAGCCTACATCCCGTGGGCTATTTTTTGACTTAGCGAGGCTTTGTCATCTGCCATTCTAAGTGACGACGCACTGCCGGCCACTCATTATTTAAGATGCTATAAACGCAGGTATCTCGTAGCTCCCCCGTACGAGTTAGCATATGGTTACGTAAAATCCCATCAAGTTTTGCCCCTAAGCGCTCAATCGCTTTGCGGCTTTGATGATTTAAAAAGTGCGTTCTTAGCTCCACAGCAACACACTCCAACTCTTCAAATGCATGTTTTAATAACAAGTACTTAGCTTCTGTGTTGATCGGTGTGCGCTGCGCTTCCGTCCCATACCATGTCGCCCCGATTTCTACACGGCGAACCCCTTGATCGATACGCATATACGACGTCATACCAACGGCTTTGCCTGTCCGCTTGTCAATAATCGCGAATGGCACCATCTCTTTTTGCTCAAAACGCGCAAGGCGCATGTCGACATCTTTCGCGACATTTTCCGGTTCAGGTACCGAGGTATACCACAGGTGATGCAGCTTATCTCGTTCAATAATCTCAGCATAAACAGCATCGTGGTGATGGGTTAATGGTTCTAATCGAACATGGTTGCCTTCTAAGGTGACAGCTTGGCAAATCTCTTTCATCGGCGTATTTCCTGAATAACTCGGTTGTGTGGAGTGAAAAACCATCAAATTATGATGTAAATAACCATTCTTCTTTGTTGTAACCATTTTTTATGACAGAAAAATAAAACAAAAGAAATAGTCCTGTAAGTTTAATTATTCCTCGTAAAACATATGATAAAAATCACAATTTTTTAACATTATTCTTAATTCAATTGTCCATTAGGCTACAGTTAACTCATCTGACCTGTTATTAATAGTCCCAAATGGGAGCCAATATGAGCAATTTTCCACATCTTTTTACCCCACTTGATTTGGGGCATACCGTTCTTAAAAACCGTATTTTGATGGGTTCAATGCACACCGGCTTAGAAGAGCATCCTCAAGGAAGCCAGCGCCTTGCCCACTTTTACCGACTTCGTGCAGAGAATGGGGTCAGCCTGATTATTACCGGCGGGATAGCCCCGAACCCTGAAGGGGCTTTAGCACCTCATGGCGCTATATTGAATCATCAAGACCAATTGCCATTTCATCAGCAAATCACCGATGCGGTGCATCAGGCGGATGGCAAAATTGCGTTGCAGATCTTGCACGCAGGTCGTTATGCCCTGCACCCAGCGTTGGTAGCGCCTAGCCCGATTAAATCCGAAATTACCCCATTTCCCCCTCGCGAATTAACTGCCGATGAAGTCCAGAGAACCATCGATGACTTCGTGAACACCGCTAAACTTGCCCAGCAAGCAGGCTACGATGGGGTCGAAGTGATGGGATCGGAAGGTTATTTAATCAACCAATTTATTACATCCCGCACCAATCATCGAACTGATGAATGGGGTGGAAGCTACCAAAATCGTATCCGTTTTCCGCTAGAAATCGTTAAACGTATTCGCCAAACGGTTGGGAAAAATTTCATTATTATCTATCGTTTATCCATGCTTGATCTTGTCGAAGGGGGATCAACATGGGATGAAGTCGAGCTATTGGCTAAAGAGATTGAAAGTGCGGGTGCCACCATGATCAATACGGGGATCGGCTGGCATGAAGCCCGAGTACCGACCATTGCGACGTTGGTGCCCCGCAAAGCCTTCAGCTGGGTGACGGAAAAATTAATGGGCAAGGTGAATATTCCGCTAATTACCACCAACCGCATCAATGACCCGTTTGTAGCGGAGCAAATCATTGCTAGCGGTCAAGCTGATATGGTTTCCATGGCGCGCCCTTTCCTTGCCGATGAAGCGTTTGTGTTGAAAGCCCAAGATGGTCGCTTTGATGAAATAAACACCTGTATTGGCTGCAATCAGGCCTGCCTTGACCAGATTTTTAATGGCAAACTGGCAGGCTGCTTGGTCAATCCACAAGCAGTACGCGAGATGGACTATCCCAATGAATTAGCAGATAAACCTAAAAAAGTGGCGATTGTCGGCGCGGGTCCAGCGGGGCTTTCTTGTGCAATCTATGCCGCCAAACGAGGCCATCAAGTCACGCTATTTGAACGCAGCAACCAAATTGGTGGACAATTTAATCTCGCTAAACAGATCCCTGGCAAGGAAGAGTTTTATGAAACTTTGCGTTATTTTTCGCGACAACTACAACTGCTCAATGTAGAGGTTCGACTCGAGCAGCTTGCACAAGCAAATGATTTAACGCAATTTGATGAAGTCATTATCGCCACAGGCGTTATCCCCCGCGCTATCAACCTCGCTGGCGCTGATCATCGCAAAGTCATGTCCTATCTTGAGGCTTTAAAACAGCCCGATAATGTCGGTAAAAATGTCGCGATTATTGGCGCTGGAGGGATTGGGTTCGATATTGCAGAACTCCTTACTCAGCAAGGGATCAGCAGCAGTTTAGATGATAATAAATTTAATCATGAATGGAATATCGATACCGCCATCACTACGCGAGGCGGGCTTTTCCCGACGAAAAAACAGTTAGAACCAACACCTCGCCACCTCTATTTATTGCAGCGTAAAAACAGCAAAGTCGGCGCAGGGCTTGGAAAAACCACAGGATGGGTACACCGCTTATCGTTAATGAAACGCGGCGTTCAGATGTTTAATGGTGTCGAATATATGAATGTGGATGATGATGGGCTGCATATTCGCTATCAAGATGAAAATATCTGCCTTACCGTTGATAATGTCATCCTTTGTGCTGGACAAGAACCTTATCGCCCATTGAAAGAGCAACTCGAAGAAATTGGCATTCACCCTCATGTGATTGGAGGGGCAGATGTGGCTACCGAGTTAGATGCCCGCCGTGCCATTGAACAAGGTATGAAAGTGGCTTATCAGCTGTAAGTTTTACTGCCCCATAAAAAAAACCCGCTAATTCAGCGGGTTTTCTTTTTGAAAGACGTGAAAGCTTAGTCTTGATTTTGAGATAACTCAGCATCCGCTTGAGCCAGTTTATCGTCTTCCGATAAACATACCGCCGCAGTGAAAAGCACGTCCGTTGAAGAGTTCAGTGCTGTTTCCGCAGAGTCTTGCAGTACGCCAATCATCACGCCCACTGCAACCACTTGCATCGCGACTTCGTTCGAAATACCGAACATATTACATGCCAGTGGGATCAGTAATAATGAACCGCCTGCCACGCCAGATGCGCCACACGCACAAACCGCCGCAACCACGCTTAATAATAGCGCCGTCGGGATATCAACAGGGATCCCCAGTGTATGCACCGCTGCCAGTGTTAATACGGTGATGGTTACCGCAGCACCGCCCATGTTAATAGTTGCACCTAGCGGGATAGAAACAGAATAGGTATCTTCGTGCAGATTCATACGGCGACACATCCCCATGTTCACCGGAATGTTAGCTGCGGAGCTACGGGTAAAGAAGGCGGTTACGCCACTTTCACGTAAGCAAGCGAACACTAATGGGTATGGGTTACGTTTGATTTTCCAGTAAACAATCAGCGGGTTAACCACTAATGCCACAATAATCATACAGCCCAGTAATACCGCCAATACGTGGAAGTAACCTTTTAAGGTTTCAAAACCGGTTGTCGCAATTGTTGAAGACACTAAACCGAAAATACCTAATGGCGCTAAACGAATAACCACACGAACCAGCTGAGTCACGCTTAACGAAAAATCGTGGATCATGGTTTTGGTGGTTTCATTGGCATGACGCAATGCAATACCTAAACCAATCGCCCATGCCAAGATACCGATATAGTTCCCTTTGATCAGTGCATCGACTGGGTTAGCGAAAATATTAATCAGTAAGCCTTTAAGCACTTCAGCAATATTACCCGGAGGCGTTAATTGCGTATCGCCTACAGCTAAAATCAAGCTTGATGGGAACATAAATGAGCCAATCACCGCCACAACAGCCGCGAAGAATGTCCCTAAAATATACAGTACTAAAATTGGGCGAATGCTGGTTTTTTGCCCTTGGCGATGGTTAGCAATGGACGCCATAACCAACACCCAAACAAGTATTGGGGCAACGGCTTTTAACGCACTAACGAACAGGTCACCCAGTAAGCCTACGTTTTTTGCTGCCGACGGCCATAACCATGCCAATAAGATACCTGCAATCAAGCCTGCTAGGATTTGTTTGACCAAACTACCTTGACTAATTACTCGCCATAACCCTGCTTTATTTGTATCCATAATAGACCTTTATAATTTATCTTTTTTAGGAATTAAATGTGTTTGCCGAGCCAGTATAAGGAATATTAATCTCCTGAAAAGGCTATTATTCAAAATATACACAATGATTGATTACAGTTAACATTAATTTTACATATCTGTGATCGTAATAGAGTTTTGTTTCTTATAGGAAACAGAGGACATAGAAAATGAGTGAGGGTTTTCAGATAGTTAAAATAAAAAAACACCTCAGATAAATCCAAGGTGTTTTTTAAAATTGTATCGATTACTACGAATAAGATTTAACGATCGGTTAAATCACGACCAGATAATCACGCTTCAGTGACGCGGATTTTTCCATCTCAACAGCATTATGACTTAATCAATTTTCTCGCTTCGTTGCGCTTATTCACGATGGTATTAACCACCAGCGTCAGAATTAAAATTGCAGCAACAGTACCTAACGAAACCGCAGTAGGAATATGGAAAATATCCATCAGCAACATTTTCACGCCGATAAAGCTTAAAATAATAGCTAAACCGTACTTAAGCATTGAGAATTTCTCAGCAACACCGGCTAATAAGAAGTACATTGCTCGTAAGCCTAAAATTGCAAACAGGTTAGACGTTAATACGATAAACGGGTCAGTGGTCACAGCAAAGATAGCGGGAATACTGTCTACCGCAAAGATAACATCACTGATTTCCACTAAGATTAAAACCAAAATTAATGGGGTAGCAAACAGCAATCCATTCTTTTTAATAAAGAATTTTTCGCCGTGTAACTCATCGGTCATCCGTAAATGTGAACGAACCCATTTAACTAATGGCTTTTCATTTATCGGTGAATCATCTTCTTTAGCAAACGCCATTTTGATCCCCGTAAACAGTAAGAACGCACCGAAAATATAGAGGATCCAGCTAAATTGCGTGACTAACCAGCTACCTGCAAAAATCATAATGGTACGCAGGACGATAGCCCCAAGTACCCCGTAAACAAGTACACGACGCTGTAAGTTTGCTGGAATAGCGAAGTAACCAAATAGCATTAACCAAACAAACACGTTATCCACGGCAAGGGCTTTTTCTAACAGATAACCGGTTAAGAACGCCATAGTTTGCGTGTTCGCGACTTCAGGTCCAACGGTATCATTAAAGTACCACCACAGGCCGCCCGCAAAAATCAGCGATAGAGTCACCCACAAGATGCTCCAGCCCGCCGCTTGCTTCATCGACATCGCCTGACCTTTATGTTTACCTTGCCAAAACATATCGATGAGTAACATCACAAGGATCATGACAGCAAAGCTGCCCCATAAAACGGGATTTCCAACAGAGTTCATTTTGATTCCTTTAAAAAACAAAAAACGGCTGATATCCAGAAGACATCAGCCGCTTAAACTGTTTTCACCCTAAGTAATCACTATACGGTTGTAAACGATGAGCAAACCTCGCCTTCTGGCAAGGTCTCACTTACAACACAGATCACCTAAGATAAGGAAATTGTGGTGCTCGGTTACCGGATGCAATTGTGTGCATCGTAATGACGATAATCCGACAGAAGAAGTTACTCCCCTTTGCTATGTGCACACAATAAGGTAATTAATCTTAAAAAGCAATGATTAGCTACCAATATGTTCATGCTATTTTTCGTTACCTAAACGTAAATAAACTGGTAAATAGTCAGATTAAATCCTCTTATTCAGCGCCATTCCCATTTTTTGTTATTTTAGAAAGGCAGTGGTTAAGAACCTAAAATGTAAAAATCAGCCGCAATTTAAATGAATTCTCAAAATAAGCTTAAAATTTACTGTTTAGTTATTTTCTGTTTTGTTAAAGTGATCGGGTTTTACACTAACAGCCCGAAGAAACAGTCGTTTTCTTCCGGCATTTACTTAATCCATTTCTGCTCAACAACATGTTTGTTGCTGTGATTGCCGTTTAGGAAACATTAATGGAATTAGTTAGAGAACTTTTTTTCGCCCTTTGGCACCAAGATTACGAAACCTTATCTAACCCATCGTTGATATGGTCGATTTATTTTATGCTGTTCATGATCCTATTATTGGAGAACGGCGTGCTCCCAGCTGCATTCTTACCCGGTGATAGTTTACTGATCCTTGTTGGCGTACTCATCGCAAAAGGTGCTCTTAGCTACCCATTAACCTTAGTGATTTTAACTGCGGGCGCCAGTATTGGTTGCTGGGTGGGTTATATCCAAGGTCGCTGGCTAGGTAATACAAAAATTGTCAAAGGCTGGTTATCACACCTCCCTGAACACTATCACCAGCGTGCCTATGGGCTATTCCATCGTCACGGCTTAGCTGCGCTACTGATTGGTCGATTCCTTGCATTTGTCAGAACATTACTACCAACCATCGCAGGGCTTGCGGGCTTGCAAAATGGGCGTTTCCAACTGTTTAACTGGTTAAGTGGGCTCCTTTGGGTGCTAATTTTGACCGCTATCGGCTATGGATTCGGTAAAAGCCCTATTTTCCAGCAATATGAGCATCAAATTATGAATGTCTTGATGCTTATTCCAGTTGGGTTATTAATTTTGGGTCTGATCGGCAGCATTGGTGTTGTCATCAAGAAAAAATTCGCCCGCAAATAAATAGCCGTCACTGAATCAAATCGAACAGCGGGAATGTATCGCAATTCCCGCTTTCCTCTATCTCAATTCGAAATCTATGCCAATTAGTGATTGCACTTAAGCTAAAAAAAGCTATTGTACTATTATTAATGTCATAGGCTATTAAGGTCATACGTTATTAAGGTATTGCGTTATTTTTCTATTGATAGGAGGTTCTACTATGTCGTCCAATCATTCTTCTGAAGATCTACGTGCTGAACTTAAATCACTCGCAGACTCTCTCGAATCCATTCTGAATAGTACTCAAGATAAATCAAAAGAAGAGATCGAAAACTTAAAGGCTAAAGCCCGTGAAGCCCTCTCCTCTTCAAAAGCTAAACTCGGTCAAGCCAGTGATAAAATCACCGAGCAAACCAAAGAAATTGCAGGCCAAGCAGATTGCTATGTGCGTGAAAATCCATGGAAAAGCGTGGGTATCGGTGCAGCCGTCGGTGTAGTCTTAGGCATGCTGCTCAGCAAGCGCTAATCATCGCTTATGGAACAGTCGCCACGTCAAGGACCCGCTAAGCGGGTTCTAGATTCTCTGCAAAGAATTGCGGGTATCACCGTTAATATGGTTGAAACCCGCATTCAACTTATTGCAGTAGAATTAGAAGAAGAGAAACTCAACCTTGTTCAGTTATTATTACTTGCAGGGCTGACTCTTCTATTTTCTGCATTTGGTCTGATGTGCCTTATCGGGCTTATTTTTTGGTCTGTGGATCCCGTCTATCGTTATCAAGCTTTCGCTATCACGACCGGAACACTGATTTTACTCGCGATTATCTTTGCTATTTGGACGTTAAAAAAAGCGAAACAGTCCACGCTACTAAGCGCAACCCGTGAACAACTTCGTAATGACGCTAAAGCACTGGCAGGAACCGATGATGAGCAAAAGTAAACGTCAGTTACTTGCAGAAAGAAAGTCACGCTTAGTCTCTGATATTGAGCTGCAGCGCATCCAGTTATCGGCCAGTAAGAAAGAGTGGCTACAAGCCACAGCGCCTTATGACCGCGCTTGGCAAACCCTGATGACCTTTCGCCCAATTGTTATCGCTGCGACGGGTCTTATCTCTATTTTTACCTTAAAACACCCCAATCGATTTATTTCACTGAGCAAGAAAGCCATTGCAACTTGGGGACTTATTCGTACCCTAAGAAGCAGCTTAAACAGTTCAAGTCAGAAATAACCCATCTCCTTAAGATAAAAATAGTCATTATTTGTCAATATGATAGATAAAAGTGCCCTTGGGCACTTTTTTTTCATACTCAATCACACACATTCAATTTTTTTGTCTATCTTTGTTAATAAGCTTAGCTTTTTATTGAATGAGCTAAGTAATAAGATACGCACATCCAAGATTTCTAGCCTTTTCGTGCTGAAACTTAGCTTATAACGCGATAAATATCGCACTTTATTTATATTTAATGACCGTATTATCTGGAGAGACTCAATGAAAAATTTAGAAAGTGGAGCTATTTTATTAGCACGTATTATGATGCCAATTCTGTTCATCGTTGCAGGTTACGGTAAATTAGGTGGGGCATATGAAGGCACTCAGCAATATATGCAAGCAATGGGCGTCCCAGGCTTTTTACTACCACTGACAATTTTACTTGAGTTAGGTGGTGGTCTGGCGGTGTTATTCGGTCTGTTAACACGCACAACCGCAATTTTCACTGCAGTGTTCACATTCTTAACTGCGATGCTGTTCCACACGAACTTCAGCGTTGAGCCAAACAGCTTGATGTTTATGAAAAATATGACCATTGCAGGCGGCTACATTCTGTTAGCAGTGACTGGCCCAGGCAAATTCAGTATCGACCATTTATTAAATAAAAAATGGTAATGAGCTCCAACCTCCTCGCCTATAGCGACCTATAGGCAGGGAGTCAATAGTACCCTCAAGTCAACATCCTTTTCCATAAGTTAAATGCCTTTGCACCTCTTGTCCGAGGTGCTTTTTTTTTGCTTTTATCGTTGCTTTCTTTTTATTTTCGCTTTTCGCTTTAAAAAAGAATTAAAGAATAGGTTACGAGTGATCTCTAAATAATTTGTATTGTAGGTAGGCGGTCAACGAGGATATCTCGGGGAGCATACATAAGTATGTGACTCGAGTAGCCGAGAGCAACCAACACCCCTACAATGCAAAGTATGACGAGATCACCCTCTAAATAATTTGTCTTGTAGGTAGGCGGTCAACGAGGATATCTCGGGGAGCATACATAAGTATGTGACTTGAGTAGCCGAGAGCAACCAACCCCCCTACAATGCAAAGTATGACGAGATCAACCAACACAGCTACAACTTAAAGTATGACGAGATCACCCTCTAAATAATTTGGGAATTTCTCGGAGACACCACGACTTTGCCTCTCCCATGCTATCGCGTCGCCACGCCATAATCATATTCGACTCATGACTAAACTCCGCCCCCACCACTCGCAGGCGCCCTTCCTTAATATCTTGCTCCACCAGCGAATATGGCATTGTCGCCACTCCTAGCCCTGCAATCAGCGCCTTGCGCTTATCTTCGATGCTAGATACCGTCAATCTTTGCTGCTTATCCAGCAGTTGCACGGTGATCACTGGGCGCTCACGGGCAGTATCTGCCACCGCAATACCTCGGTATTTCACGCGTGTGGTTTCAGAAAGCGGCTCGGGCTCTTGGTGAATAGGATGGTTTGGGCTTGCCACATAAATATGGTTCAGGGTATACAGCACTTTGGAGTTAATTTCAGAGGATGAACGGAAATGCATATCTGGTGCGATAACAATATCCGCACGCCCGGATTCGAGTCGCTCCCATGCCCCTGCTAGCACCTCAGTAATTAAAGAGAGTTGGGTGTCGGATTTCTCAGCCAGTTTATCCACCAGCGGGAATAAAGACTCTGCCGGAACCAGCGCTTCACACACAATCGTCAGGTGAGTTTCCCAACCTTTAGCCAGCGCCTCCGCATCCGAGGTGAGTTTATCGGCGGCTTCAAGTAACACCCGCCCACGCTCTAACAGCATGCGCCCCACATTGGTAAATTTAGTTCGATGTCCTGAACGGTCAAACAAAATAACATCAAGTTCTTCTTCTAACTTCTGCATGGTATAGCTCAATGCCGAAGGAACGCGACCCAGCTCTTCCGCCGCTGCCGCGAAGCTGCCACGCCTATCGATTGCATCCATCACCCTTAACGACTCAAGTGTTAATGCTCTCTCTTTGCTCATGATGTATCTCTTTCAGGAAATTTGAATGATGGAAACAGATTAACTGGCTAACAATTCAACGTCCAGATATTTATTATAACAATATATTACTAGCTATATATTTTGAGTGAGGGTTAACCATTATGATGAAATTAAGATCAGTTAACCATTGTGGGAAAGCAGACTACGGTTGGTTACAGGCACGCTATACTTTTTCGTTTGGTCACTATTTTGATCCAGACTTAATGGGCTTTAAAACCCTAAAAGTGCTAAATCAAGAAGTGCTTGCGCCAGATAATGCTTTTCAACCAAGAGTTTATCCTCATGTTGATATTGTGAACATCATCCTGCAAGGCCAAGCTGAATACCGCGATAACGTAGGTAATACCGTCAGTGCAAAAGCAGGGGAATGCGTCAGTTTTTCACCTCGTCCTGACCTGAGCTACAGTGAACACAATATCAGTGAGACAACGCCATTAACACGGCTTCAGTTGTGGCTAAATGCGTGCCCACAACAGGAATCTATGCCTCCCCAAAAGTTGGCATTAGCGGAGAAAGATAACAAGCTTATCGCGTCACCCGATGGGGACAATAATAGCCTACAACTTCGCCAAAAAATTTGGATAAGCCAGATTTATCTTGAACCTAATGAGTCGAAAGCCCTCGTATTACGAGGTAAAAATGCCTACCTGCAATCCATTCATGGTGGTTTACAGGTTAGCGGAAAAGAATCGCAATCTTTATCAATGAGCTGTAACGATGGTTTATTTATCCAAGATGAAAATTCCCTAACGCTCACCAGCGACCGAGCATTTAGAGGTTTGTTAATTGATTTAGGTGAATCGTTTTAATTCTATTCAGGGGCGGAAAAAGTGAATTTAATCCGTAGATCGCGCAAAATTTGCGAATAGATTCGCAAATTTCATCATTTCTATTTCCGCTATCCTGATACCACTGTGTTAGAGTCCAGCCATAAGACAGTTAAAAAACCATCAGTTTTTAACTCCGAACTTTATTTTTTGATTTTAAAGGGGTTCTTGTGGCTTTATTCATTTTGCAGCGACACAATCAAATTTTCTCTCGGATCCTCAATGAGGTTGTCCCTCAAGATGAATTAGCGAAACAGTTTTCCGTTTCCACCCGCACTATTCGTTCAGATATCAATGAAATCAACGAATTAATCAAAGATCATAGCGCTCATATTATGTATGAACGCGGGCGGGGGTATCGATTAAAAATCGAAAATGATGAAGTTTTTTCTACATTTACCAAACTTAATGATAAAAACAGCCAAATCCCACGCACCAGCAAAGAGCGTATTGATGCCCTATTACTCAAGCTGCTAATGCTGTCCCTACCTGTCAAGCTCGATGATATTGCCGAAGAGTGGTTTGTTAGCCGCAGTACCATTCAGCAAGATATGGGAGCCGTTCGTGAGCATCTTCATCGCTATCAAGTGCAATTGGAGAGCATCCCCCATCAAGGGATCCGCTTAAATGGTAGTGAGTGGGCTATTCGTGCTTGTATGACTGAAGCACTCTGGCGGCAGTTTAGCGAGCAAATCACTCCCGACCTCGCCACATTCACCCCGGAAAGTCTGGACAATCTCGATTTAACCTATATCGATAAAGTGGTTCATAACAGTTTGAATCGCTTTGATATTCGTATCAGCAATGAAGGCCATCTTTATCTTGTATTTAACTGCGCCGTCACCATTTTGCGTATTACCCGCGGCCATGAACTCACTGCCAGCGTCAACAACGAAGAGTTAGAAGAAATCATTACTCAAGCCAGTGATGAAATTTCTAAAGGGCTAATTTACTTCCTTGGTAATGATTTATCCGCAGCTGAATTGAGCTTTTTACACGACCAAATCATCGCGCAGCGTATTAGTAACCAGCATGCATCAACACAAAAACATCATCATCACAATGAGTTATCTGAATATATCTTAAATTATATCAATGAGTTGTATAACTATGATTTGCGGAATGATGAAAAGCTAAAGAAAGATCTGAATACCCATCTTTCAGCCTTAATGACTCGCCTTCAATACCATATTTCCACCCCAAACCCGCTGCTTTCAGACATTAAACAGTATTATCCATTTGCTTATGATGTCACGTTAAGCGCCTTAACCAGTGCCAGTAAGCAGCTGCTTCCACATCCCATTAATGAAGATGAACTGGGTTACTTAGCGGTGCACATTGGGGTTAGCCTTGAACGAAATTATGGGGCAGGTTCCGCACGCCAGACGGAAGTGTTAGTGGTCACGGATGCGGGTAACTCCACCTTTCGCGTGGTGGAATCCAAAATTATGCGTGAATTTCCGCAGCTCAAATTTAGCCGGGGGCTAACGCTGCAAGAGTATGAATCGTTGGATGAAGTCGCAGAAAACTTTGTGATCACCACCGTACGGATCTCAGAGAAAAATAAACCCGTTATTAAAATTGCACCCTTTCCAACCCCCTACCAGCTCGAACAAGTGGGTCGCTTAGCGATGGTGGATCAGACCCGTCCCTATATTATTGAACGCTTCTTCGATGAACGTTTCTTTATGGTTATCAATGAAAAAATTAGCCAAGAGACGCTGTTCAAAACTGTCTGCCAGAAACTGCAATTAGAAGGCTATGTCACCGCAGATTTTTATCCTTCATTGCAAGAACGGGAATCGATTGTCTCGACATTGCTGGGCGAAGGGATCGCCCTTCCTCACTCTTTAGGGTTACTTGCCAATAAAACCATCGTGACCACTATCCTTGCCCCGCAAGGCATCGAGTGGAACAAAGAGACCAAAGAGAACGCCTATGTGATTTTCTTATTGGCAATCAGCAAAACTGACTATGAAGAAGCGATGGCGATTTATGATTTGTTTGTCACCTTCGTCAAAGAGAAAACCACCCGCCGTCTTGTGAATGTCAAAAATTTCAATGAGTTCCAAGCTATCGCCAAAGATAGTCTCGCGCGAATTTTGTAGTTTCCTTTTACTTCCACCTCCTTGTGGAAAAAGGGAGGTGGGAACTATTTACGTGATCCTAACCACAACTCCACCAAATGATTTTTAGTCCAAATTGTCCACTTCATGCGTAAACCAACGTAAGTGGAAGTGAAGATTTCCACTCTATATAGATTTCCACAAATTCATTTCCACTTTTATTTATTAACCTAAGAGCTATTTCCACTATTCCAAAAATGTCTTTAATAAATTGAAATATAATAAATTTATTATATTACTCATTATCCAATCATCCCAATTCACCCTCTGAATGTGTTAGTTTTTCCAGTTAACTTCCTCTTAGAGCGAAAATTAATCGCCACCCTTCCAGTTTCACTTCCAAAATATTTCCACTTTGAACTGGAAATTCCCTGTCTGCAAAATTATTCAAGAAGCGATTAAGGTATTAGTCATGAAGAAAAAAGTGATTTGATTTGAAATATTACCTTGGATTTTAAACAGTTATGAATGAATCAGTTGTAGTTTTCAAAATGTTAGAAGACGATCTTGATATCCATCAGGTCACACAAGAACTGCTAGCAGTGATTACTGACTGGCTCAAACTGGAGGGTTGCTACACCACAGATGTACAGCAACAAATGCTGGAGTCTCATCTACGTGCCATGGTCGCTCGAGCCAAAACCGGTGAAGCCTTACCGGAAGTGGATATCAGTTTATTTGATGAAATCTCGGGTCACTCCATTGCATTAGCGCAACGCGTTGTCGATACCTTGCCAGGGCTTGCGCCAGAAGAGACTTATTTGCTCTCAGTTCACTTTGAAGTTGCCCGTTCTAATGATTAATTTTTAGCACCTTATTTTTAGCATTCGGTCTTGGAGAATATTTTATGAAACAGATAGTTATTGTTATCGGCGATCGTTTAGGTAAAGGGCAAAAAGTGGCTGTGGGCGTTGAAGCTGCCGGCGGAAAAGCCATCGTTGTTCCCGGTGTCGCTGCTGACATGAAACTGGGGGATGTGATGAACCAAGAACAAGCTGATCTTGGCATTTCATTCTGTGGTAGCGGTGGTGCAGGCGCCATTACAGCTCAAACCAAATATGGCTACAAAGCGCGTTATGGGATGCGTTCGATTGAAGAGGGAGAAACCGCCATTGCTGAAGGTTGCAATGTTTTAGGTTTCGGTTTTATGGACAAGGAAGAGTTAGGCGAGCGCTTAGTTAAAGCTTTTAATAAAAAATACGGCAACGCTTAATGAAAAAATCTATCGAAACGACTGTACGGGTGACAGGGCAAGGCGACACAAAGCAAAAAGCGATTGCTGACGCCTTAAATTCGATTCAAAAAACCGTACTTAAGAACAGTACCGACATCATTCTGCGGATAGAACCCAAGGATGTTGAGGTTGTTAGTGCTCACTCTCATTCGCGGACAGAAAAGTTTCTTTTTCTCTTTTTGCCACGCAAACGTGAACATTTCCGAGTTGTTCTCGACGTTTCGCTGGATGTTACCTTACTTTCTGTCAACGAAATTCCATTTACAGAACAATAAAAGCAATCAGGTCTGGAGTAAATTCCATGAGTGAAACTGCATCTTTCTTAGAAATATTGGGCATGTCCCTCATTATCGGCGGTCTCTGCGGCTTTGGTTTAGGCGCAGGGGCGGCACGTATGTTCCACGCGCCAACCGTTCAAGGTATGGGCGCATTCCGCACCCTTGGTGAGTTAAACGCGTGTGAGGGCGACCCTGCATCACACTTCTCATTCGGCTTAGGATTCTTCTTCAACGCATGGGCATCATCGGTCGCTGCGGGTGCCTTCACCCAAGACGTTGATCACCGCATCATCCCTAACTGGGGTGCCGCTGCTCTATTAACTAAAAACCGCAGTGTGGCAGATACCCTGCATAACCCGAAAAAAATGGCGATTGCCTGTGCCATTATCGGGGCATTGGTGGTCGCCTTCTTAAATACCACGGCGTCCGCAGTACCCGCCGCGCTACAAACCACCGCGATCAACGTACTGGTTCCGGCGGCTAACTTACTGGTTAACACCGTGATGCCCGTGATTTTCTGGTTAGCCGCGATGGACGCAGGTCGTCGTTCCGGTTTCTGGGCAACCTTATTTGGTGGTTGCGCCCAATTAATCATGGGTAACGCTATCCCAGGTTTAGTGTTAGGGATCTTGATTGGTAAAGGCGTGGATGACAATGGCTGGAACCGTATCACTCGTACCATGATGATCACCGTTGTTCTGCTGTTCGTTCTCAGTGGCTTCTTCCGCGAGTTTGACCTGAAGATGATCACCTCTTTCAACTTAGACAAACCACTGTGGCTTGAATATGTCCACGGACTGCTGAGCGGGAAATAATCATGACAACTGAAATTAATAAACAAGACTTTTGGTACGCGGAATGGTCTTTCCCTATCTTTGTTGGTCTGTTATCTGCAGGGATCTTCGCGGGTACCCATATGTACGTCGTGTACGGGTTTGGCGCATTTAACGAAGTAGCTTTCGTCGCCATGTTACGCGCTGGGCTAGATACTGGGGTTTACGGTGCTGTCGCCGCCTTTGGTGCAAGCTTCCTGTTTGCGCGAATTATCGAAGGGTCACTAGTGGGGATTTTGGATATCGGTGGTGCGCTACAAACCGGTATTGGTTTAGGGGTTCCCGCCCTATTTTTAGCCGCAGGCTGGGATATTTTAGTCACCAACTTCTGGATTTCCCTGATCACAGGTTTATTCCTTGGTGTGCTTATCGGCTTAATTATCGTGTTCGCCCGTAAGTTTACCATTGCACAAGCGAACTCAACGTTTGGTGCGGACGTCATGATGGGCGCAGGTAACACGTCAGGTCGTTTTTTGGGTCCATTGATTATCCTTGCCGCAATGGCCGCGTCTATTCCGATTGGTATTGGCGCACTGATTGGTTCACTGATTTTCTATGTATGGCAAAAACCAGTCGCCGGTGGCGCTATCTTAGGCGCAATGTTATTTGGGTATTTCTTCCCACTCGCAGTTTAATAGCGTTTAGAACAAACACTTGAGCATACTCTAAATAATTCAAGCTGCAGCTAGGCGGCAAGCGACGATATCCCTAGGAGCATACATAAGTATGTGACTAGGGTAGCGAAAGAGCAGCCAACAACACTGCGGTTTGAAGTATGACGAGTATGACAGAGGGATATTATGTACTCACTAATAATCAAACACGCCAAGCGTATCGATGGTTCAATTATCGATATCCTAATCAAAGATGGAAAAATCGAAGCAGCGGGTCCTGAGCTTTCCCACAATCAGCAAGCTGAGAAAATCATTAATCTTGAAGGAAAGCTGTATGTTAGCGCTGGATGGATTGATTCTCACGCCCACTGTTTTGCCGAGTCGCCGATTTACTTCGATGAACCAGATCTCGCTGGTGCTGCTGGCGGTGTCACTTCACTGGTTGATGCGGGTAGTGTGGGTGCTGATGATATTGACAGGTTTTATCGGCTAACCACTCAATCCAAAACTAATGTCTTCTCTCTGCTGAATATTTCGCGCATTGGCATTATTGCTCAGAATGAGCTGTCCAACATGGACAATATCGACGATGCGAGTTTTCAAGCCGCACTTGAGCGCCATCCCAGCTTTGTGGTGGGCATGAAAGCGCGTATGAGCAAAAGTGTAGTTGGTGAGAATGGTATTGCGCCTTTGGTTAAAGCCAAAGAAATGCAGAAAAAGCACCATCTTCCATTAATGGTACACATTGGAAATAACCCGCCTAATATTGATGAAGTCGCTGACTTACTCACCCGTGGGGACATCATTACTCACTGCTTTAATGGCAAACCAAATAAAATTTTAGGGGATGATGGATACCTAAAACCGTCTATTGCCCGCGCCCTCGCCCGTGGTGTGATCCTCGATGTGGGTCACGGCGGTGAAAGCTTTAGCTTCAAAGTCGCAGAGCAAGCCATGCGAATTGGCACCTATCCAGACATTATCAGCTCAGACATCTATCACCGTAACCGTGTGAATGGCCCTGTTTATAGCCTTGCATTCGTGATGACGAAATTCCTGTGCATGGGCTTTAGCGCCGAACAAATTTTACGCTGTGTCACTGAGAAAGCCGCAGATTTACTGTCGCTTCCTGCTAAAGGTTATTTAAGACCGGGCTTTGATGCTGACATCACGCTATTTGACCTCAAAGAAGAGGCAACCGAGCTGACGGATGCCGACGGCGAGCATCGCATCGGTACCCATCGTTTTGTTCCTGTTGCTGCCATCGTTGGTGGAAAGCACATTATTCCTGCACAAGGCGAATCTGAACATGCAATCAATCTATGAAAAATATCAGTTAAAACACGTTATTAATGCCTCCGGTCGTATGACCATCTTAGGCGTTTCTACCCCAACGCCTGAAGTGATCGAGCGTGTAACGTATGGGTTGAACCATTATTTTGAAATTAAAGACTTAGTAAACAAAACCGGGGAGTACATCGCTCAACTGCTCAATGTTGAAGCTGCGGTTGTGGTTTCCTGTGCCTCTGCAGGTATTGCTCAAGCGGTGGCGGCGGTGATTGTACAAGATGATGAGGATTTGCTGCTTAACTTGCACTCCTCCAGCAAATCCGTTCCTCGTGAAATTATTTTACCAAAAGGGCATAACGTGAACTTTGGCGCCCCCGTGGACACGATGGTCACGTTAGGTGGCGGTAAAGTGGTTGAAGCCGGTTTTGCGAATGAATGTAGCGCTGCGCAGTTAGCAGCAAAAATCACCCCGCAAACCGCCGCCATTTTGTACATCAAATCCCACCATACCGTACAAAAGAGCATGTTAACTGTGGCGGAAGCCGCCAAAATCGCGCATGCCCACCAGCTTCCGTTGATCGTGGATGCGGCCGCGGAAGAAGATTTAACTGCCTACTACCAAGCGGGGGGCGACCTTGTGATTTACAGTGGTGCCAAAGCGATTGAAGGGCCGACCAGCGGCTTGGTTGTTGGTAAAAAACAGTATGTTGAATGGGTTAAACGCCAATCTCAAGGCATTGGCCGTGCGATGAAAGTTGGTAAAGAAGGTATTTTGGGCTTAACACTGGCTATCGAGCAGTACCTTACCGCCACCAAAGAAACTGGGGCACAGATGGTTAGCCGTATGGATAAATTCCTTAAAGATTTAAATGCGATAGCCGGTATTTCAGCCCGTATTGTTTGGGATGCCGCTGGGCGTGATATCGCCAGAGCCGAGATCAGTTTCGATGAAAAAGCGCTTGGTAAAACCACCTACCAAATCATGGATGAGCTGAAGCAAGGCAATACCGCGATTTATTTTCGTGAGTACAAAGCCAATGAAGGTAAGGTTGAGGCCGACATTCGCAGCGTCAGTACCGAGCAACTTGACGTCATTTCGCAGCAAATTCGTACGCTAGTAGAAGGAATTTAACATGAAGTTGTCACCAAATTTTTACCATGACCGTGTGTGCCTGAACGTCCTAGCGGGGAGCCATCAAAACGCAAAAGAGATTTATGCCGCGGCGGAGAGTTTTGTGGTGGTAGGGGTGTTATCCAAAAATTATCCTGATCTTGAAAGTGCCATTGCGGATATGAAGGTGTACGCCAAGGAAGTACACAATGCGTTATCTGTCGGTTTAGGTGCTGGCGACCCTAAGCAGTCCACCATGGTGTCTCTGATTTCAAAAGAAGTTCAACCACAGCATGTGAATCAAGTATTTACAGGTGCACCGATTAGCCGTGCGCTACTGGGTCAGAATGAAACGTTCGTCAATGCGTTAATTTCCCCAACAGGCACCGTGGGTATGGTGAAAATCTCAACAGGTCCATTAAGCGCTCAAGCACCAGATGGCATTGTGCCGATTGAAACCGCCATTATGATGCTCAAAGATATGGGCGCAGATTCAGTGAAGTTCTTTAATATGCAGGGGTTGAAGTATATTGAGGAATACAAAGCTATCGCAGAAGCTTGCGCGAAGTTTGATTTTTCTTTAGAGCCAACGGGCGGTATTGATTTAGAAAATTTCGCCGAGATCCTGCAAGTCGCCCTCGACGCGGGTGTGAAGAAAATCATCCCGCATATTTACAGTTCTATTATCGACAAAACTACTGGTGATACCCGCCCAGAGGATGTCCGCCAATTGCTAAACATGGTCAAAAACGCGGTAAATTGATGTGGCAATAAGCTGCACATAAGAAAATAAATATTAGCGAAATATTAAAATACTTACCATCATAACCATGATGAAGCAGCCAATGCCCCACTCACTTTTGTGCCGTGGGGCATTTTTAGTTTTTAATTTTAAATCAATGACCTATTCCTTTGGCATTCGGTATGATGTGAAACCAGTAGTTATCCGGTACAGGGCTATCCCAAACGCCTAAGTAAGCCGCAACCGCGATAGTGGCGAATAAAATACCTAGGGTCAAAATGGCCATCATCATTCCCGATAAGGGAATTTGGCGTTTTTTGATCGGCGTTTGTAATGAGAAAGCCAATGTTGATGCCACTGGGCAAGATTCAACGCACGTCATGCACCCCGTGCATTCTACCGTTCTGACGTTGATTAATTGATCAACAGGAATACGTGACGGGCAATTTTTGGCACATTTTCCGCAATCAATGCAGCTTTCTACATTTCGGCGAATTTTAACCGGCGAAAATAGAGAGAATATTCCCAGCAATGCGCCATAAGGGCAGAAATAACGACACCACGCGTTACGAATAAATAGGCTAGCGACAACAAGAACCGAAACCGTGATGAGTGAGGCGCTACTAATATAGCGAAAGAAATCCAGCATTTTGACATCGATGATGATCCCATAAGGCGACATCATAAAGTATTGGATCATTTGCGCCGACATGGATAACGAGATATAGAGGAAGAAGGCTAATAGTAGGTATTTCAGTCCTCTTAAGGGGATATCGAGCCATTTAGGTACGTTGATTTGAAAACGAAAAAGTTTCTGTCCTATTTTCCCGATGTATTCCGATATTGTGCCTATCGGGCATAGCCATGAGCAAAAGGATTTTTTCAGTAATAAACTGATGATAATAAAGGAAGCTAAGAGAAACATTGCTGCGGCATGAATAGGAGGCAATCCACCCGTTTCAATGGCGTACTTTAAGTTCATTAACCCCGCAATAGGCAGCCAGCCTTCGATGCCTCCTGGACGCGGAAGATAGAGCGTCGCACCGCCAGTTTCGTAATAGCGTACCCAGTAATAGAAGGTAATGCCGATATAAATGTTGATCGCCAAGAGCGTGATTTGCACGACTTTCCGCCATGTTGAGGCGTTACGCCAATCATTCCAAGGGAGTTTTCCGCCAACGGTTCCCGGACGACGTGGGTATCGTACTGAGGGTTTCTTTGCCATGTCCGCCTATCTCTTTAACATGTATTTTAAATACCATTATTGTATGTAAGTCCCCAGCACTCGTATTGATTTGCATCACTGGCTTGCGATGTTGACGGTGGATATGGCGTATTGATTAAGAAATCAGTAAATAGAAGATAGTAAACGGAGGTTTTTTCTAAATAGTTAGTGTAGTAACAAGGCAGCAAAATGAAGACAGCGCGGGGAGCATACACAAGTATGTGACCCGTGTGGCTGAATGAAGCTAACGCCGTTACACCACTAAATATGACGAAAAAAACAGCTCTAAATAGTTCGACTTGTAGGTAGGCGGCAAACGAGGATATCCCTAGGAGCATACACAAGTATGTGACTAGGGTAGCTGAGAGTAGCCAACCCCCCTACAGGCCGAAATATGACGAGTAATAAAAAAGGCCTATAGCGAACGCTATAGACCTTTTCTATTTATCTGTGGAGTTGGTCGGTAAGCCGGGTTCTGTCGTGGACAACCATTCATCTAGGCCAGCACTTGCGCACTGGCTCCAGCAACCTACCCGAGTTCAATGCGGGCCGCACCATATGAACCCCTATTTGGTCTTGCTCCGGGTGGAGTTTACCATGCCACGAACTGTTGCCAGTCGCGCGGTGCGCTCTTACCGCACCCTTTCACCCTTACCTGATCCTGTAAACAGGCCATCGGCGGTTTGCTCTCTGTTGCACTTGTCGTAGGCTCGCGCCTCCCAGACGTTATCTGGCACCCTGCCCTATGGAGCCCGGACTTTCCTCCCCTCTACCCGTCTCCCGAAGGGACTACGATAAAGCAGCGGTTGTCTGACCAACTCCGCGGCGAATTATAGGCACTTTACACTAGCTTGTACAGACTCAATGACAGGCAAATTACGTCAAAACCGGCACTTGGACAAAAATCACTCGCCGTCTTGCTGGTCTAGCATTAATTTGTAGAGCTGGTTTTTCTTCAGGCCATAAATTTCTGCAGTGATCGCAGCCGCTTTTTTAGGTGGTAACTCTTTTTGCAGTAGACCCAACGTACGAATAACATCTGGCGTAATCGCCGATTCATCAGTTTGTGGCTTATACCCTTCCACAATGAGTACCATTTCACCGCGATGACGGTTTTCATCTTCTTTTACCCATTCGAGTAATTCACCGACTGGGCGCCCTTCAATCGACTCCCAAGTTTTGGTCAATTCACGGGCTAAAACCACACGACGCTCAGGTCCCCACACTTCCACCATGTCTGCTAAACTGTCTAACAAGCGATGAGTAGATTCATAAAAAATCAGTGTTCGAGTCTCTTGTTCTAAGGATTGCAAAACATCTTTGCGTCCCTTAGTTTTTGCGGGTAAGAAGCCTTCATAACAGAAACGGTCTGAAGGTAAACCTGCGGCTGACAAGGCGGTGATGGCCGCACAAGCACCCGGTAATGGGACAACGCGGATCCCTGCTTCACGGCAGCGATTGACTAAGTGATAGCCAGGATCATTAATTAAAGGTGTACCTGCATCCGAGACTAATGCGATACTATCCCCTTGTTGAAGCTTGCTAATTAATTGATCTGCTTTTTGCTGCTCGTTATGATCATGTAGCGCAAACATGCGCGCATTGATGGCAAAATTCTGTAAGAGAATGCCTGAGTGCCTTGTGTCTTCCGCAGCAATTAGGTCAACATGTTTAAGCACATCTAACGCGCGTTGCGTGATATCTCCCATGTTACCAATTGGGGTTGGCACGATGTACAGCGTAGATGCCATAACCACTGCTTGATTAGGTTGATTCATTGTTTCATCCGAATAGCCGGTTTAAAATTAAGCAATTGAAAAATACACCATTGGATACAGTATGCGTCCTTCAATTTTTTTGCATTTGAAAAAAAGATTAATCTGCACTGCGATGTTGTCCACGTTGGCATTAACAGGGTGCCAAATTGAATCATCGACAACCTCGACAACCACCCAGCAGCCTAGCGTTTCTGATGCCAGCCATTACCAGTCCGTTATCGATGCCGCTCAAGGCAAACCATCAATGGATGTCCTGCGTGCTTTTATCAGCCAAGAACCTCTGCTAACCGATCCTGCACAACATCAAGCGAATATTGATTCTCTGTGGCAGATGTTAACACAGATGAAGCCAGAACAGATTCAAGGAATCGAAGCTGACGAAAATATTCTACTGGGCTGGGTCGACCTTCTGGATATCTACCAAAATAATAAAGATGACCCAGAGGCACTACGTACCGGTATTGAAGACTGGAAAACCCGCTACCCACATAATCCGGGAGCCAAAAACCTGCCAAGCGCATTAGTTCAAGGAACCGTTACCAAAGTCGGTACGAACCCACGTATTGCGTTATTTTTACCGATGAGCGGGCAAGGTCAAGTCTTTGGCCAAGCCATCATGCAAGGCTTCCTTGATGCACAAAAAGGTTTACCTTTAGGCCCTGCATCCGAAGCTGCCGCGGCACCAACTGCGCCACAAAGCTCCGGTAATGATGTACTAGACCAGATTTACCAAGAAGTGGCTGCAACGGTTAATGAAAATGCCAATGCAGAAGTGGCTTCATCCAGCGTGCGCATTGATGCAACGCCAACCAATACCCAAAGCGTTAAAGTCTTTGATACCCAAGGCAAAGCGATCCCTCAATTAGTCGCTCAAGCCTCTTCTGAAGGGTATAACTTAATTGTTGGGCCTCTACTGAAATCAGAGGTGCAAGCTATTGCTCAAATGAATGCGCCCGTCAATGTATTGGCACTGAATGAATTAGACGCTAATCAATTACAGCCGCGTGCAAATTTATGTTATTTCTCTTTATCTCCTGAAGATGAAGCGAAAAATGCCGCTAACCAAATGAAATTAGACGGTAAGCAGATGCCGTTAGTGTTAGTGCCTGCATCCCCATTTGGTGATCGCATCGCAAAAGCGTTTGCCGAAGAGTGGCAAGCAAAAGGCGGTGGCACTGCACTGATGCAAACATTTGGTTCTACTGCATCTTTAAAAGAATCAATCAACCGTGGTCAAGGGATCCGCATGACGGGTACCCCGATCAGTATCGATACCCAAGGGATGGCTCCAACCAGTGGCGGTGTTGATGCGGTTTATATCGTCGCAACACGCGATGAATTAACCCTCGTCAAACCGATGATTGATATGGCAATCAGTTCCCGTCAACGCCCTGCTTTATATGCCAGTTCGCGCAGTAACCAAGGGAGCTCAAATGCCGATTATCGTTTCGAAATGGAAGGCGTGAAATTCAGTGAAGTTCCATTACTTGCTGGTGCAAACAACAACCTACGTAAACAAGCTCAAGGCAAAGTGAATAACGATTATTCACTGTTCCGCCTGTATGCGATGGGTATTGATGCATGGTCACTGGCGAATAACTACGATAACTTGCAGCAACATAGTGACCAATTCCGTGTTAACGGTGCATCCGGTACGCTAAGTGTGCATGATAACTGTGTTATCTATCGTGAATTGCCGTGGCTGCAATTCAAGCAAGGGCAAGTAAAGCCTGCGCAATAAATTAAACAAGGCCGCTATATTGCTGCCTATTTTTCAGACAAGGATGTCATGAAAACCGTTAAAAAATCATTAAAATGGTTGACTGGTCGATATTACGAAAACCAAGCGCTCTCCTATTTAAAGCAGCAAGGGCTCGCTTTCGTCGCACGCAATGTTCGAAATCGTGCGGGAGAAATCGATTTGATCATGCGAGATAAATCAGGCTGGGTATTCGTAGAGGTTCGTTTTCGCAAGAATAGTGATTACGGAGACGCACTTTTATCAGTAAACTGGCACAAACGCAGAAAAATATTGTCCACCGCACAATATTGGCTTGCTCAACGACAAGAAAGTTTTGAAACAACACCCTGCCGCTTTGATATCTGTGCAATCACCGGCAAGCAATTTCAGTGGATTCAAAACGCATTTAATCTTAGTGAACAGGAATATAAGTAAGTGCTAGATAGAATAAAAGTTTGCTTTACTGAAAGCATTCAAACTCAAATTGCCGCAGCAGAAGCCCTGCCCGATGCAATTTCTCGTGCTGCTATGATGATGGTGCAGTCACTGCTTAATGGTAATAAAATTTTGTGTTGTGGCAATGGCGCATCCGCAGCAACAGCACAGCGTTTTGCGGCGAGCATGATCCACCGTTTTGAAACTGAGCGCCCAAGCTTACCGGCTCTCGCGCTAAATACGGATAATACCGTGCTCACCGCGATTTCAGGAAGTAAGCAACCAACTGAAATTTATGCAAAACAAGTTCGAGCGCTGGGCCAGCATGGTGATGTATTAATGGCTATCTCAACCCACGGTAACAGTGCCGATATTATTAAAGCCGTAGAAGCTGCAGTAACGCGCGATATGACTATTGTCGCACTTACTGGCTATGATGGTGGTGAGTTAGCGGGTCTTTTAGGACCACAGGATGTTGAAATTCGCATTCCATCCCAGCATAGTGTCAGAATTCAAGAGGTACACTTACTCACAGTGAATTGTCTGTGTGACCTTATCGATAACACGCTCTTTCCTCATCAGAACGACTAAGGAGACAAAATGCGATTACTTCCGATTTTTGCCATAGTGTTTAGCGCTGTTCTTTTACAAGGCTGTATTGGTGCAGCCGTTGTGGGTACTGCCGCAGTAGCCACCAAAAGCGCTACAGACCCTCGTTCTGTTGGTCAACAAGTTGATGATGGCACATTAGAAGCCCGAGTCAGTGGTCAACTTAACAAAGACAAAGATATCACCAGCAAAGCCCGTATTATTGCAACGGCGTATAAAGGTAATGTCTTGTTAACTGGGCAATCTCCCGATATGTCATGGGCAGATAAAGCCAAACAAATCGCCAGTAACGTCGATGGTACAGAAAAAGTGTATAATGAGGTTCGACAAGGTCAGCCCGTTGATTTAGGTACCGCGTCAAAAGACACTTGGTTAACCACCAAAGTAAAATCTAAGATTTTAGCCAGTGACGAAGTGAAGTCCGGCAGCGTTAAAGTTATTACTGAGAATGGTGAAGTCTTCTTATTAGGAGTCCTTACTCAGCAAGAAGGTGCTGCGGCTGCAAAAATTGCCAGTGAAACGGATGGCGTTCGTCGCGTAACGACGGCATTTACTTATCTCAATTGATTATAATTAGTAACCTATTGTTACAAAGAGCCAAGCCATGAAGTCAAATTCATGGCTTTTTTCTTATTCCTCACCTATACCGTTATTTTTCAGATAATTCCTACCTCCTAACAAGCTCATCTGATTAAGTATCCACGCCTGCCTTTTCAAAACATATGAAGATGGATTTTTCACATGGAATCGATGAGGATTAGGCAAAACAGCCGCTAAAAGTGCAGCTTCCTGTCGAGAAAGCTTGCTGGCAGGCTTGTTAAAGAATTTATTTGCAGCTTCTTCAACCCCAAAAATCCCCTCACCAAACTCTGCAATATTAAGATAAACAGTAATGATCCGAGTTTTTGACCACATCAACTCCATAACTGGTGTCATTGCTGTCTCAAGCCCTTTTCTTACCCAGCTTCTTCCATCCCATAACCATAGGTTTTTTACCGTTTGCTGAGAGATTGTTGAAGCCCCTCTAACTGTCTGTTTATTACTCGAATTATGTTTATATGCTCGCTCAATTGCATCAAGATCAAATCCCCAATGATGAGGAAAATTTTGATCTTCAGAAGCAATGACAGCGAGATAAAGATAAGGAGAAATCTGTTTTTCACTCACCCAAGTTGAATGAGAAACATAAGAAAAATTAAAGTTTATCCATGCAAAGAGCTGCCTTTCGACCATCACTGCAGAAAAGGGAACAGGGATAAATTTGAAGATCACAACCGACACTAGCCAGAGGGCAAGTAATGAAAGTGTGATCTTCTTTAACCAATACCACAAGCGAGAAACAAACTTTTGCATTGAGTTAATTACGCCATTTCTAATACTTTCTCAACCAGCTTATTGATACCTATATTTGCCTCAGCAATGGATTGAGCCAGCATATAAGCAGGTGTTGTAACAACTTTGTTATATTCATCAACCACAATGTTATCAACCGTGCAAACAACATGCTGCCCACCCATCTTTTCAATTTGGGCAATCGTTTCAGTATCATTGCCAATCGTCAATTTCACTGATGTATTTAACATCTTCGGTAACATGACAGGAGCAATACACATCAGCCCTAACGGCTTTTTCTGATGGTGCATTGCCTGTACTAAACTTAATAGTTGTTTATTAATTTCACATTCGCTTCCTTTCACCGCAAAATCGCATAAATTTTTTGCCACACCAAAACCACCAGGAATTATAAGGGCATCTAGCTTAGAGGCATCTGCTGATGACAAAGGCGCTATTTTCCCACGAGAAATACGTGCAGATTCTTCCATTTGGTTACGCTTTTCTGTTTTTAACTCACCATTAACATGATTAATTACAGTAGCTTGATATTCATCTGGTGCATAAAAGTGAACTTCTGCGTTATTTTTACTTAAAGCAAGCATAGTTAATACTGATTCATGGATCTCGCTTCCATCAAAAACACCACAGCCACTTAAAATTACCGCAATTGATTTCATATCTTCGTCCTTTTGTAGTAAATTACTCCCCAGAGCGAAAGCAGACAAACATCAATCTTCATCACAGATTTTAATGAATCTTGTAACAGGTTCGATAAATTTTGGTATCTTGATAACGTCTGAGTCGTGACAAATGCATTTTAATGATTCGCCTAAGATAAAAATTATAAGCGAATCAATGATTTCCCTGGTGTTGGCGCAGTATTCGCGCACCCCAACTTAGGTTGGGGTTATTTTTTTGTGCGGCCATCCACCCAGTTTCTTAATGTTTCTATATCTGATTTCCAATCCTGTTTTAACTCATCAACCCACTCTTGCACATTGTCCCACCATGCTGGTAATTCAGGGGATTGGATCTGCTGAGCGAGTTTCTGTAAATTTTTCAGTCCCACTGAACCCGCGGCACCTTTAATTTTGTGAGCTTCCTCAACAATGCCCTTTTGATCTTTAGCCACCATATTGGAATCAAGAATCGCTAAATAACCCGGTAGCATTTTTTCAAATACCTCTAAACCGTCATAAATTAGTTTTGGTCCAACTAATTCAATGTATTGCTCTAACATTTCACAATCTAAAATTGACTCATCAACTTCCGCCATATCCACTTGCTCCTCATGTTTGTCATTTGAAGATGCATTCTCGCCCCAGAATTGCTCAATCACTTGAGTGAGCGCAGGAACCGATAATGGTTTGCTCAGAACACCGTCCATTCCCGCATCAAAGTACTCTTTCTTATCTTTGAGGACATTCGCGGTCAAGGCGATTAATGGTGGTAAATCATCTTTATCATACTGTTGTTTAAGCTGTTTAGAGATATCTAACCCCGTCATATCAGGAAGTTGGATATCCAGTAGAACTAAGTCATATTCCCCAGGTGCGAACATCTCTAACGCGTCCTTACCTGTCATTGCGACATCAACCGTGTTGCCAAGATTTTCTAGCACAGAACACGCCACAACCACATTTAGTTCAATATCTTCTACTAGTAAGATATGGAGCGCTGGTAATGGATAATCATCTTCATGCTGTTGCTGCTCTTCGATTTCAGCCTCAACCTCAGGGGCTATAATCGACAATGTAAATGTTGAACCATGCCCAATATCGCTTTCCACGCGAATATCGCCACCCATACTTTGTGCTAACCTACGGGATACAGAAAGCCCAATCCCCGTTCCCGTTGCAGGACGTCCACCCGCAGAATCGCGAACTTGATAATACATAGCAAAGATTTTATCTAATTCATCTTTCGGAATACCGATGCCGCTATCTTTGACTTGGAAAAATAGCTTGTCATCCGCTTCACGCCAGATGCTCAATTTAACTTCACCTTTTTGAGTGAATTTCACCGCATTGCCGATTAAGTTCCATAGAATTTGGCGTAAACGCGTACCGTCAGTCAGAATAGTTTTCGGTAAACCGTGTGCGACATCCATAACAAACTTCAAGCCTTTCGGCTGAACCAGTAGCCCGCTTAAGTTTTCTAAATCGTTCACAAATTCAGGCAATGTCACAGGTTGGTTATCCAATTGGACTTTGCGACGCTCGATTTTGTCCATTTCAATCACATCATTAAAAATATTACCTAAGGTGACGGCACTGACGTGAATGGTTTTTAAATAGCTCGATTGTTCTTTGGTAAGCTTGGTATCCAGTAAAATGCGGCTAAGCCCCACAATGCCATTAAGCGGCGTACGAAGCTCGTGGCTGATAGTAGAGATAAAGGTGGTCTTCTCTCTACTGGCGTTCTCTAACGCCTCCTGATAGCGCTTACGCTCGGTAATATCACGCCCGAACCCCATTAGCCCGTGGCGTTTCCCTACGCGATCATAAAATGGCACTTTTCGCAGCTCAAAACAGGCTTTTCTCCCATCAGGGTAAACTAGCCACTGCTCATAGGTTAATGCCACATTGTGTCTGAAAACTTTCTCGTCCGTTTCCATTACTTTTGCGGCAATTTCTTCATCATAAATGTCCAGTGGCGTTAAACCGACTAGCTGTTTTTCACTCTTACCAGTGAGCAGCTCCATTGCACGGTTACAACCAGAAAACTCATTGTTTTCATTACGATAATAAACAAGGTCAGGGGAGGCATCGAGGAATGAACGCAGTAAAACAGATTGCTGTTCGAACTCAATTTGAGTCTGTTCTCGGTATTTCATTTCTTGTTTGAGTTGCTCTAACAACTCAAGATGGGCACTTTCGGCTTTTTCACGCTCTA
Source organism: Providencia sp. wls1943 (assembly GCF_009706275.1). Classification (NCBI taxonomy): domain Bacteria; kingdom Pseudomonadati; phylum Pseudomonadota; class Gammaproteobacteria; order Enterobacterales; family Morganellaceae; genus Providencia; species Providencia sp. wls1943. Next base: position 181,812 of record NZ_WLTU01000017.1, read on the forward strand.
AAATTTCTAAGTTAAGTTGCTCAATATTGCCTTGAAGCTGAGTATTCAGTTCCGCATCACGCTTTCGCATCACTTCGAGCTTATCAACCATGCGCGTTAAACGCTGGCGAGATTCTTCTAATTGTTCTACCACCACCGAAAGAAAATAAACAGCTAATGGCGTAATAATTAAGCCAAAGAAAATTGAACCGACCATATCGAGGCTGTCGACTTGTCCTCGAAGAAAAATCGCTACCGCCATTTGCATTATCATGGCAAGCACAACTAACGCTGACGCGAGAAGCAAAGAGAAACGCACTAAGCCTAGCTTCATCATCAGGTCAACATAGTATTGTGCAAGACCGCGAAGTACTTTCATAACCACCCCTTAGTTAAATTCTCACTGAATCATATATCAAACAGGGCTGTTTCGGATGGGGTTTCATACGAAATATCGATCCTGCTCATTAAATCGTCGGTCACAATGGGATATTCACCCGCGTATTAGTAACTTTATTACGATAATCACTATTTATATCAATGCTATCAAAGTAAACTTTAATTTATATCATTCCCGTAAAAGAATTTGGCTGGAAAGGTGCCTATGTCCTCTTCAAATATGGGTTCGCCCCGTCTTGAACCTCGAAAAAAAACGCTGACGATCCGCAAAATTGAGTTTGTGGAAATTTACCAGCCAATCAGCGGCATTGAAGCTCAGCATCAAGCCCAGCGTTGCTTGTCTTGCGGCAGCCCCTATTGTGAGTGGAAATGCCCGCTCCATAACCCTATCCCGAATTGGTTAAAACTGGCTGGAGAAGGTCGAATTCTTGAAGCGGCAGAGCTTTGTCATCACACCAACAGCTTGCCAGAAATTTGCGGTCGAATTTGCCCGCAAGAACGATTGTGTGAAGCCGCTTGTGTCCTGAATGAAACCTTTGGTTCCGTCACCATTGGACATTTAGAGCGCTATATTACCGATAGTGCGTTTGAACAAGGTTGGCGCCCTGACCTTTCCCATGTTAGGGAAACCGGTAAGCGAGTCGCGATTATCGGTGCGGGCCCCGCAGGTCTTTCCTGTGCCGATGTGTTGGCTCGCCACGGCGTTCAAGCAACGGTATTTGATAAACACCCTGAAATCGGCGGGTTACTCACTTTTGGTATACCCGCCTTTAAGTTAGAAAAGTCGATAATGCAGCATCGTCGACGCATTTTTGAAGAAATGGGGATTATTTTTAAACTTAACACCGAGATTGGGCAACATGTCCCGTTAGAAACGTTACTCAATGAATTTGATGCGGTTTTTATTGGAACCGGCACCCATCACCCAGTTTCAGGCAATCTCCTCAACGAAGACGTTATAGGTGTCTATCAAGCACTTCCTTATTTAGTGGGCAATGCACGTCATTTATTAGGTTACGCTGACGATCCTCGATATCCTTATGTATCACTGGAAAATAAGAATGTGATTGTGTTGGGCGCAGGAGATACCGCGATGGATTGTGTCCGTAGCGCTATTCGCCAAGGAGCCAGCCAGGTCAGTTGTGTCTATCGAGGTGGCTCTTCAGAAATGCCAGCAACACCGCGAGAAGTCCTACACGCCCAAGAGGAAGGCGTACAGTTTCATTTTCACTTACAACCCATTGGGGTTAACACTAACGCCGAGGGGCAACTTATCAGTGTTCATTTCACCAGCACACTATCGAATTCCACTAAATTGGAAGAAATGACACACTCTGCTGATGTGGTCATTATTGCGTTTGGTTTTGAATCTGACGATATGCCGTGGATTAGCGCACATTCCATACAGCGCGATACGAGCGGTAGAATAATTGCCCCTCGTCATCATCATTATGCTTACCAGACTTCACACCCTAAAATTTTTGCAGGGGGGGATGTGGTTCACGGTTCTGATTTAGTGGTAACAGCAATTGCCGAAGGGCGTGGAGCCGCAGAAGGAATAATGAGTTTTCTTCAGGTATAAAAAAAGAGGAATTTCTTCCTCTTTTTAGCATTGACTATATCAATCTTCATTGCCACGATTTGTGTTTATTTCACAACCCGTAGCGCTGGACGACCTTTCGGTGGTCTTGGTGGCTCATCATCTGGGAATGAAGGCTCTTCAGTTTGAGTGGCCTCATCATGAACCAATACAATGTTGTCAGACAGTGCTTCATCAGTTGTGTTCTCTTCCCCATCAAAGTGCTCATCATAAGCCGCTTCCGGTTCAAACATCATACCTGCGCCATTTTCACGCGCATATACCGCCATGATAGCCGCCATTGGTACATAAACCTGACGAGGTACACCACCGAATCTCGCATTAAACCGCACTTCTTCGTTGGTAATTTCAAAGTTACCTACTGCACGTGGGGCAACATTTAAAACAATTTGCCCATCACGCGCAAATTCCATTGGAACATTCACCATGGGAAGAGTGACATCAACCACCAAATGCGGAGTCATATCGTTATCCAGCAACCACTCATAGTGGGCGCGCAGCAGATAAGGGCGACGTGGTGTCATTGGTGCCATTTCCATCATCCGACTTAGCCTCGTGCTGACTGGCGCATTTCACGCTCTAATTCAGTTAATGATGCTAAAAATGAATCGCGTTCAAATACACGCTGCATGTACATCTGTAAATGTTTGCTGATTGCAGGCTTTAATTCGATCCCTAACACAGGTAAGCGCCATAACAGCGGTGCTAAATAGCAATCGGCTAGGCTGAATTCATCACTCATAAAGTATTGCATGTGTTCAAATGTCGGAGAGACTGCGATCAGCTCTTCAGCTAATTGACGACGCGCACTTTCAGCTTCTTGTGCAGTTCCTTTCTCGATTTTTGTCATCAGTGAATACCAGTCTTTTTGGATACGGTGCATCAGCTGACGGCTAATACCACGTGCAACTGGATAAACTGGCATTAACGGTGGATGAGGGAAGCGCTCATCAAGGTATTCCATGATGATATGTGGGTCATACAGAGTCAGATCGCGATCCACCAGCGTTGGTACGCTTTGATACGGGTTAAGATCAATAAGGTCTTGAGGCAGGTGACCAGGCTCGACATGTTCAATCTCAACACTAACACCTTTTTCAGCGAGTACGATGCGTACTTGATGGCTAAAAATATCAGTAGGGCCTGAAAACAATGTCATTACCGAACGTTTATTAGGAGCAACAGCCATTAAAACCTCCAAATGATAAAAATAATGATCCTTAAATAAGGATTAATTCATTATTTCCATTTTTAAAATCCCATGTACTTAACCTTCAAGATCCATTTTGAAAGTCAGCACAACCCTCTCGCTTCATGGAAGCGAGAAATCATCAAATAAAAAACTGGGGCATAGTCTAACAGATTTTGTACAGCTTAGGGGGCTGATCTAGAGAAAATCATCGGTTAATTTTATTAGAGGGGAATATACACATCAAAATCAGCATTATCAGCCTTTGGTTTTTGATAATTAAAAATTAAAACCTTAAAGCTAACTCCATGGTTAATGAGTTATATTTTTACTGTATTTGAGATATGACGCAAAATGAGAGTGGAATAATAGAATAATACTTTCTGCCTGTCTTTATTTTAATTAAATCATGATGGCTCAATATTTGATTTATTTTAGGCAATAAAAAACCCGCCATAAAGACGGGCTTTTTCATCAATTTTATGCCCAGAAGGCAATAAATTAACGTTTGGAGAACTGTGGACGACGACGTGCTTTACGCAGACCCACTTTCTTACGTTCAACAGAACGCGCATCACGGGTAACGAAACCAGCTTTACGCAGATCAGAACGAAGAGTCTCGTCATAAGCCATCAGTGCACGTGTAATACCGTGACGGATTGCGCCTGCCTGACCAGAGATACCACCACCTTTAACAGTGATGTACAGGTCCAGTTTTTCTAACATTTCAACCAGTTCTAACGGCTGACGAACTACCATGCGCGCAGTTTCGCGACCAAAGTATTGTTCCAGTGTACGTTGATTGATTGTGATGTTACCGCTACCCGGCTTAATAAAGACACGAGCAGATGAGCTTTTGCGGCGACCAGTGCCGTAGTATTGATTTTCAGCCATTGCTATAATCCCGATTAAATGTCAAGAACTTGCGGTTGTTGTGCCGCGTGGTTGTGCTCATTACCTGCGTAAACTTTCAGTTTACGGTACATTGCACGACCCAGAGGTCCTTTTGGCAACATGCCTTTAACCGCGATTTCAAGCACACGCTCAGGACTACGAGCAATCATCTCTTCGAAAGTTGCTTGCTTGATTCCACCAATATGGCCAGTGTGGCGATAGTAGATTTTGTCTTCGCGTTTTTTGCCGGTAACAGCAATTTTTTCTGCATTCAGAACGATGATGTAATCACCAGTATCCACGTGCGGAGTATATTCCGCTTTATGCTTACCGCGCAGACGGCTAGCAATTTCAGTTGCAAGACGGCCTAAAGTTTTGCCATCTGCATCAACAACATACCAGTCGCGTTTTACGGTCTCTGGTTTAGCTGTAAAAGTTTTCATTAAAACTTACCCAATATTGAAGTTACACGTTGTGTGAACACTCATGTTCGTAAAATATAGCGAGGTTCACGCGACTCATTGTCCAGCAAACCCACCCCTTCGAGCAGCCTAGCTGGCATTAATGCGTTATTTTTTGGGAAATAAAAAACAACGCCGTAACGTGGGGTCGCAAGATTATAGAGAAGTCAGCAACAAAAATCGACCCCAAATGCATTTTTTTTACGTTCAAATAAACAATTAGTACCGCATGTTCAAAAAGCACACATAAATCTGGAGAGAAAACGACGCCCTTGAGACTCATTTTCTCTTTGGCTTCTATGATAAATGCGGGATTTTCAAATATTCTTCACTTTGCATTTCTTGCAAGCGAGAAAGGCAGCGCTGATATTCAAACGCCAAAAGTTGCCCTTGATAAAGTGAATCCATCGACACCTGTGCATTGATCATCAATTTTACCTTACGTTCATAGAACTCATCAATAAGCGCGAGAAAACGTCTGGCCGGATTTTCATCCTTCATTCCCATCACAGGAACGTCATACAGCAATACCGTATGATAACAATTTGAGAGGTAGATATAATCATTTTGGCTACGAGGCTCTTCACACAAAACCTTAAAGCTGATTGCCAATACCCCTTCAGCGGAACGAATTGCCTGCATTTTTCGGTGGTTAACTTCTAATACAGGATTTTGCTGCCCTTCCTTACCTGCCAATTTCACAAACACTTCATCTAAATGATGGCGATTTTGCTCATTAATTGGCGATAAAAATAGATGAGCTTGAGTCAGAGTACGCAAGCGATAGTCAATCCCCGCATCCACATTCATTACATCGCAATATTTTTTTATCTGTTCGATAGCAGGCAAAAAGCGAGCGCGTTGCAAACCGTTGCGATAAAGGTTGTCAGGGATAATATTGGATGTCGCGACTAACGTGATACCCCGTGCAAAGAGCCCTTCTAATAGGGTTCCTAGAATCATCGCGTCGGTAATGTCCGAGACAAAAAACTCATCGAAACACAAAATATCCGTCTGTTTTTTGAATTCATCAGCAATAATGTCGAGCGGATTTTCCTGTCCTTGCAGCGCCATTAAGTCTTCCTGCACTTTCTTCATAAAGCGATGAAAGTGTAAACGCAATTTGCGCTCTCCCGGTAAACTGTCGTAGAACATGTCCATCAACCACGTTTTACCGCGACCTACGCCCCCCCACATATATAACCCCTGAACTGGCTCGCAGGTTTTTGTGGATGATTTCCCTAACAAGCGTCCAAAGCGCTGTTTTAGACCGTTTGTTTTTTCATTTGGGAAGCAAGGCGTAGCACTGCAAAGTTGCTGATAAATCTTGTCTAATCGCTCTACGGTTTGTTTTTGTACGTCGTCAGGCTGGTAATTGCCTTGCTCAAGAGCTTGTTGGTAACGCATGGTAGGGGTCATCGGTGACATCAACTCAGTGATCCTTAAAATTTTCGGTTTTTTTTACCGTTATATGATATACACTGCCTTTATTATAACCAGATTCTGTTAGCATTTAACTTTCGATTAACTATTGGGCATAGAGTAAGGAATTTCGCTTTATTATTCCACTCTTTAGCATTAACAGATTTGCGATTAGCAGGTATAGTTAGGGTAATCGAGCTAAATTTTGGCGACCATTTTCTGTGAATTTTGATTGAAGTAAACGAAGGAGTTAGCATGACTTGGGAGTATGCACTAATAGGATTAGTTGTTGGCTTTATCATCGGCGCATTGGTTGTGCGTTATGGCAATCCAAAACTTCGTCAACAAAAAACAGCACAGGCTGAATTAGACAAAAAAAGCACTGAGCTAGAAGAGTATCGTAAAGAACTCGTTAGCCATTTTGCTCGCAGCGCAGAGTTATTGGATAAAATGGCACGCGACTATCGCCAACTGTATCAACACATGGCGCAAAGCTCTTCCGAGTTAATGCCGGATATGCAAGATAACCCATTCCATTATCGTTTGACTGAATCTGAAGCCGATAATGACCAAGCACCGGTTAAAATGCCACCTAGAGATTACTCTGAAGGTGCTTCAGGGCTCTTCCGCCCTCTCGATGAAAAAGAGAAGTAATTTTTTGATTATGCCACCAGTAGCGCCTGTTACTGGTGGTGTTATTTCCCCCGCCGTATCATTCCAATTCCGAATAAAATCTTATAGTTAGTTTAGCTACTGTATAGAAGTTAGCGTTTCACCTAAACATCATGTAAATGGATGTAAAATTGTGGATAAGTACTATCCGCATAGGGAACTTTTCCGCATAATCTGTGGTCATAGTCATCAGTAAAATATTATTTGAGACCCCAAAATACCTCCGCTTATATGACCTTAGGGTACCGTTAATGGGTGCCATTCATATGAGCTGATATTTTCTATTGAGAGAATCTACGGAATGATGAAAAGAAAAAATTTCTTTCTGACAGCAGTCGCAATGAGTTTAGGTTTAACCCTGTCCACGATCCCTGCAATCAGCAGCGCCGCATTACCGGCCACATTACCAGCAACCGCACAAAGCCAAAATATGCCAAGCTTAGCGCCAATGCTGGAAAAAGTGCTGCCTGCCGTCGTGAATATCCATGTTTCAGGCACTCGTGTACAAAATCAACAAATTCCCGAAGAACTGAAATTCTTCTTTGGCCCAAATGCACCTTCACAACAACAAAGTGTGCGCCCATTTGAAGGCTTAGGTTCTGGTGTCATCATTGATGCGACACAAGGTTATGTTTTAACCAATAATCACGTTATTGATGGTGCTGATAAAATCCAAATCCAGCTAAATGACGGTCGTGAAATTGACGTTAAACTGATTGGTAAAGATCCACAAACTGATATTGCTCTATTAAAAATCAGCAATGCAAAAGATATCAAAAACCTCACCGCGGTTTCTATTGCAGACTCCGATAAACTGCGTGTTGGTGATTTTGCCGTTGCCGTGGGTAACCCATTCGGTTTAGGACAAACTGCCACATCCGGGATTATTTCTGCGTTAGGTCGTAGCGGATTAAATCTGGAAGGCTTAGAAAACTTTATCCAGACCGATGCCTCAATCAACCGTGGTAACTCCGGTGGTGCGCTGGTTAACTTAAACGGTGAGCTGATTGGGATTAACACCGCAATCTTAGCACCAGGTGGCGGAAATATTGGTATCGGCTTTGCTATCCCAAGCAATATGGCGAAAAGCCTGAGCGAGCAGCTGATTAAACACGGTGAAGTTAAACGCGGAATTTTAGGTATTAAAGGTACAGAGATGAACTCTGATATCGCTAAAGCCTTCAATATCGATGCACAACGTGGTGCCTTCGTCAGTGAAGTCATTCCAAAATCATCAGCGGCAAAAGCAGGCATCAAATCGGGTGACGTTTTAGTGTCTGTAGATGGTAAACGTATTAATAGCTTCGCGGAATTAAGAGCGAAAATTGGTACCAGCCAGTTAGGTAAAGAAATCACCCTTGGTCTGATCCGTTCAGGCAAACCAATGGAAGTGAAAGTGGTGCTAGAAAGCGATGAAGGTTCAGCGACCAACGCAGAAAAACTGAGTGAATCCTTATTAGGCGCCACCATTTCCAATGCGGTTGTTAGCAATACCAAAGGGGTACAAGTGGACAGCGTAGCACCTAAGTCTCCGGCTGCTGCGGTTGGTTTAGCGAAAGGCGACCTGATCTTTGGCGTGAATGACACTCGCGTAGAAAGTATCGACCAATTTCGCAAAATCATCGATAGCAAACCGCCAGTATTAGCGATGAAAGTGCTGCGTGGTGGTGAAACGCTTTACTTATTAATGAAAAACTAATTCATTAAGTTACCGCACATAAATCAATAAAACGGGTACAGTATCACTCTGCTGTGCCCGTTTTTTTATGTTATGCTCAAAGCATCTCTCTGTCTGTCATCTCCATCATAGCGAACTTGGTAACCTTTAACATGGTCAAAAAGCTGCTTGTGTCTGTCCTGCTTGGATTGGTCACTGCCTCAATCATTATTGTGGCCGTCCCCTCATTACGCCCACAGGGACTGGCTGATTTACTGTATGGGAAAACCAATAGCGAGCCCGTAAGCTATAACAAGGCCGTACGCCGTGCCGCGCCTGCGGTCGTGTATGTCTATAGCAGCTCTAAAGGGAGTTTTTCCCAATCGGGTCGGGAATTACAATCTCTTGGAGCAGGGGTGATATTAAGCGCTAATGGCTACATAGTGACCAACAAACATGTGGTGGATAACCCAGATCAAATTCTTGTCGCTCTACAAGATGGTGCCATTTTCGATGCTTTTTTAGTCGGCTCAGACCCTCTCACCGACCTCGCCGTCTTAAAGATAGACGCTGAAAATCTCCCCGTTATCCCCATTAATACCAAGCGCATCACCCATGTTGGAGATGTCGTTTTAGCCATTGGAAACCCTTATAACCTTGGACAAACAGTCACCCAAGGAATTATCAGCGCGACAGGTCGTGTCGGGTTAAGCTCCACACGCCGCCAAAATTTCCTGCAAACCGATGCCTCCATTAACTCCGGTAACTCCGGTGGTGCCCTCATCAACACTGAAGGGGAATTGGTTGGTATAAACACTCTTTCATTCAGTGCAGGGCAAGGCGTCAGTTCCGAAGGATTGAGTTTTGCTATCCCAACCGCCCTAGCAACCAAAATCATGGAAAAACTGATCCGTGATGGTCGTGTCGTTCGAGGCTACATCGGCATTACGGCTCGTGAGTTACCGCAAATTCGCACAAATACAAATAATATCAATCAAATTCAAGGATTAAGGATTTTCCAAGTCTCAGCCAATGGACCCGCTGCAAAATCAGGCATTGAGCAAGGGGATATTATTTTATCCTTAGATGGAAAACCTGCCGTTTCTGCTGCAGAAACAATGGATTATGTCGCCGAAATTCGCCCCGGCACAAAAATTCCCGTTCAGATTTTACGTGATGGTAACGTGCAAAACATCGATATCGTGATTGAAGAACTGCCTGAAGGGCAAGCGAACTAAACCCTCAAATCTTCCATTCAAAATAAGCCCGAAAAAAAAGGTTGTTCCGATGAAGAACAACCTTTTTGTTTTTTGAAATCTCGCTTTTGCGATGATATCAACGCAATCTGGGATTAGTCTTCAGATTTAACACGTTGAATATTAGCGCCTAACGCATTTAATTTCGCTTCGATATTTTCATATCCACGATCGATATGATAAATACGGTCAACTGTCGTTGTTCCACCCGCGATACAACCAGCAATCACCAAACTTGCTGATGCACGTAAATCTGTTGCCATCACTTGCGCACCTGTCAGTTTTTCAACGCCATGACACACGACTGTATTACTTTCAATATCCGCGTGCGCACCCATACGAATTAACTCAGGAATATGCATAAAACGGTTTTCGAAAATGGTCTCAGTGATAACACCCGTACCTTCAGCTACCAAGTTTAATAGGCTAAATTGTGCTTGCATATCAGTAGGGAAACCAGGATGTGGAGCAGTACGCAATGTAACCGCCTTTGGACGCTTACCATGCATATCTAAGCTAATCCAATCTTCGCCCGTTTGAACATCTGCACCCGCTTCACGTAATTTTGCCAGCACTGCATCCAGCGTATCTGGACGTGCATTGCGGCAAACCACTTTACCACGAGAAACCGCAGCCGCGATTAAGAATGTGCCTGTTTCAATACGGTCTGGCAGAACGCGATACACACCGCCACCTAAGCGAGCCACACCTTCAATGACAATACGGTCAGTTCCTGCACCGGTGATTTTCGCACCTAACGCATTTAAGAAATTAGCAGTATCTTCAATTTCAGGTTCACGAGCGGCGTTCTCGATGGAAGTGGTTCCTTCAGCAAGCGCTGCGGCTGTCATGATGCTGATAGTGGCACCCACGCTCACTTTGTCCATCACGATGTCTGCGCCTTTCAGACGACCATTCACCGTTGCCTTAACATAACCATCTTCAAGGACAATATTGGCACCTAACTTCTCTAAACCGCTGATATGTAAATCCACTGGACGAGCACCAATCGCACAACCACCCGGTAGAGAAACTTCACCGTGACCAAAACGCGCAACCAGCGGCGCTAATGCCCAAATAGAGGCACGCATGGTTTTCACCAGATCATACGGCGCACAATATTCAGTCACATTGCTAGCATCAACAAAAATCGAACCGTTACGCTCGATTTTGACGCCAAGTTGGCTCAGTAACTTAATTGTGGTGTCGATGTCTTTCAGCTTAGGGACATTCTGTAATTCAACTGGCTCTTCAGCCAGTAAAGCAGCGAACAGGATTGGCAGTGCGGCGTTTTTAGCGCCTGAAATAGAGACTTCACCCTCTAAGCGGGTTGGCCCTTTTACTAAAAATTTATCCATTCTGGTATTCTCGTGTGTCAGATTTTTACAAACTGTCCGCTTACATATTCAAACTTATAGGCCGCTCAGCTTACGATCACGCTCCCACTGCGCTGGGGTATAAGCCTTAATTGAAAGCGCATGAATTCGGTTGTCCGCAATATATTCCATTAGCGGCGCATAGACTGCTTGCTGCTGTTTAACACGGCTCATGCCGTCAAAAAGGCTGCCAACAGCGATAACTTGAAAATGACTGCCATCGCCATTCACTATCACTTCATCCAGTGACAGCTTTTCCATTAAGACTTGTTTAATTTCGTTGGTATCCATAATGACTCAATTTTGTAATTAATTATGATAATAAATATAGCCATCTATCCTAAAGGATTCAGCTTAACACTTAAACTAAAGAAAACGCTTCTGGCGTATAAAAACACTCAGAAGCGCTATTTTTTACATAACTTGACTTAATCCATCAGCAGGGGCTTTACCCCGTACAATTCCATCAAGGTATTGAGATTATCGCTCACACCAACAAGGCCAAAATGACGCTGCTGGGATTGATACTCCCCTTTCAGACGCACTAGCATGGCGAGTCCGGTAGAATCCACATGGGTTAAATCAGAAACATCAATTTGCTCAACTTGGGTCAACAAGGCTTGGCGCTTATCCCAAAATTCAACCAGAGAATCGCGATTTAAAATACCGGAAAAAGCCAATGTTTTGTTATTTTTCGTCCAAGATAACAAACTACTCATCTTACTTGCTCTCTTCTAACGTAATCGGCACCTGAGCACTACGTTGTAATTGAGCTGTCAATCCATCAATACCTTGCTTACGCAGAATATCACCCCACTCATTTTGCTTGGTGGTGATCATGCTAACGCCTTCAGCAATCATGTCATACGCCTGCCAGTAACCTGTTTTACTGTTTTTACGCCATTGGAAATCCAAACGTACTGGAGGGCGGCCATTAGTGTCATTGATAGTCACTCGGATAGCGACAATATTTTTGTCACCAATCGGCTGTTCAGGAGCGATGGTGTACGTTTGACCGTGATACATTGCCAGCGCTTGACCATAAACTTGCTCAAGATAAGACTCAAATGCTTTAAAGTAAGCATCACGCTGCGTTGGAGTGGCATCTTTATAGTAAGTGCCTAATACCAATGCACCCGCATACTTAATTTGCACATATGGCAGTAACTCTTCACGCACGATAGTACGTAAGTAATCTGGGTTTTGTTTGATTTGAGGTTGTTCCGTTTTTAAGCGATCGAAGGTTTTCGCTGCGGCTTCTTCCATAAGCTTATACGGGTTAGTTTGGTCAATCGCCATCGCAAATGGCGCAACCACTAACATAGCTATCATTATTAAACGTTTAAACATAATTCATTCCTTTTAAGTTCACAGGGAATTACAACTTAGTGAGCAACAGGCTCTGACGGTGCTGCGACATGAGTCTCTGGCGCGGATGCCGGTGCTGCAGATGCAGGCGCAGGTGCGGCTGCTTCAGTACCTTGGCTATCACCACTCTTATACAAGAATTGACCGATTAAATCTTCCAGCACCATAGCCGGTTTGGTATCTTCTAAACGACCGCCATCTTTTAACATCGCAATCCCCATATCTTCGTCATAAGGACCGATATTCATGGCGATATACTGTTCACCAAGCAGGCCTGAAGTCCGAATTGATAGCGAGCTGGAATCAGGAATATTGTCATATTCACTGAGCAAATCGATTTGAACGTCAGGAATATAGTTCTTTTTATCTAAAGAAATATTCGCAACCCGTCCCACGACAACGCCACCGACTTTGATGGGAGAGCCTACTTTTAAGCCACCCACATTTTCAAAAGAGGCAGAAACTCGGTAAGTTGACTGACTACCAATCGATTGTAAATCCGCTACTTTTAAGCAGAGGAACACAATTGCGGCGATCGCCAGCAACATAAAACAACCCACCCATATTTCACTTTTTTTACTTTGCATGACTTAGTTCCCAAACATCAGTGCTGTCAGTACGAAATCTAACCCTAGAACCGATAATGATGCATGCACAACAGTTTTCGTCGTTGCACGGCTAATTCCTTCCGAGGTTGGAATCGCATCATAACCATTAAATAGTGCAATCCACGTTACTGTAATTGCAAAGACTAAACTTTTGATAAAACAGTTCACTAAATCGAGTCGCCACTCTACAGAAGACTGCATGGATGACCAGAAGAAACCCGGGTCAATCCCTTTCCAATCCACACCGACAATGGCCCCACCAATAATACCGACAGCGACAAAGATCAGTGATAACAGCGGCATGCTAATGAACCCAGCCCAAAATCTTGGGGCGACAACACGGCGCAGAGGATCCACCGCCATCATCTCTAAACTCGAAATCTGCTCAGTGGCTTTCATCAAACCAATTTCTGCGGTTAATGCCGAGCCTGCTCGTCCCGCAAACAACAGCGCAGTGACCACAGGCCCCAGTTCACGCAATAGTGAAAGCGCAACCATCATGCCAAGGCTGGCTTCTGCACTGAACGTCGTCAGTACCAAATAACCTTGTAAGCCGAGCACCATGCCGATAAACAGACCAGACACCGCCACGATAAGTAGAGACTGAACCCCTACAGAATAAAGCTGTTTAACTAACAGTGGCCACTGTTTGCCAAACTCAGGTTTGCCAAATAGTGCACCAAATAATAAGTAGCCTGCTCGACCAAAAGCCGCAAATGTTTCAATCCATCGACGTCCGAAGGCAGCAATCACCTTAATTATCATGTTCATTTACCCTAATAAATCAGCCGAATAGTCATTGGCCGGAAAGCGGAATGGCACAGGACCATCGGCAATACCATCCATAAACTGTCTGACGCGTGGATCTTGGTTTTCGCGTAACTCTTCCCCAGTTCCTTTCGCAATAACATGTTGCTGCGCCACAATATACGCTTTATCGGCAATACTTAGCACTTCTGGAACGTCATGGGAAACCACTACGCAGGTCACCCCTAACGCTTGGTTAAGTTCATCAATCAGTTTAACCAAAACGCCCATCGTGATTGGGTCTTGCCCCACGAAAGGCTCATCAAACATAATCAGATCAGGGTCCAGAGCGATAGCTCTTGCTAGCGCCGCACGGCGTGCCATTCCCCCTGAAAGTTCTGATGGCATTAATTTAGCGGCTCCGCGTAACCCCACCGCCTCTAATTTCATCATCACCGTCGTATGAATCAATGATTCTGGTAAATTTGTGTGTTCACGCAAGGGGAAAGCCACGTTATTAAAAACGTCCATATCGGTAAACAAGGCACCAGATTGGAATAACATGCTCATTTTTTTACGCGATTGGTATAACTTAGAACGAGACAGCGCAGGAATATTATCCCCATCAAACCAGATTTCTCCTTCTTCTGGGCGCAGTTGTCCGCCAATCAGTCTGAGTAATGTCGTTTTACCAATCCCTGAAGGCCCCATAATCGCAGTAATTTTACCCCGAGGCACAGTTAGGTTAATATTTTCAAATATTTTCCTATTTCCCCGTGTAAATGACATGTTTTTGACTTCGATTAAGTTCTCTGTCTGTGCTTGCATCGTTTAATAGCTCGTTATAGGTCAAACTATGATTCTGCCTAAATAAATTCAGGGTTTTACAGAAACATAAACCAAATAGTATTAACTAATATTTTACCTAATTAATAGAAGATAGCTCTTAGAAATTTATATATCCAACCATAAGGGTAAGAGAATTAAAAAAATTTTTTTTGGGCATCGGTGCGGTTAAACCCTAAAAAGCGCTTTTGAGCTCAAATCGCTAATAGAGACTCATAACTATCACATTCATAATAACCATGACATTCATAAAAGCTTAGAGACAAAATACTTACTGATACTAAGTATTCGTTATACAATCCAATTTCTCTTTTTTGATCTAACCGAAACTTTGAACCAACCGACACTTTTGATTCACCCGAAAACATCCATGGAATTAGACATGTCAAATATCGATTTTCAGAAAGTAGGTAAAGAAGTTCTCCATATCGAACGCGAAGGTCTGAAAAACCTAGAACAATATATTAATCATAACTTTGACCTTGCTTGTCAGCAAATCTTTGCTTGTCAGGGAAAAGTAGTCGTTATGGGAATGGGGAAATCAGGGCATATTGGACGGAAAATTGCGGCGACGCTTGCCAGCACAGGAACGCCTTCATTTTTCGTGCATCCCGGAGAAGCCAGCCATGGCGATTTAGGGATGATCTCCAATAAAGACGTTGTATTAGCGATTTCGAACTCAGGTGAATCAGGGGAAATTTTAGCCCTACTGCCCGTATTAAAGCGTATCAAAGTCCCACTGATCTGCATGACCAATAATCCAGACAGCAATATGGGCAAATATGCAGATATCCACTTATGCATAAAAGTACCACAAGAAGCCTGCCCGCTTGGTTTGGCACCAACAACAAGTACCACAGCAACATTAGTGATGGGGGATGCGTTAGCCATTGCATTGTTAACCGCCCGCGGCTTCACAGCAGATGATTTTGCACTGTCTCATCCAGGGGGCGCACTTGGGCGCAAACTTTTACTCTTAGTTCGTGATTTAATGAGTACCGGTGACGATGTTCCTCATATTCCGAAAAGTGCCACGTTACGGGAAGCCCTTGTGGAAATTACCCGTAAAAAGCTGGGTATGACCGTCATTTGTGATGACGACATGAATATTCAAGGGATTTTCACGGATGGAGATTTACGCCGCATTTTTGATATGGGCATCGACCTCAACAATGCCAAAATTGCCGATTTAATGACACCGGGCGGTATCCGAGTCGCACCGGGCATGCTAGCGGTTGAGGCACTGAACCTGATGCAATCTCGCCATGTCACGTCGTTATTAGTGGCGGATGGCGACCAATTAGTGGGTGTTCTCCATATGCACGACCTACTGCAAGCGGGTGTGGTATAAGTCGAAAAGTATACATAAAGGAAATAGAATGAACCCTAATTATCAGAATACTTGCTATGGGTCTGTAGCGAATTCTGTGATAGAAAAAGCGACCAAAATTAAACTGCTTATCTGTGATGTCGATGGCGTGATGTCCGACGGTTTAATTTACATGGGGAATAATGGCGAAGAATTAAAAGCCTTTAATGTCCGCGATGGGTATGGCATTCGCTGTCTATTAACCTCAGGTATTGAAGTCGCTATTATCACCGGACGCAAAGCTAAATTGCTGGAAGACAGAGCTCAAACGTTAGGTATTACATATCTTTACCAAGGACAAAGCGATAAGCTTTTGGCGTATCGCGAACTGTTAGATAAACTACAACTAACAGAAGAGCAAACGGCTTACATTGGTGATGACCTCATTGACTGGCCTGTGATGGCAAAAGTTGGGTTATCTGTTGCGGTGGCTGATGCACACCCATTGTTATTACCTAAAGCAGACTATGTAACGCATATTGGTGGCGGAAAAGGCGCAGTACGTGAACTCTGCGACCTTATTCTGTTATCCCAAAATAAACTGGAAGAAGCTAAAGGCTTGTCGATTTAAAGAACAGATATCATTCATGAGCAACGCAAAAAAGTGGTTAATCATTGTTTTATCCCTCATTGTACTGGGGCTAATTGGTTGGAACTTTTCGGTTTACGATGACTCCAAACCATTAACAACAGAAATCAATGACGGAAAACCTAATTATCAAACTGATGATTCGGTAACTTTCGTCTATAATCCTGCGGGCGATTTAGCCTATAAACTCGCCGCGAGCAAAGTTGATAATTATACCGATGGCAAAATCACGTGGTTTACCAATCCTGTATTAACGACTTATAACGATGCGGGTACACCGACTTGGACGGTGAAGTCCATTAAAGCAAGATTAACCAAAGAGCGCGTGCTCTATCTGTATAGCGATGTTCAAGTTGACAGTTTGACCCCTGAGCCTCAAATCCAGCGTATTACCACAGATAATGCGGTGGTCAATCTAGTCACACAAGATGTTTCATCTGACGATAAAGTTACCATTATCGGACATGGGCTAAATTCAACGGGTTTAAAAATGAAGGGGAACCTTCGTACAAGAACCGCTGAATTAATTGAAGATGTTAAAACTCACTATGAGTTACAACCAAAAGAGCAACACAATGAATCAAGTAACTAAGAAAAGTTTTATTCAAGGGGCTATTGCAAGTGCAATTTTGGCTCTTAGCCTGCCGGCAATGGCACTGAAAACAGATACTCAACAGCCGATGACCATTAACTCGGTTAAGCAATCTCTTGATTTAGAAAAAAATATCACCACATTTACTGATGACGTTGTTATCAAACAAGGTTCCATTGATATTCGTGCCAACAAAGTTGTTGTGACGCGTCCAAGCAGCGATTCCGATAAAATCGTCATTGAAGCATTTGGTACGCCAGTGACTTTCTTCCAGTTACAAGACGATGGTAAACCAATCAAAGGTCACGCATCCAAAGCACGTTATGAAGTTGATAAACAACTGGTCACATTAACGGGTGATGCTTACCTTGAACAGCTCGATAGCAATATCAAAGGCGATAAGATCACCTATGTGGTTCCAACCCAGCAAATGGAAGCATTTAGCGATAAAGGTAAACGCGTGACCACCGTCTTATTACCAGCACAGTTACAAGAAAAAGGCCCAGCCGCACAGGGTTCATCAACAAGTAAGAGTAAATAATTGTTATGGCAACACTAACCGCAGAGAATCTGGCGAAATCCTATAAAAAACGCAGCGTAGTCACTGACGTCAGCCTTGAAGTGAAATCAGGGGAAATCGTTGGTCTCTTAGGCCCTAACGGTGCGGGTAAAACGACCACTTTTTATATGGTAGTCGGCATTGTTCAGCGGGATGCTGGTAAAATTTTAATTGATGGGGAAGATATTAGCTTACTGCCTCTACATGAGCGCGCTCGTCGTGGCATTGGCTACCTTCCTCAAGAAGCATCTATTTTCCGCCGCCTCAGTGTGTATGACAACCTGATGGCCGTGTTAGAAATTCGCCCAGACTTAACCTCAGAACAGCGCAAAGAGCGTGCTGAAGAGCTGATGGAAGAGTTCAGTATTACTCACTTGCGTGATAGTGTAGGCCAGTCACTGTCTGGTGGTGAGCGTCGTCGTGTGGAAATTGCACGCGCCCTCGCTGCTAATCCAAAATTTATCCTGTTAGATGAGCCGTTTGCTGGGGTTGACCCGATTTCCGTTTTGGATATCAAAAAAATCATCCAACACTTACGCGACTATGGGCTCGGCGTATTAATCACCGACCATAACGTCCGTGAAACTCTCGATGTTTGCGAGCGTGCTTACATTGTCAGCCAAGGGCACTTGATTGCTCACGGCTCGCCAGAGATGATCCTTGAAAACGAGCAAGTGAAACGCGTTTATTTGGGTGAAGGTTTTAGACTGTAGTTTGTAAATTGTAGACTGTAGTTTTGTCTTGTTGGTTGTCATGGCATTGGTTGTGTCAGTGGTAATGGAGAATAAAGCACATTCATGAAGCAAAGTTTGCAGCTCAGAATCAGTCAACAACTTGCAATGACGCCTCAATTGCAACAGGCCATTCGCCTGTTGCAGTTATCCACACTTGAGCTTCAACAAGAAATTCAACTCGCCCTTGAAACCAACCCTCTGCTCGAACAAGAAGAATCATCCTCTGAGCAAGAAAGTTTAGATAGCCTAAGCAGCGACACTGACAGCAGCGAAATCGATACCAAAGATGCCCTCGAAAAAACAGATATGCCCGATGAGCTTCCGCTAGATGCTGATTGGGATGAAATCTATACGGCAGGCACCCCGTCAGGAACGAGCAATGACTACAGCTTCGATGAACTTCCTGTTTACCAAGGGGAAACCACCCAAACACTGCAAGATTATCTAATCTGGCAAGCGGATCTCACCCCGTTTACCGATACCGATCGCGCGATTGCAACCTCGATTATCGATTCCATTGATGATTCCGGCTATCTCACTAGCTCAATCAACGAGATCCATGAAGGGATTGATGACCCCGATATCACTTTAGAAGAAGTGGTTGCCGTTTTAAAACGCATTCAGCATTTTGACCCATTAGGGGTGGCCGCTCAGGATCTCAAAGAGTGTTTACTGATCCAGCTTTCTTTATACCCGAAAGAGACAATTGGCCTGCAAGAAGCTAGACTGATTATTAGTAATCATATTGATTTACTGGCAAATCGTGATTTTCGTCAACTGAGTAAACTGACCCGTTTAAAAGAAGATGCGCTGAAAACGGCCATTGACCTGATCCTCACGCTGAATCCCAAACCAGGGCAATCAATCAATACGGGTGAATCGGAATATGTTATTCCCGATGTGCTGGTGAAAAAAGTCGCTGGGCACTGGCAAGTTGAGTTAAATACAGATAGCATCCCTAAGTTAAGCATCAATAATCATTATGCTTCAATGGCAAATAATTCAGCCAGCGAAAGTGACACGCAATATATTCGCAGTCACTTGCAGGATGCGAAATGGCTGATTAAAAGCTTAGAAAGTCGCCATGAAACATTACTGAAAGTGGCGACCTGTATTGTTGAGCAACAACAAGAATTTTTTGAGTTAGGCGAAGAGTATATGAAACCGATGATTTTGGCAGACATTGCCTATCAGGTGGACATGCATGAATCGACTATCTCCCGTGTGACAACCCAAAAATTCCTGCATAGTCCACGGGGCATTTTTGAGTTGAAGTATTTTTTCTCCAGTCACGTCAGTACGGACACCGGAGGAGAAGCCTCCTCCACTGCGATTCGTGCACTGGTGAAAAAGCTGGTTGCTGCGGAAAACCCAGCAAAACCATTGAGTGACAGTAAATTGACGAGTATGCTGGCAGAGCAAGGTATACAAGTTGCTCGTCGAACTGTTGCTAAGTATCGTGAGTCATTATCTATTCCGCCATCAAATCAACGTAAACAGTTGGTTTAACCCAATAATATAAGGAAGATTGTATGGAATTTCAGATTACTGGACACAATATTGAAGTTACACCGGCATTGCGCGAAACGGTTGAGAAAAAACTCAAGAAATTAGAGCAATTGTTTGATCGTATTAACAGTATCCAAGTTGTTCTGAAAGTGGAAAAAGTTCAGCAAATTGCTGAAGCCACCCTGCAACTCAACGGCGCAGAGCTTCACGCATCGGCGGAAGACGACGATATGTACGCGGCACTTGATTTACTCCTTGATAAGCTGTCACGCCAATTAACCAAACATAAAGAAAAACTGAGACAACACTAATACATTTAGCCAGTCGTTGACTGATTAATGTTCTGAACCAGATGGTGGCATACATCATCTGGTTTTGTAGTCCTAAGTGAATAATAAAATGAATAGTGATATAGAAATCCAATTAAGCGATGTTTTATCTGCCAGTTGCACACGTAATAATTTAGTTTGCACCAGTAAGAAGAGAGCATTAGAAATTATTAGTGAGTTAGCGGCCGCCGAGTTGGGATTACCGGAAAATACGGTATTTGAAGCGTTACTAACCAGAGAAAAAGTGGGTACCACGGGTATTGGTGGTGGAATTGCAATCCCTCATGGCAAACTTAGTGAAGGCGAAAGTGCACGCGCCGCTGGCGTGTTTTTGCATTTAGAAGAGCCCATTGCGTTTGATGCGATTGATAACCAACCTGTTGATCTGCTTTTTGCATTACTTGTTCCATCGGATCAATGTAAAACTCACTTACATACTTTATCTCTTATCGCTAAAAAATTAGCGGATAAAGCATTCTGTAAGCGCCTACGCAGTGCGCAAAGTGATGAAGAGTTATACCAGATCATCATTGAGTAAGTAATAACTAATATGTGTTGATGCCAGCCTAATGATATTGTTATGATTTCTTTCATTCGGCATCGTAAAACACCGCAAAATGCAAAATAGTCAGAAATGTGTGATCAGTCAGAAATCGATCATTAAGATATAAATCCTTAAGAGACAGAAGGGAGTTAGCTCATGGTGCTGATGATTGTCAGCGGCCGTTCCGGTTCGGGAAAATCCGTTGCCCTACGCGCGCTGGAAGATATGGGTTTCTATTGTGTGGATAACCTTCCGGTAGTCTTACTGCCGGAATTAGCTAATTCACTTGCCGATCGCAATATTTCTGCGGCCGTGAGCATTGACGTGCGTAATATGCCCGACAATCCAGAAGTGTTCGAAGAAGCAATTGATAAACTGCCATCAACCTTCTCACCACAACTGCTGTTTCTGGATGCAGATCGCAATACATTAATTCGTCGTTATAGTGATACCCGTCGATTACACCCACTTTCAAGTAAAAACTTATCCTTAGAAAGTGCCATCGATGAAGAAAACGAGCTATTAGAGCCGCTGCGCTCCCGCGCTGACTTGGTCATTGATACCTCAGAAATGTCAGTGCACGAATTAGCGGAAATGCTCAGAACTCGCTTAATGGGCAAACGCGAGCGTGAACTGACGATGGTGTTTGAGTCCTTCGGTTTCAAACACGGCATCCCAATTGATGCTGACTACGTTTTCGATGTGCGCTTTTTACCAAACCCACACTGGGATCCTAAATTGCGTCCAATGACTGGTTTAGATCGTCCTGTTGCGGCCTTCTTGGACAGACACACAGAGGTTCATAACTTCATTTACCAGACTCGCAGTTACTTAGAGTTATGGTTGCCAATGTTAGAAACCAATAACCGCAGCTATCTCACCGTCGCCATCGGCTGTACGGGAGGAAAACACCGTTCGGTGTATGTGGCAGAACAGCTGGCTGATTATTTCCGCTCCCGTGGGAAAAACGTCCAGTCACGCCACAGAACGTTGGAAAAACGCAAGCAATGACCGTCAAAGCGACGATTACGCTGAAAAACCGTCTTGGTATGCATGCCAGACCAGCAATGCTTCTCTATGATTTAGTTAAACAATTTAACTCTAGAGTCATTTTAAAAAATGACAGTCAAATTGAGGCCGAGGCGGATAGCGTTATTGCGATGTTGATGTTAGACTCGGAACAAGGCAGTAAAATTGATATCGAAGTTAGCGGGCCCGATGAAGATTTGGCGTTATCCGCAATCATTAACCTGTTTGAAAGTGGATTTGACGAAGAGTAGCCCAACTCATTGCGTCTTACATCTTAGCGAACAGAGCGATATACACGGTTTTACACGCATAGGCACCGAGTTCGTGATCCCGATCTCTTCCCTTTAACGCCTATAGCGCCTAATATTTTATATAATTTATTTTTCTAGCAAACACCCCCTGCCTTCTGGGTGGGGGGTGTTTGCTTTGTACGTCCCTATTGGAGTGTGGTATGACAAAGCCAACAATTATTATCAATGATTTAGATGCAGAACGCTTAGATGCACTGATGGAGCAAGCCGCTTATGCGGGTACGCCTGTTGCTGAAGCACTAAACGACGAATTAGACCGCGCAGATATCGTCTCTCCACAAGAGATCCCTGCGGATGTGGTCACGATGAACAGTACTGTTCGTTTCTTAGATTTAATCAGTAATGAAGAGCGCACACGCACCCTAGTTTATCCTGCCTCTCTTAAAGATAGTGCAGAACAACTGTCCGTGATGGCGCCAATCGGTGCAGCGTTATTAGGTTTGCATGTTAACGACGAAATTAGCTGGGCGCTGCCAAACGGCGTAGAAACCCGTGTTCGTGTGTTAGAGATTGTTTATCAACCTGAAGCGGCTGGCGAGTTCCATCGCTAGTTGCGATGCTCAACAAGAGAAAGAAGACTAGCCGAAAAAAGTTTCCATCAAGAAACTCCCGTTAGTCTTCAGGCGGTATTCAGGCACTCATTGAGTGCCTTTTTGCTATTTAGAACTTATTGATCAACTAGAACTTATTGATCAACTAGAACTTACTGCCCTGCAATACTCATTTCAGGGATCAACACAGAGCCGCACTGAATATTACTGCGCGTTTCGATATCATCGGCGATAGTCACCATGTTCATCCACATATCCTTCAAGTTACCTGCAATGGTGATTTCGCTGACAGGATATTGAATTTCACCATTTTCTACCCAAAAACCGGATGCACCACGGGAATAATCCCCCGTAATCCCACTCACACCCTGTCCCATCAGCTCAGTGACTACTAAACCTGTACCCATTTGCTTTAACAAAGCGTCAAATGATAAGCCTTGTCCTTCAATGCGCCAGTTATGGATCCCCCCCGCATGCCCCGTGCTTTGCAGCCCCAGTTTACGCGCAGAATAACTGGTCATCAGCCAAGTTTGTAGAACGCCATTTTCCACAATATTACGTTCAGTGGTACGCACACCTTCGCTGTCAAATGGGGAGGAGGCTAATCCGCCCATTAAGTGCGGTTGCTCATTGATGGTTAACCAGTTCGGTAAAATTTGTTTGCCAAGGCTATCCATTAAGAATGATGATTTACGATAAATGCTGCTGCCGCTGATAGCACCGACTAAATGACCAAATAACCCCGTCGCCACTTCTGAGGCAAAAATCACTGGGGCTTTCATGGTTGGTAATTTACGCGGCGATAAGCGAGATAATGTACGACGAGCACACTCTTGCCCTACCCACTCAGGGGATTTCAATGCCTGCATGCTGCGTGCGATGGTATACGCATAATCGCGCTCCATTTCGCCATTTTGCTCGGCGATTACGCAGCTCGACATCGAATAACGGCTAGAACTGTAGCTCTTTAATAGTCCAAGAGAGTTACCAAAGACACGGATACCATAGTGCCCATTGAAGCTACCGCCTTCCGTATTCACAATGCGTGAATCTGCATTTAGTGCGGTCATTTCCGCAATCGAGGCCAGCTTAATGGCTTCCTCGGGGGAAAGTTCTGTAGCTTGGAATAAGTTTAAATCCGGTGCATCGAATGCCAGTAATGATTTTTCAGCAGGACCTGCGCATGGGTCTTCAGAGGTATAATTCGCAATATCAATCGCGGCTTGAACTGTACGCTCAATGGCTTCTTCGCTTAAATCCGTTGAAGATGCACTACCTTTACGTTTTTTATGGTAAACCGTGATCCCGAGCGCCCCATCACTGTTAAATTCCACATTCTCCACGTCACCTTGGCGAGTGCTCACACTAATACCAGTGCTTTTATTGACTGCAACTTCAGCGCCATCACAACGGCTTTTGGCAAATTCCAATGCGTGGGCGACGGCTTGTTCTAATTGTTTACGTTGTTCGGCAACTTGTTCAGTAACACTCATGCATTTAGTCCAATAAAGAGGGGAAAAGTGATTTTCTACCTCGACATATCAATGTCAGGTAGTCATAAGGGGGTTTTCCCAGTTACAATAGAGTTAATCTATAAATGTTAACACTCACAACGCCGTAAATCATGCTAATTACTCGTAATTACACGACGGCGTTTAGTAAAAAGGAAAATCCCTATGGCCAAACAGCCTGAAGATTGGCTGGATGATATCCCAGCGCCCCAAGATGATGAGGACGATGAGATTATTTGGGTCAGCAAAAGCGAAATTAAACGCGATGCCGAGATCCTCAAAAAATTGGGGGCAGAACTTGTTGATTTAAGTAAAAGCGAGCTTGAGCGCATCCCATTAGACACGCAATTACTTGAAGCTATCGAATTAGCACAAAAAATTAAGCGGGAAGGCCGTCGTCGTCAATTACAACTTATCGGTAAACTGTTACGTTCTCGAGAAGTGGAACCGATCACTGAAGCCCTCGATAAACTGAAAAACCGCCATAACCAGCAAGTTGTTATCTTGCACAAGCTGGAAGACCTGCGTAACCGTTTATTAGCCGATGGCGATCAAGTCATTGAAGAAGTCGTTGCGCTGTTCCCACAAACTGATCGCCAGCAACTGCGTGCATTAGTCCGTAATGCGAAGAAAGAGCGTGATGGAAATAAACCACCAAAAGCATTCCGCCAGATTTTCCAATATCTGAAAGAGCTTTCTGATAGCAACTAATTTCCAGGTTTTATTCAATAAAAATCCCCCTATGCGGTAAAAACATAGGGGGATTTTTTAATACCAAAATCGTAGAAGATTGAGTAACGCAGGAAGTCGAGTATAGCCTTCTCTATCAAGAAAATGCCCCGCACTTTCTACCATCGTGACAGAGGTTTTTAATGCTTTTGCTAACTCAATTGAAGCGTCAGGATCCACGACCCAATCATTGGAAGAAATAATCGAAGCTCGCTTATCCGTTAGACTAATCAGCTTATTATAATCCAATGAAAACTGAGTATGGTCTGCCAAATCAGACAATGTATCCAGTGAGCGGTCAAACCCAGAAACTAGCACATAGCCACCAATTTTAGCCCCTTCCGGCGCATTATTTTCCAGAAAACGTAATGCCGTAATACACCCTAAACTGTGCCCAACTAAAATCGTATTTTCATCAAACTGAATATTGGCATCGAGTAAGCATTGCTGCCATTTTTGCGGATCAGGAGAATTGGATTCCGGTAATGCAGGAACATCAACCGTCGCCCCTAAAGCTTCTAATTCATTTTTTACCCAATTAAACCAATTATCATTCGGTGATGCTGTATAACCATGAACAATGACAACTTTTTTACCGTCCACTTAATCGCCCTCAATATTAATTGCCATCAAAATATGGCTAAACGCAAAGTCATTGCGCAAATTTAGCATGGGGTTTGAGAAGCTTCATTCTCATTATTCGTGATATCTATAAGAAAAATAAACGCTTCATCCAGCTCTTCTTCAGCTTCATTCATCAATTCAATCACCGCTGAAAATTGCGTACGCTGAGCCGCCTTTAAATGGCTAAAAATCAGCGTAATGGGTAACTCTATTTCCCCTGTAATCACATCCCATAACCCATCGAGATTATGACCAAACCATTTAGGAAGCGAGAATTGTTGCTGAAATTGCTGATAAAATGCCTCAAGGCTATCTATTTCACGAAAATCAAAAACGACGGTCTTGCTCATCGCTACCCCCGATTATTTAACTTGTTGGAACGTTTTATAATGGTCGGTACTGACGAAAATCATCCCATCAGAGGAATAGAGTAAACGGTCTGCACCACGATGCCCACAACGATAATTTATATCCGCTTCAAACCACTGACGCCCCTGTGCAATAGGCAGGCCTTTTTCACGGTTAGAAAAGCGGTCGCCACCGATGGCTCTACCAGGTAATACTTCACATAAATTCCCTTTTTTAGCATCCCATCCCGCTTCTCTGGCCTGTTTTTTCGTCATGTAAAATTCAGGAAGTTTTTGGTATTTTTCCATAAAACTGACCACATTGTTCTGAGCGGTCAGCTGATCAATAGTTTTTGGCGTTTCACGCGGAGTTATCGCTTCGCGGGAAGGCGGTGTACTTTGTGTATTTTGTGTGGTTGATGATGTACCAGAAGATGGTTCCGGTGCGCCCTGCTCACCACCTTTAAAGTACAGGCTAACCGCAATCAAAATTGCCATTAACACTAAAGAAATAATACGTTTATTCATAACGCCTCAATTATTTTTGCTGTGCGGATAAACAATCGCCCCAGTCACATTCGTAACTAGGGCGAATAAATAAAAGACTATCTTAACGTGTGATTACGCGGTGCCACCCACGGTCATTTTATCGAGTTTCAGTGTCGGTTGCCCTACACCCACTGGCACGCTTTGCCCTTCTTTACCACAAACGCCCACGCCTTTATCCAGCGCAAGGTCATTACCTACCATGGAGATCTGCTGCATAGCTTCAACGCCAGAACCAATTAAGGTTGCCCCCTTCACTGGTGAGGTAATTTTACCATTTTCAATTAAGTAAGCTTCAGAAGTTGAAAACACAAATTTACCTGATGTGATATCCACCTGACCACCACCAAAATTTGGTGCATACAATCCTTTTTCAACACTGGCGATAATCTCTTCCGGTGTTGATTCACCCGCTAACATATAGGTATTCGTCATGCGAGGCATTGGTAAATGAGCGTAAGATTCACGGCGCGCATTCCCTGTTGGCGCTACACCCATTAAACGCGCGTTATGCTTATCTTGAATATAGTTACGTAGAATTCCATTCTCAATCAACACATTGTATTGACCCGGAACCCCTTCATCATCAATCGCTAATGAACCGCGACGCCCAGCAATGGTTCCATCATCCACCACAGTACACAGGGAAGATGCGACTTGCTCGCCCATTTTTCCTGAGAAAACAGAGGTGCCACGACGGTTAAAGTCACCTTCTAGACCATGACCCACCGCTTCATGGAGCAGAACACCTGGCCAACCAGCACCTAATACTACAGGCATCATGCCAGCAGGAGCGGCAACTGCCGATAAATTGACTAACGCCATGCGTACCGCTTCACGGGCATACTGTTCCGCAAGCACCTGTCCTTGATGAATTTCGAGGAAATATTCATAACCATAACGACCGCCGCCACCGCTTGCTCCGCGTTCACGTTTGCCATCATGTTCCACCAGTACACTCACCGATAAACGCACCAGAGGACGAATATCCGTCGCTAATGTGCCATCGGTTGCAGCGACTAACACTTGTTCATATACGCCAGTTAAGCTGGCATTCACTTCAATCACGCGAGGATCTTCAGCGCGCGCCACTTGGTCAACGCGATGCAGCAATTCAATTTTCTGTTCACGCGGTAAGCTACGCAAAGGATCCGCTTCAGAATAGAGTTTTTTGTAGTCTACATTGGTTAAAATCTGTGACTTTCCAGCGCCTTGTTCACTGACGATACTGCGGGCTGCTGTGGCACTTTGGGTGAGTGCCAGCAGTGAAATTTGGTCTGCATAGGCAAAACCCGTTTTTTCACCCGTAATCGCTCGAACTCCAACACCTTGGTCAATATTGTAGGAGCCATCTTTAATGATTCGATCTTCTAAAACCCATGATTCATGGTAGCTAGACTGAAAAAAGAGATCCCCATAATCAACACGGCGCTCAGATAGCAGCCCTAAAACATCATACAGATTATCTTGACCAAGACCGTTGGCAGCCAGCAAATGTTCGCTGACAGAAGCTAAACTCATATTCGTTACTCTTATTTGGTTTATTTTTTAATCAATGATGTTAATTGTGGTCTAAAGCGGTTATGTTTCACCACTCGGATCTGTTCACGCATCACTTTTAAGCTGTTTGGCTGGACATTCACGACCAACGCAGAAACTGCATCCACATTCTTTTTCATCACTTTACCCCAGCCATCTACGGCAAGAGTATGTCCCCATGTACGACGCGTACCATGCACCCCAACTTGCGCTGGCGCTAAAACATAGCACTGGTTTTCAATCGCACGGGCTCTTAACAGTGGCTCCCAGTGAGCTTGTCCAGTATAACGAGTAAACGCCGCAGGAACGGAAATAATCTCTGCGCCGTGTTCACGTAATGCTTGGAATAAGCCAGGGAAACGTAAATCATAACAAATGGTCAACCCTAAGCGGCCTACTGGCGTATCAACCACAGTCAGGTGCTCACCACGTTGATAAATAACCGATTCGTTATACTCGCCTTGTTCATCTTCGATGTTCACATCGAACATATGAATTTTATCGTAACGCGCAGTAATATTCCCTTTGGCATCAAACAGTAAGCTACTGCTGGTAATACGTTCGGGATCTTCACGGCTAATCAATGGCATTGAACCAATCAGGATCCATACATTGTAACGGATAGCCATCTCACGGATAGCGTCTTGTAATGGGCCATGACCTTCTGCTTCAGCCTGTTTACGATAGGCTGCAGCATCAGCAAATAGCAATGCATTTTCAGGAGTAAGAACTAACTGCACGGTATCAGGCAACTGTTTAATTTGCTGCTCTATCTGTGCCAAGTTGTGTTTTGTATTCTTACCACTACATAACTGCAAAAGTGCAACATTACCCGTTTTCATTGCTCTTGAGTCTCCTTAAGCTGACGTAGTACTTCATCAATTTTAGGTTCATCCAGGCTACCGCTTACGCGATAGCGAATAACCGAAATTTTACTCCACAACGGACCAAGGACTTTCGATGCCGCAAATACTGCCGCGCCCGCAAACGGGTTAATCACAAATGCGGTGGCTACACCTACTGTAGCAGAAATTTCAGGGGTAATGACCGCTTCCGCATTAATTTGACGCTTAACAAGGTCAATATTACCATTCAAGGCAATATCCGCGACTAATCCATCAATATAAAGATCCTTCGAGGTTAGAATACCTTGATTGATGACCGCATTGCCTTTAATCGAATCAAAGTTAAAGTCATTACTGAACGTATCCCGGAAATCTAATTGAAGTTTGCGCAATAATGCATCAAAACTGACTAAACGTAGTAACTGTCCAGCTCGACCGCCCCCCATATGGGCAATCGCGCCTTTCCCTAATTTCGCTGACATTTTCCCATTCAGTGTGGCAACCTCAGGTTCCCAAGGAACCTGTGCCCAATTTAGATCAAATTCAATCGAATATGGGGAGTCGATAATCGGCACCAAGACACCAAAATAAGCTGCTGTTTCATCGAAAGCCTCGCCGGTAAGCGAGCCTGCAATCTCAGTTTTATTACCATCATTACTGCGCCATAGAGCATCCAGCTTTAACTCACTGGCACTGTTTTTCAGTGAACCTGCAGTTAATTTTAAAGTGTGCTGCCCCACTGGGGTGACTTTCGCCGTAATTTCTCCCAATTTTTGTCCACTCACCCAACACTCGGCGCAATGGATATTCACTTTAGGCCACTGGCTAAAGTCGAATACTTCCAATGGAGAGGTCTTTTCGCTTGAAGCCAGCGAGCCTTCAGGATTGTAATACAGATACTCAATATTCAATGCCCATGGCTGCTGCTTCCAAATCTGTAGCTGCCCTTTTAGGTTTGCACTTTCTACATTGATTTGCTGTTCATCACGGTATAAATCATAAGAGAAGCTCAAATCTTTCCAACGCTGTCCCGCCAAATAAACGGAGGGCGCTTTGACCTTAAGAGTATCTGGGTAACTAATGTACCCCACCTGATCACTGGCAGAAGAAGATAAAAAGCCACTCGCAAATTTTTCCCAATTCACGTCATCGATAACGGGTAAATCCACCAAGATGGTCGAGCCGTTTGGTAATGCCGGAACCTGATTATTCCATGGGGCAATGTGCGCTTTTTGTAGTTTCAATGGCGAGCTGGTAAGCGACCACTGAGAGTTAAAACCAAGGCGTTGACCAATATCACCACCTACCGTTAATTGCTCCGTCGTGCCTTTGGCTTGAACATTCATTTTACCAAGCTGTTGCAGTAGTTCGGTGTTCAGCGCAGGTAACTGACTTTTTAGCTTATTTAACCCCGCTGTAATCTCAATCTGTAAGCCTGTCGCTTGTTTAGATGATTCTGGTAACGTGATATGAATTTGGCTTTTCCAATCACTCACACCAGCGACTTTCCCTTTGATATCACTTGGCAACATAGGAACTTTATTCAGCTCCCAATTTCCGCCAAGGTTAATATCCACCAAATAATCTTTCGGGCGCGTTAATGTCGTGAAATCCAAAGAAACTGGCTGCTCTAACCATTGTCCCGTGATGTTATCGCTGACTAAATCCCCATTGGTAAACTTGAAGCTTCCTGTCAATCCGTGCAATGTGCTATCGATTGGGCGTACAAACACATCATTTTTATTAAGATTAACTTGCCCTTTCGCGACAACCTCTTTTCCAGCCGATAATGGAATAGCAAGATTAAGCTTACCTGTTACGGTACCATCGATTTGTAGCTCATCCAGCGTGTCGCCAAGGGAATGTTTGAGTGGTGTATGGGTGAAATATTGTTGGATCTGTTTGCCCGTTCCACTCACTCCCGCATCGATATATAACATTTCATCGAAGTAATCATGGATCACCGCATCGAGATTTTCTGCCGTTGCATCCCCTAATTTCACCGAGTCCGTATGCATCGCTAAACTTGCACGGCTAAAGTCTAAATCGAGGTTTAAATCCAATAATGCAGGCCATTGGTCATCGTATTCGAATGTACCATCACGCAGCGGCACATACACTTGGAACTGCCCATCATTTTTATAGTAAGGGTAATGAGCGGGGTCACCTTTATATACCAACGTCGCATTTTCTACATGTCCGGCAATAATCGCTTTGGTCAGATAATCAGCGAGCTCCTGCCCCATCAGCTTTTGCGGGAAATAGCGCCAAGCTTCCCCTGCATCATCGGTGCTGATCCCCGCGAGAATGGCCAAATCGGCAATATCATGCTGTTTCGCTTTTGCATAGCTAAAGTCACCATTGGCTTTGACGGCCTTAGCTTGCAAATTCATACCGGAACTCCACAATTTGAATTCGCTGCTGTTATTGATCCAGTTTAATTTGCCGCTGGCGTTACTAATTTCAAACGGAGCTTTAAATTCATCGCGATAATCCACGATACTATCTTTAAGCGAAAATGAGAGAACGCCTTGTTGAGCTCCGCCAATAAGTACGCCTGAGAAATGGTTTACAGAAGGAAGTTCTTTCCATTTTTTCCAGCTAACATCCTGCCAATCCATACTGATTTGCGTATGGTCTTCAGTGTCTTGCGTTAGATCGAGGGCAAATTCCGAGACTAATCCCGTCGGCTGACGATGCTGCCAATCTTGCACTAATTCTGGCGTAATAAACGAGAATGTCGGCAACACTTCACTTAAACGTTCTAGCTCAATATTTTTAGCACGAATGCGCCAGTGATCTTTATTTTGATATTTTGCTGATGAAGGCAAATACAGAACGGAGACACTCCCTTGCGGCCAAATGTATTCATTGGTTTTCAGGGTATCTAGCTCAGGAATATTAAACAGCCAACCGTTGCCTTGGCGCTTCATTCGCACCAGTAAATCATTCACTTGAAGATTTTGCGTGAGAGGCTCTTCCCCCCAGTTCGCCTCACCTTGGCGTAGCTGGATCAGACCATTATCTATACGATTATTCTTGAGGGTGATCCACGATGATAAACTGAAGTTGGCGTCCCGTAGCCCCGTATTATCGCGTAGCCACTTGCTGAGCCAAGGCTGCATATCAATGTTATCGGCCTGCAAATAGAACATACCGTCACTGAGTACGCCATTTTTATCCGACACATCCAGCTTCACTTGCAGATAACTATTTTGCTTATTTAGCGTTTCAAGGCTAACGAAACCTTGGGCGCGGTGACGGGCATCTTGGTTAAGCCATGAAAGTTCTGGTAGCAGTAACGTCATCTTTTGATCTGATGGCGTCAAAAATGTCACTTGGCTATCTTTTAAAATAAAATGGTCAAACTGCCTTAAAAACAGGTCATCCACGCCATCATAGTTTGTAGTTTCATCTTCCGTCCCATCAAAACTAAGCGGGACTTTATAATCCACATTCAGTTGATAAAACGTCAAATCACGAAAACGCCAACGCAAAGATAATAGCGAATTCCAAATATCTAATTCGATGGTGACTTTGTTGACTTGTATATCGGTAGTTGGGTTTTTGATAGCAACATCGGAAATGATAAGCTCGGGGCCATAATAGCGCCAAGCTCCTTCAATCTGACCAATATCCAGTGAGATATCACTGTGACTTTCAGCGTAAGTGATAATTTCTTGGCGATAATTATCGATATTGGGTAATAGAAAACGCAAACTGGTGAGTACCAACGCACACAGCAACAATACGGCAGCGGTTGTCACGAGTACGATACGTGGCAGTCGTTTCACCAGTTTCTCCTTCAAGCAGAATGCTACATCATGACAACATCAAAGCGTTCTTGGCTATATAACGGCTCAATCTGCACTTTAACTTGTTTCCCTACAAAGATTTCAACTTCCGCTAATGCGTGAGATTCATCCCCGGTTAACACATCCACTACCGCTTTTGATGCGTAAACTAAGAATCTATCAGCATCGATTGTGCGGTGAACTCTCACGATTTCACGCAAAATTTCATAGCACACGGTTTCAACTGATTTCACCGTACCACGACCTTGGCAAGTTGGGCAGGTATCACACAGCACATGCTCCAGACTTTCACGGGTTCTTTTACGTGTCATCTCAACTAATCCTAGTTGAGAGAACCCATTAATGGTGGTTTTTACCTTATCTTTACTTAAAGCTTGTTCAAGTGAGGCTAACACACGGCGGCGATGTTCAACATCAGACATATCGATAAAGTCGATGATAATAATACCACCGAGGTTTCTTAAGCGTAATTGGCGCGCAATGGCTTGGGTAGCTTCAACGTTGGTATTAAAGATAGTTTCTTCTAAATTACGGTGACCAACAAATGCGCCCGTGTTGATATCGATGGTGGTCATCGCTTCAGTTTGGTCGATGATCAGATACCCGCCCGACTTCAATTCAACCTTTCTGTCCATCGCACGTTGAATTTCATTTTCCACATCGAACAAGTCAAAAATAGGTTGATTGCCTTGGTAAAGCTCAAGCTTCGCCGTCATTTCCGGCACATATTCCGCAATAAACTCTTCCAACTGCGTGTAGGTTAAACGAGAATCCACACGAATACGGTCGAGGGATGCGCCTGCAAAATCGCGAATAATGCGGTATGCCAGTGAAAGCTCACCGTAAATTTTAGTGCGCGTGACATTACGTTTTTTTCGTTCAATCACTTTCGCCCATAAGCGTTTTAAAAATGCGGCATCTTGTTTGACGTCATCTTCAGCCACACCTTCTGCGGCAGTACGAATGATAAACCCGCCATTTTCATCGCAATATTGTGCGACGCACTCTTTTAAACGCTCTCTTTCTTCTTCACTATCAATACGCTGAGACACGCCAACATGGGAAGCCCCCGGCATGAAAACCAAGTAACGAGAAGGCAGTGTAATGTCTGTGGTGAGCCTTGCGCCTTTGGTGCCGAGTGGGTCTTTAACCACTTGGACAATTAAATCTTGCCCTTGCTTTACCAACTCAGCGATATCTCTGACATGAAAGTTTTTCTGCTCATCACCTGCAATGCATTCAGTGTGAGGCATAATGTCTGAGGCGTGTAAAAAGGCTGCTTTGTCCAGACCAATATCAACAAAGGCCGCCTGCATACCGGGTAAAACGCGGCTCACACGACCTTTGTAGATATTCCCTACTAGCCCTCTTTTCGCCTCTCTTTCAACGTGTATTTCTTGTAAGATCCCACCATCAATATAAGCTACGCGCGTTTCAGATGGTGTTACGTTTACTAATAGTTCCGTAGTCATGAATTCCCCTTCCCATCACCTAACGCTAAAAATCGTTGTATTAATTCTTCTGTTTCGACCAATGGTAAGCCCACCACGGCATGATAGCTGCCATTAATGCGTCGAATAAAACGTCCACCGAGGCCTTGGATACCGTAAGCGCCGGCTTTATCCATTGGCTCGCCAGATTGTATATAATCCTGTATTTCTAGCAAAGATAACTCGCGGAATGTCACATCTGTCGTAATCAATGAGGTTAACGTCTCATGGGAGTTTGATACGGCAATGGCGGTCATTACCTGATGTGTTTTACCGGAAAGGTCACTGAGGATTTGCTGAGCATGGGCAGCATCTCGCGGTTTTTCTAATATTTTACCGTCAAGAACCACAATAGTGTCTGCGCCCAAAACAGGATGATCCGCAGGGGCGATTGCCACGCCCGCACGGGATTTATCTCGCGCTAAACGTTGGACATAAGCCTGAGGCGATTCCCCTTCTTGCCATTTTTCTTCCACTTCGGGACGCAAGATTTCAAAGGAATAACCTAGGAGTTGGACTAATTCACGTCGTCTCGGTGAACCTGATGCAAGATAAATTAAGCTCATAAATTGTCATTCCAGTTATCATCAACGGCCACAATCTTAACATACTGAAAATTGACGGCGAATTTTTCGTAACAGTAAAAATAACCATGGCCACAGAATACCATTCACCAAACTATTCCAGAATACTTGCGGGTGGAATAAGACTTGTGATGAAAGAAATTCACCCCAGAATACGGCAAGGTCTTGCACCACCGTTAATGCAACAATAATCAAAGCTTGCTGCCACAGTGCCATGTTACGTAAAAGCTGATGCTTGTATGCCACGAGATAACAAATGATGCTGAAGGAGAGCGCATGTACGCCCAGCGCTGATCCTTGAATAGAATCGACAATAATTCCTAAGATAAAGCTAGTGCCCACACTGACGCGATGCGGTAATGCCATTACCCAGTATATTAAAATCAACAGTAACCATGATGGTCGGTAAAATGCCAATTGTTCAGGCCAAGGCATTACCTGCAAAATCAGTGCTATAAAAAAAGATAGCCAGATAATGATGCGCCCATTGCCGCGATACTCATCCATTATGATTTCCTCTCCATCCTTTCATCATACCGTTTCCCTCACTCTATCTTATGGTTGAGGTTGAGGTTGAGGCTGTGCAGGTTGCATGGACGGCGGTAATGGTGGTCCTTGAATTTCGCTCGGCGTTGGTAACACCTGCGGCAACACTTTCATTAAACGCTCATTTGCAGCACGGTAAACATCGGATGGCTGTAATGGGGTTTTCGGATCATTTTCATTGCCCCACAGCAGGAGTAAATAACGTAGACGTTGTAACTCAGCGCTTGGTCTTGCAGAGATGATGGTATAGGCACGTTGAGTATCATGCTTCACCGCTGAAACAACCGCGACAGGATACCCCTCAGGGAATCGCCCACCTAAGCCCGAAGTCACTAACACATCACCAACACGAATGTCAGTATTTCCTGGAAGTGGCTCTAATTGCAGATCATCCGCACAACCTGAACCCGCAGCAATAACACGGATATCATTACGCAAGACTTGTACAGGTAATGCATGAGCAGTATCGCAAATTAATAAAACGCGGCTATTAAAATTACTGGTACCAACGACCTGACCTACCACGCCTTTATCACTGATAACTGGCTGACCTTCATAAACACCGTCATTACTGCCTTTATTTATTACGACTTGGTCGCGATAAGGCGTGTTCGCACCTGAAATGACTTGTGTCACCATCATGTGTTCATCTTGGCGTAATGGGGAACCTAACAGTTCGCGTAAGCGGGCATTTTCTTGTTTGAGTTGCTCAAGCAGCAAGTTATCCGCTTTTTTTAATAATAACTCTTGGCGCAGGGCTTTATTCTCAAACTGGAGTTGATCCCGCGTTGAAAGGGTGTCAGAGATATTATCGAGGAATTGACGTGGCCCGTTAGCTAAAAAATAGAATGGGCTAACCGCCGTGTCTAAATAATTACGGATTTTATTGAAAGGCTCAAATCGATGGTCAATCACCACCAGCACCAATGCAATTATCACTGCAATAAAAATGCGTAACTGTAGGGAAGGACCTCGCCTAAAAATTGGCTTCATGTATGGCTAAGTTTCGCTAATGGTCGGAGAATAAAAAAATAGTCAAAGCAACTGGAGCTAAAAAACTCCAGTTGCTTATGGCGTGATTTAGTCTTCGCTAAACAGGTCACCGCCGTGCATGTCAATCATCTCTAACGCTTTACCGCCGCCACGAGCAACGCAAGTTAAAGGATCTTCAGCAACGATGACCGGAATGCCAGTCTCTTCCATTAATAAACGATCTAAATTACGCAGAAGAGCACCACCACCCGTTAATACCATACCGCGCTCTGAGATATCAGACGCTAATTCTGGTGGGCACTGTTCTAACGCTAACATTACCGCACTCACGATACCGGTCAGTGGCTCTTGTAATGCTTCTAAAATTTCGTTGGAGTTCATTTTGAATCCGCGAGGCACACCTTCAGCCAAGTTACGACCGCGAACTTCAATTTCATAAACTTCATCTGTTGGGAAAGCAGAGCCGATACCATGCTTAATGCGCTCAGCCGTTGCTTCACCAATTAAGGAACCATAATTACGGCGTACATAGTTGATAATTGACTCGTCAAAACGGTCACCACCAATGCGTACAGAAGAAGAGTAAACAACACCGTTCAGGGAGATAACTGCGACTTCAGTGGTACCACCACCGATATCGACAACCATCGAACCTGTTGCTTCAGAGACAGGTAAACCAGCACCGATTGCCGCTGCCATTGGCTCTTCAATTAAGAAAACTTCGCGGGCACCTGCACTTAATGCAGATTCACGGATAGCTTTACGTTCAACTTGAGTTGCACCAACAGGCACACAGACTAAAACACGAGGGCTTGGACGCAGGAAGCTGTTGCTATGAACTTGCTTGATAAAGTGTTGTAACATTTTTTCAGTTAAGAAAAAGTCTGCAATCACACCATCTTTCATTGGTCGAATTGCAGAAATGTTACCCGGTGTACGTCCCAGCATCTGTTTCGCTTCACCACCAACCGCTGCCACGCTTTTTGGCGAGCCTGCGCGATCCTGACGAATTGCAACTACAGAGGGTTCATTTAATTTGACGCCTTGTCCTTTGACATAAATGAGGGTATTGGCCGTACCCAAGTCAATTGACAGGTCATTAGAAAACATGCCACGAAATTTTTTAAACATAACGAAAGGATTATCCTGCAAGCTGGGGACGAATAAAAACCCGTCTACTCTACCAACCACTTGAAGCTGCCTCAAGGCGTAAATCAATCACTTCATAAATATGGTTAATTCATCTATTTTCACATACTAAAATCGTACATGCTTCTATAACAAAACGAAGCAGATAAAAACCTCGAAAATTGCCCTTAATTCATATGCATCCAAAATAACCCATCATTCGCGCACAATAAACAGACAACCTCTGGTTGTTATATACTCCATCTTTGCGTTCTTCCCAGTGTGACAAGCGATTATGTCTACAAGTTCAAATAAATTTTTTATATTTTAATTATTGCTATACATCTAGCTTTTTAACAACAAAATAAGTGAACTTAAATTTCGCTGATTCTATTATCAACTTTAAATTAAGCCATAACCATGTCGACACGCTGATGTATTCGTCAAAGTAGGACATTTTGCATGATAAAAGCCTAGTTATGCCAGAAAAAAATGCATTTTTACAAATTAATTACATAAGTAATAGTGTGAATACCATTCTGACGTCAATGAAAACGATTTTACCTGTGTGTAAATTAAAAAAAACACTTATTTAATCATAAAATTAGGGGTGGATCATGAAAGCGCTCGTTTTACAGCAACAAGACGATAAAATCGTCCCAGAAATCCTTAATGTACCTACTGAGTCATTACCCGCTGGCGATGTCATCGTCGATATTCATTGGTCGACAATTAACTATAAAGATGCGCTAGCTATTAATGGAAAAGCTGGCGTTGTCCGTCAATATCCAATGGTGCCCGGAATTGACTTCTCAGGCATCGTTCATCACAGTGAAGATCCCCGCTTTCATATTGGCCAACACGTACTATTAACAGGATGGGGAGTTGGCGAAACACATTGGGGTGGACTCGCCACACAAGCAAAAGTCCCCACAGATTATTTAACGCCTCTTCCTGAATCATTATCACTGAAACACGCCATGGTTATTGGTACCGCAGGATTTACCGCGATGCTCTGTGTTAACGCGCTTGAAGAGGCAGGCATTACCCCTGAAAGTGGCGAAATTGTAGTAAGTGGTGCCAGTGGTGGAGTCGGAAGTATTGCCACTCAACTACTGTCTTTATTAGGCTACCACGTTGTCGCTATTTCAGGGCGAGAAGAAAATCATGACTATTTGCTGCGAATTGGCGCAAAGAGTGTGCTTCCACGCAGTGAATTTACGCATCCCGCGAAGCCATTAGATAAACAACGTTGGGCGGGTGCAGTCGACACCGTTGGTGGTGACGTGCTCGCCAATATCTTGGCGCAAGTGAATTATAATGGTGCGGTTGCGGCCTGCGGACTGGCTGGCGGGTTCTCACTGCCAACAACCGTTATGCCATTCATTTTACGCAATATTCGTCTACAAGGGGTCGATTCGGTTTACTACCCTGCAGCTAAACGCTCAAAAGTGTGGGAACGATTAGCACAACTCTTGCCTGACACGTTTTATGGACAAGTCAGCAGAGAGATATCCTTAGAAGAGTGTGTGGAATATGCAAAAAAACTCTTAAAAAACGAAGTCACTGGGCGTACCCTAGTAAATCTTCAAAATTAAATCATCAACACACGTAATTGTGTCGCCACAATGTGGGTTACGGCACAATTTATAAAATAAATTCGGGTAATTTCTCTGATAAGACCAGTATTTTGCTGCTATATGCAACGAAATAATTATAATGCTCTTCCTTGTCAGTGGAAAATCTATTTATTTTTATGATAAAAGATGACAAACCGTCGACATCGCGTTATGTTGTCGGATTATTGACATATCGTCGGAGTTAGCAACACAATGACAGAAGATACTCATATTTTGCTCCTTAACGGCCCGAACTTAAATATGCTGGGTTCCAGAGAACCTGAGAAATATGGGGCTCGACCGCTTTCTGAAATTGTATCGAACCTGATGCAAGAAGCAGAAAAATTAGGGGTGAAACTGAGCCATTTTCAGTCAAATGCAGAGCATGAACTTATCGATAGAATTCATGCAGCACAAGGTAATGTTGATTACATAATAATCAACCCGGCCGCATTCACGCATACAAGTGTTGCTCTGCGTGATGCGCTATTAGCAGTTTGTATCCCATTTATCGAGATCCATCTGTCTAATATTTATGCTAGAGAACCCTTTCGTCATCACTCCTATTTCTCCGATATGTCTAATGGAGTTATTTGTGGTCTTGGCGCAGATGGTTACAGTTTTGCATTACAAGCCGCGGTTAACCGTGTGCGACTAATTAATTCAATCCAAATATAAGAGTACGGAATCATATCCATGGATATTCGTAAAATTAAAAAGCTGATCGAGCTTGTTGAAGAGTCTGGCATTTCTGAACTGGAAATTTCTGAAGGTGAAGAGTCAGTACGTATCAGTCGTGTATCACCAGCATCTCAAATGATGGCTGCACCTCAACAGTTCTACTCAGCACCAGTTGCTCAACAACCTGCATTAGCTAACGCGGTTGCTCCAGCACAAGAAGCAGCGGCTCCAGCAGCACCTGCGGCAGTTTCTGGTCACCAAGTTCGCTCACCAATGGTTGGTACTTTCTACCGCTCACCTAGCCCAGAAGCAAAACCATTCGTTGAAGTTGGTCAAACAGTCAAAATTGGCGATCCTCTTTGCATCGTTGAAGCGATGAAAATGATGAACCAAATCGAAGCAGATAAAGCTGGTGTTGTTAAAGCTATTTTGTTGCAAAACGGTGATGCAATAGAATTTGACGAGCCATTAGTTGTCATCGAATAACGAGGCGTTTCCATGCTGGAAAAAATTGTTATCGCAAACCGTGGAGAAATTGCACTGCGTATTCTGCGTGCATGTAAAGAACTCGGCATCAAAACTGTTGCGGTTCACTCCACGGCAGATAGAGATTTAAAACACGTATTGCTGGCAGACGAAACTATTTGTATTGGTCCAGCCGCATCGGCAAAAAGCTACTTGAATATCCCTGCAATCATTGCCGCGGCTGAAATTTCAGGCGCACAGGCGATTCACCCAGGATACGGTTTCCTGTCTGAAAACGCTGACTTTGCAGAGCAAGTAGAACAATCAGGCTTCATTTTTATCGGCCCAAAAGCTGAAACCATCCGCCTAATGGGCGACAAGGTTTCTGCAATTAGCGCGATGAAAAAAGCAGGCGTTCCTTGTGTACCGGGTTCTGACGGTCCACTGGGTAACGACACTGAAAAGAACAAAGCAATTGCTAAACGCATCGGCTTCCCAGTCATCATCAAAGCATCTGGTGGTGGTGGTGGTCGTGGTATGCGTGTGGTTCATAATGAGAAAGATTTAGAATCTTCCATTAACCTGACCCGTGCAGAAGCAAAAGCCGCATTCAACAACGACATGGTTTACATGGAGAAATTCCTTGAAAACCCACGTCACGTTGAAATCCAAGTGATGGCAGATGGTCAAGGTCATGCTGTTTATTTAGCTGAACGTGACTGTTCAATGCAGCGCCGCCACCAAAAAGTGGTTGAAGAAGCACCAGCACCGGGGATCACCCCAGAAATTCGCCGTAATATCGGTGAACGCTGTGCGAAAGCCTGTATCGAAATCGGCTATCGTGGCGCAGGTACTTTTGAGTTCTTATTTGAAAACGGCGAATTCTATTTCATCGAAATGAACACCCGTATTCAGGTTGAGCACCCAGTGACCGAAATGATCACCGGCGTTGACTTAATCAAAGAACAGCTGCGTGTAGCTTCTGGTTTACCATTATCTGTGACTCAGGATCAGATCAATGTTCACGGTCATGCGATTGAGTGTCGTATCAACGCAGAAGACCCGCACACATTCCTGCCTAGCCCAGGTAAAATCACTCGTTTCCACTCTCCGGGTGGCTTCGGTGTTCGTTGGGAATCTCATATTTACGCAGGCTACTCTGTTCCTCCGTTCTATGACTCAATGATTGGTAAATT
Organism: Providencia sp. wls1943; assembly: GCF_009706275.1. Classification (NCBI taxonomy): domain Bacteria; kingdom Pseudomonadati; phylum Pseudomonadota; class Gammaproteobacteria; order Enterobacterales; family Morganellaceae; genus Providencia; species Providencia sp. wls1943. The sequence continues at coordinate 223,060 of NZ_WLTU01000017.1, forward strand.
AATCACTTACGGTGAAACTCGTGAAATCGCGATTGCTCGTATGAAGAACGCGCTGAACGAACTGATCATCGATGGGATTAAAACCAACATCGAATTACAACAGATGATCATGAATGATGAAAACTTTGCCAAAGGTGGAACCAACATCCACTATTTGGAGAAAAAACTCGGTATTCAAGAATAATCCCCTGAATAATCGACATTTTCGTCATTAAAAACAAATACCGGAAAGTCAATTTCCGGTATTTTTTTGCCTATAAATGGCGGGATTATCGGTTTTATTACGCTATTTTTCACACTCCCCCTTCAGATTGTCGTACAATCCCCGATTATTTTTGTCAACATGAGGAGGAAAAGCGGATGGACAAACGTTTTCTTCAATCAAACAGGGAAGCTCGTTGGGCGCTATATCTGACTATTGCCTACATGATAGGTTGGGTACTTTGTGCTTATCTACCCAGTAACACACTTGGTGTTACCGGATTACCGTTATGGTTTGAATGGTCATGTCTGATTCTCCCTATCATCTTTATTTTGCTATGCATCATGATGGTTAAACTCGTATTCAAAGATATCTCGTTGGAGGAGAAAGATGCAGACTGAAGTTCTTCTGCCCTTAATCGGCTATCTGCTCCTCGTTTTTCTCCTTTCGCTCTACGCTTATAAAAAACGCACGAAAGGCGAATTTCTTAATGAGTATTTTCTAGGTAATCGCTCGATGGGCGGCTTTGTTTTAGCCATGACCATCACCGCAACCTACATCAGCGCCAGCTCCTTCATCGGTGGTCCCGGTGCCGCCTACAAATACGGGTTAGGCTGGGTACTCCTCGCCATGATCCAACTGCCTGCGATCTGGCTCTCCTTAGGCGTACTTGGCAAAAAATTTGCCATCTTAGCTCGCCGCTACAATGCAGTTACCCTTAACGACATGCTCTACGCCCGTTACCAAAGCCGTTTTCTCGTTTGGTTTGCTAGCGTAAGTTTATTAGTGGCTTTTTTTGGGGCAATGACGGTGCAGTTTATCGGTGGCGCGCGACTACTCGAAACGGCGGCCGGCATTCCTTATACCTACGGATTAATAATTTTTGGCGTCTCTATCGCGCTATATACCGCGATTGGAGGCTTCCGAGCCAGTGTTCTTAACGATGCCTTACAAGGGCTGGTTATGTTGCTTGGCACCGTTATTTTGCTCGTTGCCATTATTTACCATGCAGGTGGTTTACCAGCCGCTGTAGAAAAAATGCACGCCATCGACCCGAAATTAGTCTCCCCTGAAGGTGCGAACGATATCCTAAGCGGGCCATTTATGGCCTCATTCTGGGTGTTAGTCTGTTTTGGGGTTATCGGATTACCGCATACCGCAGTGCGTTGTATTTCCTACAAAGACAGCAAAGCCGTCCATAAAGGTATTATTCTCGGTACCATTGTGATGGCAATCTTGATGTTTGGTATGCACTTCGCGGGCGCCTTAGGGCGTGCCATACTGCCGGATTTAACCATTCCAGACCAAGTGATCCCAACCTTGATGGTTCAGGTTCTTCCGCCATTTGCCGCGGGGATTTTCCTAGCAGCACCAATGGCCGCAATTATGTCCACCATTAACGCCCAGTTACTACAATCTTCGGCGACGATCGTGAAAGATATCTACCTTAACGCCGCACCTGAACAAATTAAAAATGAGAAAAAACTGGCGCGCATTTCCAGCTTCTCAACGTTAATTTTAGGCGCGCTATTATTGATTGCTGCGTGGAACCCTCCACAAATGATTATCTGGCTGAATTTATTAGCTTTTGGTGGATTAGAAGCGGTATTCCTGTGGCCACTGGTTCTCGGATTATATTGGGAAAAAGCCAACGGCACTGGCGCCCTGAGTGGCATGATTGTTGGCGGTGTTTGCTACGCCATCTTCGCCTCATTCAAAATTGAAATTATGGGCTTCCACGCTATTGTGCCATCACTAGTTCTGAGCTTAATTGCCTTTTTGATCGGTAACCTTTTTGGCAAAAATCCAGTACAATCGGCACCAAACGAACAGGTAACTAGCACTCATTGATTTTGGCTTTACCTCATGTAAATGAACAAATGCAATGTTCTCAATATTGACGTGAAACATAGCAAACCATTTTAGTGCTCTAAATAATTCACGTCATAGCTAGGCGGCAAACGAGCTAATCTCAAGGAGCATACACAAGTATGTGACTAGGGTTAGCGAGCGCAGCCAACAACGCTATGGCGTGAAGAATGACGAGCATCCTAGAAGAGAAAAAACAATGCCTTGGATACAAATCAAACTAAACTCAAACGCCAAAGACGCAGAAGCCCTTGGCGATGAACTCATGGAAACAGGCTCCGTGTCCGTCACCTTCCAAGACAGCCATGATACCCCTGTTTTCGAGCCGCTTCCGGGAGAAACTCGCCTGTGGGGCGATACTGACGTTATTGGTCTGTATGACGCTGAAACCGATATGAAATGGGTGGTCGCTCAGTTAGAAAATAGCCCATTACTCGGCGCTGGCTTTGTTCATAAAATCGAACAAATCGAAGATAAAGATTGGGAACGTGAATGGATGGATAACTTCCACCCAATGCGCTTTGGACAACGTTTATGGATCTGCCCTAGCTGGCGCGATGTGCCAGATCCTACCGCGGTTAACGTGATGCTAGATCCTGGCTTAGCATTCGGTACGGGAACCCATCCGACGACGTCATTATGCCTTGAATGGCTCGATGGATTGGATCTTGAAGGCAAGACGGTTATCGACTTTGGTTGCGGATCCGGGATCTTAGCTATCGCAGCATTAAAACTCGGTGCAGCGCAAGCGATCGGGATCGATATCGATCCACAAGCTATCCTCGCGAGCCGTGATAATGCAGAACGTAACGGCGTCTCAGAGCGTCTGTCGCTCTATTTACCCAAAGACCAACCTCAAGACCTTCAAGCCGATGTTGTGGTCGCTAACATCCTTGCAGGCCCACTGCGTGAGCTTGCTCCGATGATCAGTGTGCTGCCGCGTGCCGGTGGTCATTTAGGCTTATCTGGCGTATTAGCCAGCCAAGCTGAAAGTGTTGCTGATGCTTATCGTGCCGACTTCAATATTGACCCTGTTGCAGAGAAAGATGAGTGGTGCCGTATCACTGGTGTCAAGCATTTTTAATGGATTTGCGGTAAAAATCAAAGAATAATTTCTTTGAAATTAATTGCAGAATGGATTATCTTACAGCTCAAATATTGCTCAATAGCTGATGATAATCTGTTCTGCTCGAGAAGTGAGTCTTGGATATTCAAAGTAATCGTTATTTTTAGCGCTTGTTGTTAAAAAACACCTAACAACTTGTTAAATAACACTAATTTTATTATTTTCGAAAAAGCAAGATAAAAAAGTTAGTGATAAATAACCGTTTGCTCAAAGTTTGTCCTTTCATATCTCGTAAAAAATGCGTAATATACGCGCCCTTGCAGTCACAGTATGGCCCCCATTTAGTTATGCGAATCGGACAATATCAGTTGAGAAACTGTCTTATTGCTGCCCCCATGGCAGGCATCACAGATAAACCGTTTAGGTCCCTGTGTTATGCGATGGGTGCTGGAATGACGGTATCGGAGATGCTTTCTTCTAACCCACAAGTTTGGAAGACAGATAAATCGAGACTCAGGATGGTTCACCGCGATGAACTCGGGGTACGTTCCGTTCAAATAGCTGGCAATGATCCCGATGAAATGGCCGCAGCAGCTCAAATTAACGTTGAGAGCGGCGCTCAAATCATTGATATCAATATGGGCTGCCCAGCTAAAAAAGTGAATCGTAAGCTTGCAGGCTCAGCCTTACTGCGTTATCCGGAGATTGTAAAATCAATCCTGGAAACCGTTGTAAACGCTGTGGATGTGCCAGTCACACTGAAAATCCGCACAGGCTGGTCACCTGAAGAGCGTAACTGCATAGAGATTGCCCAATTGGCCGAAGATTGTGGTATTCAAGCCCTGACCATTCATGGCAGAACCAGAGCCTGTCTGTTCAACGGTGAAGCTGAATATGACAACATTCGGGCAGTTAAGCAGACTGTTTCCATTCCGGTTATTGCCAATGGCGACATTACTGACCCGCTAAAAGCCAGGGCTGTTTTAGACTACACAGGGGCGGATGCCTTGATGGTAGGACGAGCAGCTCAGGGAAGACCTTGGATCTTTCGGGAAATCCAACATTATCTGGACACAGGTGAAATATTGCCACCGATGCCTATGGCAGACGTGAAAAGCATTATGTTAGGGCATGTACGGGAACTGCACGACTTTTATGGTCAAGGCAAGGGAGCCCGTATAGCGCGCAAACATGTTTCTTGGTACTTACAAGAACATGCACCTGATGACCAGTTTCGGCGCTCCTTCAACGCCATTGAGGATGCCAGCGAACAGCTGGAGGTGTTGGAAGCATTTTTTGAAAATTTTTGCGTAAATAAAAGATAAGAGCTGACAGAACTATGTTCGAACAACGCGTAAATTCTGACGTACTAACCGTTGCAACTGTAAATTCACAAGATCAAGTAACTCAAAAACCGTTACGTGACTCAGTTAAGCAAGCACTGAAGAACTATTTTGCTCAATTAAATAATCAAGATGTTAACGATTTATATGAGCTGGTATTGGCTGAGGTAGAACAGCCTTTGTTGGACATGGTTATGCAATATACCCGTGGAAATCAGACCCGTGCAGCCCTGATGATGGGTATCAACCGCGGAACTCTGCGTAAGAAACTGAAAAAATACGGCATGAACTAATCCTAGTCGGTTAATGCAGTGTTTTTAGAAGCCCTTTCTGATTTTAGAAAGGGCTTTTTTGTTCTCATCGATTTGCACATCTTGCTATACATTTCAATAATCACTCTTCTTTTTAATACAAAAATTATTGATTTAATAAATAAATCAGCCTCGTTTTAATCTGGTACTTTATTTATGAGCATCATCACAGTTCATAGAATCCTATTTTTTATCTCTTGCCATTTTTTATTTAGCTTTATAAATTCAAAAACCTTTTATTTCTCATCATTCGAAATTAACCATAAAATTTGAAAAGGATTTAAATGACAATGATTGATTTAAGAAGTGATACACTAACGAGGCTAAATAAAGAAGATTTAAATAATATAAATTATAATTATATTAGTGATGATTGTTACAATGAAGATATTTATGTCCAAAAATTAGAGTCCTATATATCTGAACCCTTTAATAAAGAAAGTGCCCTATTTATGCCATCGGGTACCATGAGTAATCAGATTGGCTTAAAAGTTTTATCCTCACTCGGTAATGAAGTGATTACCGAAGTCGGTTACCACATCTGTTTTTTCGAATCTTCACAAACCTCCGCACTGAGCGGATTAATCATTAATAATATTAAAACACGAAATGGTATTTTGACCGAAGACGAGGTTATCCAAGCCATCAACAGTAAAGCTCGTTGGTCCAATCTTTATGCCACCCCACAAGTGATCGCAATAGAAAGTAGCATCAGTACCTACGGAGGAATGGTATTCCCCCTCTTAGAAATAAAAAAGCTCAAAAAATTGTGTCTTGAGAGGGGCATGTCTCTATTTTTAGATGGTGCACGGGTACTCAATACTTGTATTTCTCTCAAACTTTCCCCAGAAGAATACGTCAAAGAGGTTGACCTGCTTAATATCTGTCTCTCTAAAGGCATTGGCGCGCCATTTGGCTCCGTATTAGTGGGCAGTAAACACCACATAGAAAACGCTAAACGGTATCGAAAATGGTATGGTGGAGCGCTGCATCAATCGGGATTACTTGCTGCCATTGCGTTAAATAAATTAGAGCATTATGAGTCCCAGCTACGCACGGATCACCAAAATGCGGCTCATCTTGCCTCTATTGCTTCAACCTATTTTCAACTCGCTTACCCTGTTGAAACCAATATTGTCATGATAAAAACACCAGATGCCAGGCGTGTTGTCCAAGCATTAAAAAACGATGGGATACTGGCTATCGCTTGGACAAGCGATATTGTGCGTTTTGTTACCAGCAGTAATATTACGGAAGCTATGATCAATCAACTTGCCCCTCTATTTAAAAAAATAAAAAATATTTAATATGATAAATAAAATCATGACGACTCGATTTTTATCGGGGATCTCTTTTTACAGTTTTCTACCTTTTTTTTCTTTATATCTGATTAATGAAAAAAATCTCGAAGAGAATGATGTCGCCATTATCATTCTTATATTCCTTTTTATTAGCCGTTCATTTTCTCTTTTCACTCACTTTATTATTGATTTCATTAATTATAAGAGAACACTTTTCTTAAGTTATTTGATTTCTTCATCATTTATTATTTCTATCTATTTCACCTCAAGCTTTTATATCCTTCTGTTATCCTCAGCCTTTATTGGTGCGGGCTTTTCTATTGCCAATGTGGGTACAAGTTTATTTATTGCAGAAAATAGTCATCATTCACAAAGAGTCAAGAATTTTTCAATATTGAATGTCATTGTTAATATTTCGTCAGCTGTAGGCGGTGCAGCAGGGGAATGGTTTTATCATGGTTCATATTCGAGCGTTATTTTTCTTCCTTCAGCCATTATGTGTGTCGCTGCGCTGTACTCATTAACCTTAACGGATAAAAAGCATACCTCGCCAATGCAAGGTCAGCCAACGGAAGCCACCACCCGCTTTTTAGCATGGGGACTTTTTCTCTGTTATAGCTCGATTCCCTTCTTTATGTTGGGATTAGTCTTTCGCAATTTAGCTTACTTATTTGAGCTACATTACCAAGGTGCACGAAGCTATATCAGTGTTGCTTATTTGTTCGCTTTGAATGCATCTATAATCATTCTTCTGCAAATTAAAGTAACTCAATTCATTGATAAACAGAAAAAATCACACCAGACTATCATCTACAAATGTAGCCTTATTTTGATTGCTATCTTGCTGTTATTTTTAAACTTCAATGCATTAGTCTCGCTCTATTTATTAATCATCCTATTTACCTTTAGCGAGTTGATTTGGAGCCCTTACAACAATAGCCTTGCAATAGAGAAGTGCCCATTTACCCGCAAGAAACTCTCACTGTCTATTTGCCTATTTTTCTGGGGATTAGCAGAGTCCCTTGGTGCCTATGTTGGCATTATTGCAAACGATGTCCAAATACATACTTATATCCCTATTATCCTATTTTTATTACTTATTTCTTTATTCACTGCTGAATACTCTATCCATTTAAGGCGCTCAGATGAAAACCATCCTATTTCTCGAATGTAATATCTCTGGTACAGGTGTCAAAGCCATTAAGCTGGCTAAAAAAAACGGTTATCACACCGTTTTATTAACCAAAGAACGCAATTATTATGCTCAATTAGCTGACAACCCAACACTCTATGTTAATGAAATTATAGAGGTTAATACCGATTCCATTGCAGCGATACTCAGTCATGCTCTCGAGTATAATCCGCAAGGTATCGTGGCTTTTGATGACTATCGGCTCGTCAACGCTGCCGCGGTATCTCACGCCCTCGGTTTACCCTCTCCGAATTTAATTGCCCTAACGATGTGTCGCTACAAGCACCTAACCAGACAATATTTGCACCAACAGAATGCCAATTGTCATTACAAAGTTTGCAATATCCATGACAAATTTGACCTTAACAATATGCCATTCCCTGTTGTCATAAAACCCTGTGATGACAGTGGGAGTAGCCAAGTGACTGTGTGTTACTCTGAGGAAGAAGCTCGTGCTGCCGTCCATGCATTAACCGAGTTTAGAGTTAACCAACGCGGATATCTGCTCTCCCCATATTATCTTGTCGAAGAATTTATTGGCGGGGAGGAATACAGCGCCGAAGCTTATTGGGACATGCAATGCGATGAATGGAAAATACTGGGCATCACAAAAAAATACACGACATCTGGGCAATATGCCGTAGAAATCGATCATGATTTTCCAGATGAATCCCTTGATATCGATGACGTCACGAAAACTATCATTGAGTGGCTCACTGAGGTAGGGTTATCCCACACGGTCGCACATGTTGAATTTAAACTTAATCAGGGTGAAATAAAGCTTATTGAGATTAATCCAAGAGTTGCCGGTGGGATGATCGACACTCTTTGCTATCAATCAACAGAGTTTGATTTAATTGAATGCTATCTTGCGTTACATGTAAAAGGTATGACCTATGCGCCCACATTAACGCTCAACAAACAGTATGCGTCTATTCGATTTTTAACCTCCGAAAAACAAGGAACTATCCTTGATTTCCATGCAAACTCCCACTTAGATCTACCGTTATTGTTTAATTTTGTTCCTACTCCTGTGCATGTCAACACACTAAAAGATAGCTATAGCCGGCTTGGTTATGTGATTACAACAGCACCTACACAACACTTAGCCGCAGAAAAGGCAGAAAATTGGCTCAAAAATATATCCATGAGCTATCAATAAAAAACCCAGTACAAACCTGTGTTTGTACTGGGCTAAATGGATTACCGTTACTTGATAGTTTGCCTCTATTAGGCGGCAACAACCTTGGCGTCGGTGAATGCACTTCCATCGCAGGTTAGCTGGAACTTGCTCACCGATTCTTGTAACTCTTCGGTTTGATGCTCTAACGAACTTGCAGCGGTTGCCACTTGTTCCACCAAAGACGCATTTTGTTGTGTCACATTATCCATTTGAGTAATCGCGACACCCACTTGTTCTATCCCCTTACTCTGCTCTTCAGATGCCGTGGTAATCTGCTTCATAATCGCAGTCACGTCATTGATCCCTTGCAGAATATTACTCATCGTTGAACCCATTTCATGAACCAAATGCGTTCCTTTTTCCACACACGAAGTCGATTCAGCAATGAGCTTTTCAATTTCCATCGCAGCATCAGCACTGTGACTTGCCAGCTTACGTACTTCAGCGGCAACCACCATAAACCCTCGTCCATGCACACCCGCTCTCGCGGCCTCAATAGAGGCATTCAATGCCAAAATATTTGTCTGGAAGCTAATGTCATTCATCATGCTGATAATGTCAGAAATTTTCTTGGCGCTCTGAGAAATTTCATCCATTGTGCTCACAACGGATTCAACAATTGCATCCCCTTGATTTGCGACTACAAACGCTTCTGTAGCTAGCTGGTTTGCTTGGTGAGTATTTTCCACATTCAATTGCACTGCTGCGGTAATTTGCTCCATACTCGCTGCGGTCTCCTCCAACGCTGCTGCTTGCTCTTCTGTACGAGAAGAAAGGTCGCTATTGCCGTTAGATATTTCTGTCGCACCGCGATAAATACTTTCGCTACCATTGCGGATCGTCAACACCGCATCACGTAAACTGTTCTGCATCTCTTCTAATAATGGGAAAAGTTTACCGACACAGTTACGACCAAATGGCTCGATTGGCTGGCTTAAATCCCCCTTCGCAATCTTATCGAAATATTGGCGGATCAGCTCCAGCGGTCGTTGCATCATCTTAGCCAAATAGCGGTCAGTGAAGATCAAAATGAGCAAACCAAAAATGGTCGCGATGATAATCACTACTCGCGTCATATTCATATGCTCATCAACCGCTTCCCGCGTGTGTTCAATCATCACATCCGCAGTTTGGTTAAACTGTGTGATAGCCGCGCCGAATGTACGGCTCAACGCAGGTGTGACATTATGGGCATGAGCCAAATAAGCCGCTTTATCATCCCCCATGGAAATAGCTAATTGTGGTTTCACGCCTTCATCGAGCAGCGCTTGCCAGCTATTTATCACTTGGTCGGAAATGGCTTTATCCATCGGGCCTGGGGAAATTGACTTCATCTCCTCAAGATAACGCTCCATATTCACGAACGCGTCTTTGACTAAAGCGTAATCCCCTTCTTTGCCCTCATTTTTGGTTTCCATCACGCGGGTTAAGCGAGTAACAAAACGAAAATATTGGTCATTGCCCTGACTCAGTACCGTCATCTGTTTCACCAGTTGTCGATCAACATGGATACCGTCAGAAATGCGCGATAAGGACCAACCGCTATACAGGCTTATGCCCCCAAGGTTTAGGCATAAAATGCCAAGTAGTACGAGCATCACAGCACGTATTGAATAATTTCGAAGTTTCTGCATGGAATTTCTCTTTTGATAAAATAAAATGATCTTTGTTTAATTTATCGGCGGTAAAAGAGAAAAATTTAATTATTTTCAATTGCTTTCTGACTTTCAGACATCAAAAAAAGCGCAAAATAATCCGATTAAAAATTAGCTTAATGATTGATTTTAGAGACATAATGCCTGTTTTTTATCCACGGACGTTCTATTTTCATACAATCACCCTATATTCCAGTTTGTGATTGACCTCCCAAAGTATTGCTCTGTTTCTGTAAGCAAACTCCATCATCAGGTTCTGTAAATATAAGCAAAAATCTGTTTTATCTCTTGAGCTTCCCCCTACGGGAAGCTTTATGGTTCAGAGGTTCCATAAGAACTCGAATAAAAGAAATACAAACCTGCTTAAATTTCGCACCCTTATTTTTTATTTAAATAACAATATCTTATTTTTGGAGTAATACTGACATGAAAAAATTGTTATTCACTGCACTATTGGCAGCGTCATTTTCCTCTGTTGCAGCAAGCCAAGTTGTTGACCTGTACAAAGAAGAAAGTTGCGGTTGCTGCCATCTTTGGGGCGAAGCAGTAAAAGCAGCAGGTTATGACGTGAAAATTCACGATGTCACCTATCAAGAGATCGATAAAATCAATCAAGAAGCCAATTTACCTAACTCATTACGCAGCTGCCATACCGCCAAAATTAATGGCAAATTGGTTGTTGGTCACGTTCCTCTCGATAGCTTAGCGAAAATCAATACACTACCTGATGACGTTGCAGGTATTGCTGTCGGAGGTATGCCAGCAGGCAGTTTAGGAATGGAACAGCCAAGTGGATTTAGTCAGCCTTATTCTGTGGTCAGTTTTAAAAAAGATGGCAGTCAATCCATACTTAAGCGTTATTAATTCCACGAATTCATAAAGCCGATAAGCCAATAAGCCAATAAGCCAAAAAAAAGGTACAGCAAACCCTCGCTGTACCTTTGGCAGTGATTACTACATCTTAATTTGAAAAATTAACGGTATATTGGTAATACATTAAACTGCGCTAACAACTGACAAATAATACCAACAACACCAAAGGCTATAACTGCATAGATTAGCCCTTTACCTCCCCACACTTTAAAGGTCGAGTTAGGGAAACGCTCTCTCACTTTTAATGCCATGACTGCCGGGCAAATAATAGCCCAGATACACGCCGCCATCCCCGCATAAGCAATCGCAATTAAAAAACCATTTGGGAATAACATGCATAAAACTAGAGGAGGTATAAAACATAACAGTGCTGCTTTCATTCTGCCTGAAGAGTTATCATTAAAGTTTAATGACGCCAGAATGTAGTCGAATAAACCAATTGCTACCCCTAAGAATGAACAAAATACAGCGCTAATCGAGAACCATAATAAGAATGTTGCAATATGTGGGCTACTTAATACCGCATACAGTGATTCAATAAATGCGTCGAGGTTTCCGCCTTTATTAATTATGGTGATGAATTCTGTTCGAGGTAAATTTCCCATGGTACCTAATATCCAAAGGAAATAGAGTATTAAAGCCAGTACACAACCAATCACACAGCTTTTAACCACTTTACGTTCATTTTCATGATACAGCTTATACAAGCTACAAACGTTACCGTGATAACCAAACGAAGTGATGGCATAAGGAATAATAATAAAGACAAATGGCAGTAAAGATAACTGACTATCACCCACTGGAGACGTTAATAATAAGTCAGTTTTGACAATTAAGAATAACCCTGAGAAAGCAAGAATAAATAAAACAATTTTAATAAATAAAAATAATGATGTTAATCGACTTGCCGCAATACCACTCCACCAAATACTTGCACCTAACAGTAAAGTGAAGATAACAAATATCACTCTTAAGTTAACATCAAATCCATATATTGCCGACGCTTCTTTGATAACAGATCCAGCCGCAGAAATATAAGCATATATCAATATATATAAAACAAATATTAATGCTGCATTGGCAATATAACAGGCCCATTTTGGTAATAATTCTTTTGAAATATAAAAATAGTTAGTGCCGGCTCCATATTTGGATATACATTCTAAAATATAGATCCCTGAGTGAAACATAAAGAAACAAACAATCAGTAATATTACTATCGAGTTAATAAACCAAGCTCCAGCCATAATGGTTGGCAAGCTAAACATACCTGCCCCGATCATGGCTCCGCCTAGCACAAAACCCCCTACCATTATGGAGGGTTCTTTCTTGGCTGCCGAATTGTTCATGTTGGTCACCTTAAAAATAAGGGATAAGGTTCCCGCATTGCACGGGAACCCGCAGATCTGACTATTACAGAACTACCTATTATTTAATGGGTTTCAATCTTGCAGTGAAGTGTCTTAATACTGGTGGCTCATATTCGAAATCTAAACCTTTCAGCGTTGCGAATTTATCTTTCAAGCCAATCAGAGCATCTGCAATGTAATCCATATGGTCGTTGGTATAAACACGTCTTGCGATAGTTAAACGCATGAATTCCATATCAGCATGTTTTTGTTTGCCCGTTTCAGGATCACGACCTAATAGGAATGAACCAATTTCAACAGCACGAACACCTGACTCTAAATACAGCGCGTTAATCACAGCTTGCGCAGGGAATTGGTCACCTGGGATCTGTGGAACCAGTTTTTTACAGTCCACGAATACCGCGTGTCCACCGGTAGGATACTGAATTGGAATACCGCCTTCACGTAAGCGGTCCCCCAGATATTTCACCTGACCGATACGATAATGCAGGTAATCTTCCCCAGCCCCTTCTTCTAAGCCTTGTACCATTGCCGCCATATCACGACCCGCTAAACCACCGTAGGTCACGAAGCCTTCCATTGGTACGCAGCGCTGTCTTGCCAACGTAAAGATTTTCTCGTCATTCTTAATACAGACCAGACCACCAATGTTTAACAGTGGGTCTTTTTTCGCTGACATAGTGAGCGCATCAGCGTATTTATACATATCCAGAATGATTTCTTTAATTGTGGAATTTTTATATTTTGGATCACGCTCTTTGATGAAATACGCGTTTTCACAGAAACGTGCAGAGTCCATTACTACAAAGATATTATGCTGTTTCGCGATTTCATAAACTTCCTTCAAGTTATCCATCGCGACTGGCTGACCACCTGCACTGTTACAGGTGATGGTAGAAACAATCGCTACCACGTTTTCAGCACCATGTTTTGCAATATTATCTTTTAATTTTTGAATATCGAAATTACCTTTCCAATCATCATAAGTTTCTGAGTCATAGGCTTTTTCGGTAACAATGTTAATCGCTTTACAACCATTTAATTCAACGTGGGCAGCGGTAGTATCAAAGTGGAAGTTAGAAATAAATACCGGCTTTTTCGCGCCGCCTTGTTCTTGTTTCACTTTCAGTAAAACAGGGAATAACATATTTTCAGCACCACGACCTTGGTGAGCAGGAATAACATAGTCGTAGTCAAACATCTCTTTAACTTTATCTTTTAAATCATAATAGTTACGAGAACCCGCGTACGCTTCATCACCCGTGATCATCGCGGCCCATTGGTGGTCGCTCATTGCGTTAGTACCGGAGTCCGTTAACAGGTCAATATACACCGCGCTACTTGGTAACAAGAATGGGTTATAACCCGCCTCTTTTAATGCTGCTTCGCGTTCTTCTCTTGATGGAATACGGATGTTTTCTACCATTTTAATACGGAACGGTTCTACGATTCTTTTAGCCATGATAATACCTTTAATTTTTCATTAAATAATAAAAACAGAAATTCGAACTTATAAAAATAAGCGAATAGATCTTGAGAGAGAGAAAAAAGAAAGGTTATTTGTGCGGAAAGAAAAAGGCTAAAGAAATATCAATATTGAACCATTTCTTCAAATAGAAGAAGCGCCTCGACATTAACAACTCACTTAAAAGAAACATACTATGGCTCCCATTAGCAAGGAATTAGTACAACCTTGAGTATGGTATATAACAATTCTTAGATAAATATAATATCAATTTTCTATTATTTGTATCTGCATCACAAAAAGCGTTAAACTCTACTCCGCACTATGATTAGGGTCACAATATTATTTATTTCAATCACTATTAAATAAACGTTAATAAATTGAGGTCATTTTATAATTAAATAATAGATAGTAATTTTAAACTTAATTTTTTAACGTTAAAAAGCTATTTAAAGTCAAATTTATTTTAATTAAGTAAAGCCTTATACAAAGGCTTTACTTTTGAATATTAATCTAACAATTACTCTGCATCTTTGCCATATTTTGGCGATCTCGGTCCATAGAGAATGCCATTTGGTTTACCTGCGGAGAGGAGTCTGGCACTTGTTATACCCGCAATACCATAACTCTTATCTGTTATAGTATCTGCGATTTGATTAACAACCGCCACAGGGAATACATAGTAACCAGCTTCAGCTAATGGCAACATCGTTTGAGATAAAAGCCCGTGACTTGCTTGCACTTCTGTTGTGCTATTTTGAGGCAATAACACAAGAATACTTTTTGGCTTACTTTGTTTATAAGCACTGTAATCTGTTTTAGTTGGTTGAGCACAACCAGATAACAGCCATACCATAACCAAGCAAGCTGCTAATGATCATTAAATGTTTCATTTTATTCTTCATTAGAAAATCCAATAAAGATAACCCGTATAATTTAAAAACAAAAATGTCATTTACCTTACAGATAACAAGATTGATCCTTATTCAATCAAACAATGTATAATTAAGTATGATATTAGTTAAACCCACAATGAAATATATATTTGTTTAGTTAATATAAACTAATATAAAAACCCATAAAGAGAGAATTTATGGATTTTATATTTAGAAAGCTTAATTAGCGATCATTTTCCAAACAGTTTTTGCGTGTACTCTTTGGATACTGCGCTTCGTTTACCATCCGCCTCAAAGTAACGGTCAACATGGCATTTTTGCTCGTTAATATCGCAGAAAATTCCATTGGCAAACGTCATGGCCGTTTTATCAAAATCGCCACCTTGCTCAATTGCTTTCGCGCGTTTATCACCTAAATATTTTTTCGTTAGTGCCACTGAAACGCCCTCTTTGGCGCTAACGCACACATATTTATCGCATAACACATTCTTTTCTGGGGATTTTAACGCTGAAGTCGATTTTGCTGACGCCAACATTGGCAATGCTGCGATCGCAAGCCCAACAAGACACATCGCTTTTAAGTTCATATAACGCCTTTTTTGAGTAATAACACAGCTGCAATATCCCATTAGAGTTGTATTTTGTGGATAAATTCCCACTCGCCATCACTATTTCATGTTTACTGCTAACTCTATCCACTTAGTGCATGATTTTAACTTTTCATTAACACTTTCAATTGTTATTTATTGCAGAAAAGATGAGTGTATAAGCGACAATTTAAATAATAAAAATACCTGCAACTCTACATTCAACCCAATTAAGCACCCCATAAGAGAGTGATGTATGACAACAGAGACAGTCGCGATTAAATCTTTTGGCACCACAAAAACCACCTCGAAAGTGTTATTTATCTGCTGGATGAGCATTCTATTTGAAGGCTATGATGTTGGCGTGATGGGCGCTGTTCTTCCCACTCTTGCAGAATATAAACAGTGGAACCTCACCCCTTTAGAACTTGGCGCTCTTAGCAGCTACGCTTTAGTCGGCATGTTTTTTGGGGCATTTATTATCGGTACGCTGAGTGAACTCTACGGGCGCCGCCGTATGCTTTTAGCCTGCGTCACGCTCTTTTCATTGACGATGCTTGCCGCTGCCCTAGCCCCAACACCTTGGATGTTTGGGTTGATGCGTTTTATTGGTGGTATTGGACTTGGAGGTGTTATTCCCGTCGCAGCCGCGTTAACCATCGAATATTCTCCTGCTGAAAAACGTTCTTTTAACTACGGCATTATGTATTCCGGTTACTCATTGGGGATCCTCAGCGCCGCACTGGTCGCCATGTGGTTACTAGAACAATTTGGATGGCGCAGTGTGATTGGCTTTGGTGCATTACCGCTTTTGTTAATTTGGCCGATGGCACGCATCTTGCCTGAATCCCTTGAATTTCTGACGCACAAAGGACGCCACACCGAAGCACAATCTCTGGCACAGAAATTAGACGTTGAATATCAAGCACCACCCGCACAGCAAAAACAGCAACCTCAACGTTTGAAAGAGATAGTCTCCGTGGTTTTTGCGTGGACACATTTGCGCGCAACCGCATGTTTCTGGATAGCGTTATTCTGCGGCATGTTGCTGGTGTATGGCTTAAATACGTGGCTGCCGTCGATTATGCGCAAAGAAGGCTATAACTTGGGCTCCAGCCTAACCTTCCTTGTGGTGTTTAGCTTAGCATCCGCATTAGGGGGCTTATTCTTAGGAAAAATTGCAGATAAACGCGGCGTTCGCGGCTCGGTTGCCTTTTTCTTCTTGCTCGGCGCAATAGGCATTGGCTGCATGGTTTTCAAACAAAATATCTATATTAACTATTTACTTGTCGCGTTTGCTGGGGTCGGCAGTATTTCCGCAGCGCTGATTTTGACGGGCTATATAGCCAATTATTACCCATCAAAAGCCCGTGCTTCAGCGACTGGCTGGGCATTAAGTTTCTCTCGAATTGGCGCGATGACAGGGCCTATGTTTGGGGCGTATATCGCCAGTTTGGGGATAGCGACCAGCTGGAACTTTATCGCTTTCTCGGTCGTGGCGGTGATAGCGGCAACTGCCGTGATTTTACTACCACGAAAACGCCCATAGATAGCGGGTTAGCCAGTAAATAGGCAAATAGGGGCATATCGCCCCTATTTGATTTTGGAATTAATATCTTTATTTTGAAACTAATACGCAAGACGGTAATGCACCGTCTCGCCTGCGGCTAACTCTGGTGAATCACTGTAATTATTTGATAATTCAATAAACCCACGTAATTCAGGAATATATAATTTTTGATACCACTCTAACTCTGAGCGGCGATGCAATTGATTGCTGGCAAAATCGAGGAGCAAACATTTCCGTCCGCTTCTCGCGGACTCCATCACCAACAAGCCATCGCCCCAGATAACCATATCTTGCAGATGGTTATAACCCGCTTCCTTGATCAGCTTAAAATTCCCGTCTTGATACTGATAAAGGGAAAATAATCGGCGAGAAGGCTCTTGAGCCGCTAAATAAATATCCCCTTTCTGATTCTGAACCGCCTCATTAATACGAATAGGTAACCATCGATGGCTAACCACGTTTTTCTGTGCAATGTTCACCACCACTTCAAGAGAGCCCATTTCGTTACCGTAGCTGTACCATACAATCACATTGCCATCATGAACCGCATAAGAAAATGTTGAATTATCTGCGATTTCTTCAGGATAAAAACGCTTCACAAGCTCACGTGGATCCAGCAAATATTGCCATGTAAGCCCTTTATCCGCGCTGGTAAAGATCTTTTGGCTGTCGATCAGGACATAGGGCTCCCCCTGACCACTTTGGTACATTTTTCCGGTAATTGCCGCATAAATGTATTCACCATCCCCGTCCTTCCAGGGCGTTAGAGGTGTAATCGAATTGTCCGCTAAATTCACAGTGCGATACCCATCGCGCACCATTAAAAGGCACTGAGACTCTTCACACACCGCGTTATAAAAACTGTCGCTAAATTGTGTAATAAAACGCACGCCATCTTTATTGGCAAATAACACCTGATAGCTGTCTTCCTGTGCAGGCGAAAACAAATCTGAACGATGGTAATAGTAAGATGAGCGACCATTTTTCTGCGCAATAATCAGCGTGCCGTCTTTCGCAGGGTAAGTTTTGGCGTAATCATAATCCGCAATATAAGCATTGCTCTCTTGGCTATTCTCTTTCCACCGCCATGGCGTATCATCCCCACCAAATACCAGTATCAATGTTGAGCCTAAACACACCAAGAAAACGGCACCCGTCAGCAGAAAGCGCCAACTTAGAAATGGATTCATTAGCGTACCTCCATAACATAAGTATCTTTACCTTGTTGGCGTCGTAATGCGCTCAAGACAGCTTGGGTTTGGTAATAGCCATTACCCCGTTTCGAAAATCGATAATAAGCCGCCATACCAAGGGCAATTAAGAAACAGATACCCAATGTTATCGAGCTAGCAAAACCAATAAATATCAGGTCATTATCGAGCAAATACAGCCAATCCCAATAATCCCAGTGATTTCCCCTGTCAACAATATCGCTAATTGCTGTCGCGCCAAAAATCGCCAAGAATAATGCCAAAATAATGCCCGTGATCCCCCATAACGCCAGATACAACCCGCGTTCTTGCGCCATACCTCGAGCAGACAACGTGTAAGCTAAATTATCTTGGTGGTTATACAGACCAAATACGACGCTATCAGGAAACCCATCTTCGACTTTGGAGTGATAGACTTCGACCTCATCCCCTTGAGCGAGAAAAAAGCTGTGGTTATTAAAGAAGGGTTTTGAGCCATCTAACTTGAGGTTTAAATGGCTTTTATTCACTTGAAGCTCTATTTCATTGCGGGTGTATGTTCCCCCACGATAATAATATTCAATCGTCTTGATACTCTTAATATTCACTTTGCCTTTTGTCACCTGTAACGCGGTTTCAGGGATAGGCTTTTGCTTTCGAGAATTTATTTTGAGTGGTTTGGATTTCGGGTTTTTAATTCCTTCAATCTGAATCAGATTTTCGCCAGAAATTACCTGAAACTTGCCCGCTATCACTAAATCTAATGCGCGTAAGATGGTTTTTCGTTTTCGGCTAAAAATAGTGAAGGTTTGTGAAATGCACATAGACAGTAAAACTACCCCCACAAAAGCCGCCATGCCTAATAATGACCCTAACACAATTAACCATGTGCTATCTTCATCATTAAACACGCAAAAAAATGCGGGGATAAAGAGTGCAGCAAGCCCAAAAGATAGCAGGTACTGCTTTACTAACCCTTTGTCAAATTTAAGGTTTCTATCGGGTTCCAAACGGCCATGTTCTGGGTGATACACCCAATTGAGCCAATAGCTCCCATCATTCAGTTGTTCAGCAGAAATAATCAACCTGTCGTCTTTATTCAATCGTTCCAAAAATATTTGGCTGTTTTCAAAATCTTCAGCATTGAAAAAAAACACGTTATCCGAAGTGATTAGTCTCACCATGCCCTCTGGTGAAACCTGTTTATAATCGCACTGAATTAGCTTAGCGTGAAAATATTGAACACCCATCAATGATGCCTATTTGTTATAGTTAATTTAACATTATGATAATAAATAAAGGTATATTGCCCTAGTTAAACTTGCCCTATACTAGAACAATTCAGATAATTACAGGCTCAAGGGCATAATCAGCTAAAAGCTGATAAATGCCTGTTTTACTCTTAAAATGCAACCAGACTCTAGTAAAGGAAATAATTACTGCTAGACTGACGCAAATGAGTTATTTTGAATCCATTACATCCCAAAATACCGTTATTTTATCCCTACCGTTAACAACAAATTTGAATAAATACGATGACATCAAAACCGGCCTACAAACAAATTCAATCTTACATTCTGCGGAGTATTGATTTAGGGATTTTCAAACCCGAAACTCAGATCCCCACTGAACTTGAGTTATGTGCCCAATTTAATGTTAGCCGTATGACGGTGAATAAAGCGATTTCTGAACTCAGCCAGAAAGGCATCTTAAATCGGATTGCAGGAAAAGGGACTTTTGTTGCCACTCAAAAACATGAGCTTCCCGTCACGAAAGCCTTTGATATTTTTGATGAAATTTCAGTTAGTGGGAATAAATATGCCGGCCACCAGCTACAGCTAAAAATCATCCCTGCTACCGCAGAAATTGCCCTACAACTTGGCGTCACAGAAGGTAGTGATATTGGCTACTGCAAATTACTGCATTTTGAAAATGACATTCCACTGATGCTAGAAGAACGCTATGTGAATCATAATATTGCCCCTGAATTTGTTCAGCAGCATTTTGGCAATAGTGAAACTCCAAGCGGCTATTTACAACGCCATTTTCCGGTCAGTGAGATGGAACACACCATAGAGGCAATTTTGGCTACTAAGCCTATCGCTCAAGCCTTATCCATCAAAGAACATGCCCCTTGTTTGCAGCTAAGCCGCCGTACATGGACAGGCAGCACGTTGATCAGCTACGTCAATATGATCAGCGCAGGCTCCCGCTATAAATTGAAATTACATTCCCGCATTGAAAGTTAATCTTTGGTCATAAACATTCATCAAATAAAACACGCATAAAAAATGGGGCACTCTGGCCCCAAAACGACTGATAAACAACGAAAATACCGTTCGATAATCTCCACATCACAGACATTACGTCAGGTATCAACACATCCACATCACAACAAATCATTTTCTCACAACAAAGATAACTACATGCCTTGATAAATAGGCCCTTCTCCCCCTTGCGGTGCTGTCCACGTAATATTTTGCAGAGGGTCTTTAATATCACACGCTTTGCAATGCAGGCAGTTCTGCGCATTTATTTGCAGTTTTTCCTGCATCTGATCACTCACTATTTCGTATACACCCGCAGGGCAATATCGTGTTTCCGGTGAAGCATAAGTGGATAAATTCACGCGAATAGGAATTTCATTATCTTTTAAACGTAAGTGGCAAGGCTGCTCTTCTGCATGGTTCGTATTGGATAAAAACACCGACGAAGGTTTATCAAATGACAACTTGCCATCCGGTTTTGGGTAATGGATCGGCTGAAATTCACTGGCAGGTCTAAGCCCTTGATGGTCATCCAGTTTAAGTTTAAGCGTCCAAGGGCTACGACCCTTTAATAACCATTGCTCTGCACCGAACATCAACGACCCCATCACTAACCCTTTTTTCATATATGGCTTGAAATTGCGGGTCTGATAAAGTTCGTCATACAACCAGCTTTTTTCGAATTTCTGCTGAAACTGGCGGGTAAATTCCGCATAATCGACGCCATTTTCGGCGAACGATTCAAATAAAGCCTCTGCCGCTAACATACCGCTTTTCACCGCGCAGTGGCTGCCTTTAATGCGTGCTGCATTCAAAAAGCCCGCATCATCACCAATTAATGCGCCGCCGGGGAAGCTTAACTCTGGCAATGCGGGTAAGCCCCCCGCCACCATGGTACGCGCCCCATAACTCACACGCTCACCGCCTTGCAAAAAAGCACTGAAGGCAGGATGGGTTTTCAAACGCTGGAATTCATCAAACGGGGATAAATAGGGATTTTCATAATTTAGCCCCACTACCAGCCCCACTGCCACCAAGTTTTCTCCATAGTGGTAAGCGAATCCACCCCCATAGGTTTGGTTATCCAACGGCCAGCCGATTGAATGCACCACGAGCCCCGCTTGATGCTGCTCTTTAGGAATTTGCCAAATTTCTTTGAGACCCAGTCCATAAGTCTGTTTACCGCAGTTTGCCGCTAAATCAAAATGAGAAATTAACTGTTTACCTAGTTGCCCTCGGCACCCTTCAGCGAAAAAAGTCATTTTGGCTAATAGGTTCATACCAGCTTGATACATAGCCGTTGGGTTGCCCTGTTTGTCTAGCCCCATGTCGCCAGTGGTGACGCCAATAACCTGCCTCGCATCATCAAAAAGGATTTCGGTAGCCGCAAACCCCGGGAAAATATCGACACCGAGTTGCTCCGCTTCTACTGCAAGTGCTGCGCTGACTTGCCCAAGGCTGCCAATCACATTACCGTGGTTTTTCAGGCTAGTAGGTAACAAAGATAATGGCAATTTGCTGGCTTTGTTCTCTTTGAGCCATAAAAAACGATCTTCACTGACGGCAGTGAGTGAGGCTGAAATGGTTTGCTGCCAGTCGGGTAATAACTCATTCAGTCCACGGGGATCGATGACCGCGCCCGATAAAATATGCGCCCCAACTTCGGCGCCTTTATCAATTAAGCAGACGCTAAGCTCCCGACCAGTTTGTAACGAGAGTTGTTTAATGCGAATTGCCGCCGATAATCCTGCGGGCCCACCACCGACAATCAGGACATCAAACTCCATGGATTCTCGCGCACAAGACGCCGAAACATTCGCACTATTGTCGATAGTCATTTTGCTCTCTCCTACGCCAGCGCTTTATCGAATTCAGGTAAGATCTCAAACAGATCCCCCACAATGCCGTAGTCTGCCACTTGGAAAATCGGCGCTTCCGGATCGCTGTTAATCGCCACGATCACTTTGCTCTCTTTCATGCCCGCGATATGTTGAATGGCGCCGGAGATCCCAACCGCAATATACAGATCTGGCGCGACGATCTTGCCCGTTTGTCCGACTTGATAATCATTTGGCACATACCCCGCATCCACTGCCGCACGGGAAGCCCCCACCGCAGCCCCTAATTTGTCGGCAATGGTTTCCAGCAACGCAAAATTCTCACCGGAACTTAAACCGCGCCCCCCTGAAATCACCACTTTGGCAGAGCTTAATTCCGCACGGCTCATCTGGGTTAATGACTGGCTAGTGAGCGCCGAAAGTTGGGTGAACTGCGCAACAGATACAGGTTCGATTCCTACAGGGGACTGGGTTGCAGTCGCTCCTGAAAATGCTGAGCTGCGTACGGTGATCACCACCTGATTGCCATTGTTTTGTACCGTTGCCAACGCATTTCCAGCATAAATTGGGCGGACAAACGTTTGTGCATCCACCACTTGGGTAATATCCGAAATCTGGGAAACACCCAGCGTGGCAGCGACACGAGGGGCAATGTTTTTACCAAATGTAGTCGCAGGAAAGATAATGTGGCTATAGCCCTGCGCCACGGCAACCACCGCGCTCGTCATGGATTCCGCCAGCGCATTTTTGAGCGGTTCGGCATCGATGGTGATTACCTTTTCGACGCCAAGAATGGAAGCCGCGGATTGTGCCACTGTAGCCACTTGGCTTCCCGCCACCAGCACATGTAGGCTTCCACCCTGTGCAATGATTTCGCGTGCCGCCGTTATGCTGTTATAGATTGAAGATTTAATGGTTTGGTTATCGTGCTCAACAACGACTAAAACGGATAATTGGCTCATGTTCAGGCTCCCTGTTAAATCACTTCTTTGGCTTGCAGTTCAGTCACTAACGTGGCGGCATCATTCAACATGGTGCACTGCCCAGAACGCTTTTTCGGTTCAGTCACGTTGACGATTTTTACTTGCCCTAATGGGCTAAAATTCAGTGTCGTAATATCAATGATGTCTAATGGTTTTTTCTTTGCCTTCATGATGTTAGGCAATGTGGCATAGCGAGGTTCATTTAAACGCAAGTCGGTAGTCACAATCGCAGGCAATCCCATGGATAAGGTTTCTAAGCCGCCATCGATTTCACGCGTGACTTGCAGCGTTTCGCCCTCGACCATAATCTGCGACGCAAATGTAGCTTGTGCACAACCCAAGAGCGCCGAAAGCATCTGCCCAGTTTGGTTGCAATCATCATCAATAGCTTGCTTGCCGAGCAAAATTAAATCCGGTTGCTCTTGATTCACCACTTGCTGCAAAAGGCGGGCAATATCCAGCGGCTCTAGCGCCATCTCGGCGGTTTTTTGAATCAAAATGGCTCGGTCAGCCCCAATCGCCATTGCACTACGCAGCGTATCTTGCGCCGAGGCTTCGCCGATGGAGACAGCGACGACTTCGGTGGCTTTGCCCGCTTCTTTTAAGCGTACCGCCTCTTCTACCGCAATTTCATCGAATGGGTTCATCGCCATTTTGACATTCGCCAGCTCAACCCCTGAGCCATCGGCTTTAACCCGCACCTTAACGTTATGGTCAATCACCCGTTTTACTGCGACTAAAATTTTCATAACCACTCCTATCGCGCACTTTGTTACTGCTATTTTTGAGTTGAGGGAGCCCATAGCAGTGAATATTTTCACTGCTATGACGCCATCACTGACTATTTTTATCGTTGGAAAATTAAGATGTTACCTAAGAAATAAACCTTATTTGGTTTCTGGCAATATCAGGCTTGGCGCCACTGACATTGGCCAAATTTTTACCGCGACATAGTAGATAATACTGGTGGCGACTAAACCGACAATCCACGAAATATCCACGCCGCCTAGGCTATCGACCAACGGACCTGTATAGAATCCGGTGGCAATAAATGGCATTTGGATCAATACGCCAACCACGTAGGTGATGATCCCCACTTTGTTCCAGCGACCATAACGGCCATTCGGGTTGGATAATTGCGGAACATCGTAGCGACCTTTCGTCACCCAGTAGTAATCCACTAAGTTAATCGCACTCCATGGCGTAAAGAACGCTAATAAGAACAGCAAGAAAGCCGAGAACAGTTTTAAGAATGAGTGTTGCCCAGCAAGACCTAACGCCGTCGAAAAGCTCACCATGAGGATAATAAAAAACAGGCGCTGACCACGGGATATCTGGTGTTTACCACGGAAACCACACCAAATTGCCGCCATCGACATAAAGCTGCCGTAAGCATTCAGAGCGGTAATCGTCACTTTGCCAAAGAAAATACTGATATACAGCAGCGCTGCAATTAACCCCGTGCTGCCTAAGCCAACAATGTAGGAAACTTCATGACCCGCAAATTGATTACCGGCAAGCGCTGCCGCAAACACCCCTAAGATCATTGAGGCTTGAGTTCCGATCACTGTCCCTGAACCTACGGCTAAAAACGCTTTGATGGTTGGGGTTTTGGTCGGCAAATAGCGGGAATAATCTGCCACATAAGGGCCAAACGCAATTTGCCAAGAAGCCGACAGCGACATGGCTAATAGGAAATTCGTCCAGTCAAAATGACGATTTGATAATAATACCGAGACGTCATTCATATAGAACAGACGGAAGAATAGGTAGAAGAAGGCGATAACACCGACGACACTCGCCACTTTACCGAGAATGTGGATGATGCGGTAGCCGCAGATAGTGATACCGATGATCACAATTCCGAAAATCACGATCCCCATCCAATCACTGACGTTCAGTAATTGCCCCACCGCCTGCCCCGCCAATACTGTCCCACTGGCAGAAAACCCAACGTACATCATACAGACTAATAAAATCGGGATGACCGCACCATAAACCCCAAACTGCACGCGACTGGAGATCATTTGCGGTAGACCCAGCTTCGGCCCTTGTACAGCATGGAGCGCCATCACTGCGCCCCCCAGTAATTGACCGATAAACAAGCCAATCAACGACCAAAAGACATCGCCCCCCAGTACAACAGCGAGGGCACCGGTGACGATTGCGGTGATTTGTAAGTTAGCCCCAAACCACAGCGTGAATTGGCTCGACAACGTCCCGTGTCGTTCAGATTCAGGAATATAGTCAATGGAACGTGCTTCGATAAGCGGAACATTATCTTGGCAAGACTGCTTTTGCCCGATGATATCGTTGGAAACTGTCATGGTAATTCCTCTTTAAGCAAGGCTGGCTTAAAGAATGAACCAATTAGTCGTCAGTAATGAATTCTCTATGTTGTGAGCACAGACATTTGACGTGATGCAGGTATGTTATTGTTTTATCTACCCGTCATTAATAATTGAAATACATTCTTAAACCTGATTGTTGTTGTGTTTTTAAGTCCATGATCCTGTTGTCAGGATAGTGCTCCTGTTATTGCTTAGATACTCATAGCTGGAAAAACCCCGATAAGTCCTGTCTTACCTATCGGGTCGAACACATCAAAATTAAGCGTCGAGAACGGCGCGCGAAATAATGATTTTTTGAATTTCTGACGTCCCTTCAAAGATACGCAAAATACGGGCATCTCGTACATAGCGCTCTAGGGGTAGATCGCGAATATAACCATACCCCCCATGCAATTGCAGCGCGGCATCCGTCACAAAACCGGCGCATTCCGCCGCAAACAGTTTTGCGGTGGCTGATTGCAAACTAAAACGCTGTCCAGAATCACGCAGTTCCGCTGCGTTCCATGTCAGCATACGCGCGGCTTCCAGTTGTGTGTGCATATCGGCAAGTTTCCATTGCGTTCCTTGATAAGCCGCCAGCGGCTTCTTACCAATCTGACGCTCTTTCACCCAGCCTAATGTACTTTCCATGGCTGCACGGGCGATCCCCAATGACGTTGCCGCCACTTCTACACGACCTTTATCCAACACTTCCATCGCCGTATGGAAACCCTTGCCCTCTTCACCTAGCAATGCCGATTCTGGCAGCCAACAGTTGAGCGCTAATTCATAGATAGTGCTACCACGCAGCCCCATGGTCTTTTCTGGCTGAGAAAATGCGACGCCTTCCGTCCCTTTTGGGATCATAAAAGCACTAATGCCACGAGCGCCTGCTTCGACGTCCGTTTTGGCGTACAGCACGATGAAATCTGCCTCTTTGGCATTGGTAATATAGTGTTTGTTGCCACGAATGCGCCAACCGCCATTTTCACGGGTTGCTGTCGTGCGCATATCCGCGGGGTTTGAACCTGCGGCTGGCTCGGTTAATCCAAATGCGCCAAGTAATTCACCACTTGCCGCCTTTGGTAACCAATAATTTTTTTGCTCTTCTGTTCCGCCAATCAAGATAGAATCTGTTGCTAAGAAATGGGCCGTCAATGCGGAGGATGTGGAGGCACAAGCCGCTGCCACCGCTTCAACAATCATGCTCATGGCAATACTACCAATCCCAAAACCGCCATATTGCTCCGGTAAGTTAATTCCCCAACAGCCCATTTCCCCCAGCGCGGTTAAGCTTTCCGCACAAAAAATTTCTTCTTCATCATAGCGTTGAGCGTTCGCTTGCAGGATATCGCGACACACTTTTTCAACGGCCTCTACAATGGCGTACTCGGTTTCATTAATATCAAAACTCATTGCATCGTCTCCGCGCTTTTTATCGTTGTGGTTGTAGTAGCTGCTGTGGCTGTCGATTTATAGTGTTCATTGCCTTCCCCAAGAACAGGGGCTCTTTGGGTAACCTTCGGTTTCACGCCATTAAAGAAAACAGGCTGAGAAATCAGAGGAGTACCGCCATCATTTAAGTGGGTTAATACTTGGCGAACTTCGGCATGCTCACTTTGCGTCGCTTGCTGTAAATTGTGAATTGGCGAGGCAGGAACGCCAGCATTCAGGAGTAAGTCACACACTTCCTCGACACTTTTTGTTCCTGTCCAGCGCTCAATTTCTTCACGTAGCGCCGCTTGGTTTACCGTACGAGTCGGGTCATTCAAGTAACGCGGGTCTTGGGATAGCTCCGGTTTCCCCATACATTCACAGAAACGTTGGAACAGTTTTTCACTGGCAATCGCAATCACCACCAAACCATCTTTTGCTTGGTAGGTATCAAATGGCGTTGAAACAGGGTGACGATTACCCACTAAACTTGGCGCCTTACCATTGGCAAATAAGTTAGATAACCCAGTGAGCTGCATACTGAGCAGCACATCCACCATGGCAACATCCAGATATTGCGCGCCTTCACCGTGACGTTCGCGAGCAAACAGCGCGCTGCTAATCGCCCATGAGGCAAATACGCCCGCACAGACATCTCCGATGGATTCACCACTGCGTGTAGGGCCTGACTCTGGGGAACCTGTCACGCTCATCAACCCAGACATGGCTTGCGCCACAATGTCATACGCTGGGTAGCTCGCTAGGGGGCTGTTTTGTCCAAACCCTGAAATGCTGGCGTAAATAATGTTGGGATTAAGCTGTTTAACACTGTCGAAATCGATCCCAAGACGCTTGGTGACACCGGGGCGGAAGTTCTCCACCACCACATCACTCTCTTTGATCAATTGAAATAAAATCTGACGATCGCCATCGTCTTTAAGATCTAACTCAATGCTGCGTTTTCCACGATTGATCAGCCCGTAATAAACACTTTCACCGTCAATAAAAGGACCAAGATGACGGCTATCATCACCATGATCAGGCACTTCGATTTTGATCACTTCGGCGCCCAAGTCTGCCATCATGCCAGTGCAGTAAGGCCCTGCTAGCACGCGGCTTAAATCAATTACTTTGATCCCAGCCAGCGGTCCGTGTGGTTTTTGAGTCATTGCCGCATTCATCGTGAATTCCTTATGTGAGGCTAAAAGGTGCCGACTCCATGGAGCCGGCATTCGACATTACTTGACCATTGGCAAGTTAAGGCCTTGCTGCTTCGCACAATTAATGGCGATGTCATAACCGGCATCCGCATGGCGCATGACGCCAGTTGCTGGGTCGTTGTGCAGCACACGAGCAAGACGTTTATCTGCGGCATCGGTGCCATCACACACAATCACCACCCCAGCGTGTTGCGAGAAGCCCATTCCCACGCCGCCGCCGTGATGCAAGCTCACCCACGTCGCCCCGCCTGCGGTGTTCAGCAGCGCATTGAGTAATGGCCAGTCAGAGACGGCATCTGAACCATCTTTCATGGATTCGGTTTCACGATGTGGGCTGGCAACAGAGCCAGAATCAAGATGGTCACGACCGATGACGATAGGGCCTTTTAGCTCCCCGCTTTTCACCATCTCGTTAAACGCGCGCCCCAATCTTTCACGGTCTTTTAGTCCTACCCAACAAATACGCGCTGGTAAACCTTGGAATGCAATACGCTCGCGCGCCATATCCAGCCAGTTATGCAGATGCTTATCATCTGGGATCAGTTCTTTGACTTTTTGGTCTGTTTTGTAGATATCTTCTGGGTCACCCGACAGTGCCACCCAGCGGAATGGACCAATTCCTTCGCAGAACAGTGGACGAATATACGCAGGCACAAATCCTGGGAAATCAAAGGCATTATTCACACCTTCATCTTTGGCCATTTGGCGAATGTTGTTGCCGTAGTCGAACGCGGCTGAGCCACGCTTTTGCATTTGCAGCATGGCATCCACCTGCACCGCCATACTTTTCTTCGCGGCTTTAGTCACTTCGGCTGGCGCAGTTTGTTGCTTGTCACGCCACTGGGATAATGTCCAACCTTGTGGTAGATAACCGTGTACTGGGTCATGGGCGCTGGTTTGGTCAGTGACTGAATCTGGCGTGATATTGCGTTTGACTAACTCGTTATACACATCCGCCGCATTGCCTAATAAGCCCACAGAGACTGGCTTACCGTTCGCTTTGGCTTCTTCGATATAACCCAACGCTTCATCCAGTGAAGTGGCTTTTTTGTCTACGTAACGGGTTCTTAAACGAAAATCGATACGGCTTTCATCGCACTCAACCGCAATCATGCTAAAACCAGCCATAGTAGCCGCTAAAGGCTGCGCCCCCCCCATACCGCCTAGGCCGCCAGTTAGGATCCAACGCCCCGCAGGGTTACCATTAAAATGCTGTTTTGCCAGTGAAACGAAAGTTTCGTAAGTGCCTTGCACTATCCCTTGTGAACCGATGTAGATCCATGAGCCGGCAGTCATCTGCCCGTACATCATCAAGCCTTTGCGATCTAATTCGTTGAAATAATCCCAATTCGCCCAATGAGGAACAATGTTGGAGTTAGCAATTAAAACGCGAGGCGCGTCTACATGGGTTGGGAAAACCCCGACAGGTTTACCGGATTGCACCAGCAATGTTTGGTCGTCTTCGAGGGTTTTTAAGACATCTAAAATTTTGTCGTAACATTCCCAGTCACGGGCTGCACGTCCAATGCCACCATACACCACCAAGCTTTGCGGATGCTCAGCGACATCTGGGTCTAAGTTATTTTGGATCATGCGGTAGACGGCTTCAGTCAGCCAGCTTTTGCAGCTCTTTTGGCTACCGTGCGGGGCACGGATCACGCGCGTTGAATCTGTACGGTTTAACATTCTTTTATCCCCTATCCATCCACTTGGTTTAACGCAAAATTAACAATTTCGGTTATTTATCATTGTTGAGTTAGTGGCTGCCAGATCATTCTCATACCGTGGGAATCTTTTAACTTGACATTAAAATCAATTAGTTAAATAAAATCAAAGAACGGTTGAGAACAACTCTTTTTGCCCTGTTTGCTTAGTTGATAATTAAATATATATACATTTAATTCACAAAGTATATACATTGAAATTTGAATTTTTGTCGCTACAGTGAAGAAGGGAGATGGAGAAAAGTTAGACAACAATAACTAGGGTGCTGTTTCTACACAAAAACTTGTATATACATTTGATTTTCTATGCAGAAACAAACAAATAACAGAAATGAGAGATACTTCACATTCCGTAAGAATAGAAAAATTAACAGTTAAAACGACTAAAACCTATCTTTATAAGATTATCACCTGCCATTTCATCGCATGATACCTCTGAATAGGTAATATCTATTTATGCAATAATTTATTTTCTCCGTGAGGTAGCCTATCCCAAAATGAAATATACCAATAAGTGAGTTTTCATGACTAAAATTAATCAAAACATACCCTATTCCACCGAAAACCTTCCCTCTATTGAGAGTAAAATATCGAATAAAAATTCATTCTCCAACTTTGTCTGTCGAATAAATAATGCATTAGAATCATTTTGTAATTTATTCAAATCACCAATAAAAAATAGAAAAAGTGAATTAAATATAAAAAATAACATTGCCTTTATTAAAAAAAACTTCAGTATTAATAATAAATATAAAAAAGAAATTATTCATGATGAAAAATCAACTGCTATTATATTGAGAAAAAAAATAGAAAGATTTAAACCTAACACTAATGATAGTTGCACATCTACTCACCTTGGCCGTACTCATGAATGTAATGGATATACTTTTGATAGAAACCTATCTGATAAATTCAACAAGGATTTCAATAGAACAAACACTCACTTACACACTCCATACCGCCAAGAAAATTCAGTTAAAATTAAAGATGCAAGGGTTCTCACTGCAAAATTTGGATTAAAAAACGCACAATTAATATCGCAAATTGCTCATCAAGGCTTTCTTGCAGATCCCACAATACTTTTACAACAAATAAATAAAAATCAAAATTACTATATAGGGGAAGGGGATATTCAAAAATCTAAAAATAACAGTTCAATTGAGGATATGAAAACCACCTTTAGTATTAAAGAAACAAAAAATGGGAATTGCATTATTACAGCAAATAAAACATTTGAATATATAAATACAAGTGAAGATTTCGGCAGTGCATTACCGGGATTGTCAATTTCAATCGAAAGAAAAACATATCTAACTAAAGACAATGAAAATCATCTTAAACTAAATAATCACAAGGGTATTTTTAACTTTATTGATGATAAGAAAGATGATTTTAAAATTACAATCAAAAAAAATAATATGGAAGAATTAATAAGAAATAATTCGCATGATGAGTAAGCGGCTAAGCCCTAGTCACATACACAAGTATATGACTAGGGTTAGCGTTCACGGTCAACACCGGAACAGCTCAAAGTATGACGAAATTTATGACGAAAATACTACCCGCCAAGATAGGCACTGCGTACCGCTTCATTCGCCAGCAAGGCTTTTCCGCTATCTTCCAGAACAATATGCCCATTTTCTAACACATACCCACGATCAGCGAGTTTCAATGCTTGGTTAGCATTTTGCTCCACCAGAAAGATGGTCATCCCCTCTTCCCGTAGCTGCAAAATAGTGTCAAAAATTTGCATAATGATAATTGGTGCCAGCCCCAATGAAGGTTCATCCAATAACAGTAATTCAGGCTGACTCATCAGCGCCCGTCCAATGGCTAGCATCTGCTGCTCACCACCGGACATGGTTCCTGAACGCTGGCTACGACGTTCATGCAGCCGTGGAAATAACGAATAAACCCGTTCAATACGCTCGTGATATTGATGGCGATCCGCAAAAAAACCGCCCATAGCCAGATTTTCCTCAACAGTCATGCGGGAAAACACCCGCCTCCCTTCCGGCACTAGCGCAATGTCTTTACGCATAATTTGCGGTGTCGGTAGCTGAGTAATATCCGCCCCCCGATAAAGTACCTGACCAGAGGATGCGCGAGGGTCGCCACATAACGTACTGAGTAACGTCGTTTTTCCTGCACCATTGGCACCAATCAGCGTGACAATTTCCCCTTTTTGGATATTTAAGCTGACATCATGCAGCGCCTGAATTTTCCCGTAATGGGTGGAAACTTGTTTAAATTCCAGCATCAGTAAGCTTCTCCCAAGTAGGCTTTGATCACATCCGGATGCTGGCGAATTTCGTTCGGTGTTCCGTTCGCCAGAGGTGTTCCTTGGTTCACCACATAAATGCGGTCAGAAATGCCCATCACCAGTTTCATATCATGTTCTATCAATAAGATAGAGACATTATGATGGGTTCTCAGCTCTGCAATTAGCTCATCCAGATCGTTAGTTTCTTTCGGGTTTAACCCTGCCGCTGGCTCATCCAGCATCAAAATTTCAGGTCGCGTCACCATACAGCGGGCAATTTCTAGGCGACGCTGTTGACCATACGCCAGATTCCCCGCTTGGCGGTTAGCAAATTCAGAAAGATTGACCCGCTCTAGCCATTTCACCGCGTTATCTACCGCTTCGGCTTCTGCTCGGCGAAATGCAGGCGTTTTCAGTAAGCCTGAGAAAATACCGCTTTTCAGATGTTGGTGCTGAGCCACTAATAAGTTTTCAATTACCGTCATTTCTTTGAATAAGCGAACATGCTGGAACGTACGGATCACCCCAAGGCGAGCAATGGCTTGACCCGGAAGCCCTTCAAGATGCTTATCCCGATAGAGGATCGCCCCGCTCGTTGGCTTATAAAACCCAGTCAAACAGTTAAATATGGTGGTTTTCCCTGCACCATTGGGGCCAATCAGTGAAACGATTTCCCCTTGGTTCAACGTCAGTTCCACGTTGTTGACCGCTAGCAAACCGCCAAAGCGCATGGTTAAGCCACTGACTTGCAATAACGGTACAGCCGAAGGCTGAATAGACGTCGTCATGATCCACCTCCTTGTGCACTTTTCAATTTCATTTGGCGGCGCTGCATTGGTAACAAGCCTTGTGGACGCCAGATCATCATCAGCACCATCAATGCCCCCAGCAGCAACATGCTGTATTCATTCAGATCGCGCATCATCTCCCTTGATACCACCAAGATGATCGCAGCTAAAATCACCGACGTTTGCGATCCCATTCCACCAAGCACCACAATCGCCAATACAAAGGCAGACTCAGCGAACGTGAAGGATTCAGGGCTGATAAACCCTTGTCGTGCAGCAAATAACGCTCCTGCAAACCCTGCAAATGTTGCACTGATTGTAAAGGCGGTTAATTTAATACGCGTCGGGCTTAAGCCTAATGATCGACACGCAATTTCATCTTCACGTAGCGCTTCCCACGCTCGCCCTAATGGCATCCGTAATAAGCGGTTGATCACGATCAGTGTGATCACCACCAGCAACAAGGCGACAAAATAGAGGAAAATGATCCGGTCGCCGGGGTTGTAATCTAAGCCGAAGAAGTTATGGAATGTGTCCCAACCCTCTTTAGCAGTACGGCTAAACTCTAAGCCAAAGAAGGTCGGCTTTGGCAGCTGGCTGATCCCATTCGGGCCGCCGGTGATCTCCGTATTATTTAATAATAAAATACGTACGATCTCCCCGAACCCAAGAGTGACGATCGCCAAATAGTCACCCCGCAGGCGCAGTACTGGAAAGCCCAACAAGAATCCTGCTAATGCCGCCGTTAAGCCGGCAATCGGTAAGCTTTCCCAGAAACCGAAATCATAATAGTGATTAAGTAAGCCAAAGGTATAGGCGCCGATAGCGTAGAAGCCCGCATAGCCGAGTACCAATAATCCGGATAACCCAACCACCACGTTCAAGCCGAGCCCCAGCATCACGTAGATTAAGGTTAATGTGGCAATATCGACGCTACCGCGAGAGACTAAAAATGGCCATATAATCGCCCCAATAATGATAGCGAGCCCGATAATTTTTTGTCTGAGCGAGCCGCCGTCAAAATCCGGTAACGCCCACGATTTTTTGGGCACGCCCTGCCACACTTTGCTTAACGCGGGGCGAATTAATTGATACACAAAGATAATGGCGATACCGACGAAGATCCAATTCCAACGAACGTCTCCCCCAGATTCCACTATCAACTTAGTGCCATCGAGACCTAATTTTAGCCCCATCATAAATACCGCTAAAATAAAGAAGGTGACGGAGGCAATAATGGCGCTGATCCAATTTTCTTTTCTCATACTTTTTCGACCTCCGGGCGACCCAGAATGCCAGTTGGCATGATCAACAGAACACCAATCAATAAACCAAATGAGACGACATCTTTATATTCCGTGCTTAAATACGCCGAGGTCATGGCTTCCGCCACACCGAGGATCAAGCCGCCCAGCATTGCGCCTGGAATACTGCCGATTCCACCTAATACGGCTGCGGTGAAGGCTTTCATTCCCGCCATAAAGCCAATATACGGGTTAATTACGCCGTAGAATTGCCCTAATAACACGCCTGCAACCGCCGCCATCGTCGCACCGATCACGAAGGTCAAAGAGATCACGCGGTCAGTGTTGATACCCAGCAAACTTGCCATTTTTAAATCTTCCGCACACGCACGGCAGGCGCGCCCCATACGGGAATAACGGATGAATAGCGTGAGTGCCAGCATCGCAAGGAAGGTCACAACCCAAATAGTCAGTTGCATTTTGGTGACAATAGCGGAGAAACCATCACTTTCACCTAATACCCACTGTCCAGTAATCAGGCTTGGCAATGCCAGATCGCGGGATCCTTGAGACAGACTGACGTAGTTTTGTAAGAAGATGGACATCCCGATCGCCGAGATCAGCGCAATCAGGCGCTTAGAGTGACGAACAGGACGGTAAGCAACGCGCTCGATACTCCAGCCATAGGAGCTTGATACCACAATGGCCGCCACAAACGCCGCTGCAATGAGGATCCAGCCCACATCGATACCGAGCATCATTAAGCCCGCAATGACAATGAACGAAACGTAGCTACCAATCATGTACACTTCACCGTGGGCGAAGTTGATCATCCCGATGATGCCGTACACCATGGTATAGCCGATAGCGATCAGCGCGTAAGTGCTTCCTAACGTTAAGCCATTGAGGAATTGCTGAATAAAATACAGAATTTGGTCTGACATAAGATTATCCTTTCAAACTACTGTCCCTCTATGGAGAGCAGAAGCTGGAAGCCCGTTACCAAGCTTCCAGCTCATCACTGAATACGCATTTCTCAATTATCAATACAAGTGAGAATTACTCTTGTGCAGTAGAGGTTCCGTCTTTGTGCCATTCAAACACTCCGAATTCGAAACCTTTCAGGTCACCATTTGGCTTCCAGCTTAATTGCCCCATAACGGTATCCACAGGGTTAGCTTTCAGATCTTTCGCCAGCACATCAGGTTCCGTGCTGCCTGTACGCTGCATCGCCGTAGTTAAGCCTTGAATTGCTGCGTAAGTTGTCCATACAAATGGTCCTGTTGGATCTTCTTTTTTCTTTTTAATCGCATCGACGATGGATTGGTTAGCTGGAAGTTGGTCATAACGTTTCGGTAATGTCACCAACATACCTTCTGAGGCGTCTCCTGCAATATTCGACAGTGAGGAGTTACCCACACCTTCAGGCCCCATAAAGCGAATGTTCAGACCTGATTGTTTCGCTTGGCGTAAGATTTGCCCCATTTCTGGGTAGTAGCCACCGAAATAGACAAAATCGACGTTCTCTTTTTTCAGTTTAGCGACCAGTGCAGAGAAGTCTTTATCACCCGCAGTGACACCTTCAAACATGACTTCTTTCACGCCAGCTTTGTTTAAACTTTCACGTACTGAGCGAGCCAAACCTTCGCCGTATTGCTGTTTATCATGGACGACTGCAATGCGCTTCGGTTTAATTTTTTCGATAATGTATTTCGCCGCTGTTGGGCCTTGGTCAGAATCCAAACCTGTTGTGCGCATGATAAGCTGGTAGCCACGCGTGGTTAAATCCGCATTGGTCGCCGCTGGGGTGATCATTAGAACGCCTTCGTCTTCATAAATATCTGAAGCCGGCTGAGTGGAGGAAGAGCAGAGGTGCCCAATGACGTGCTTGATGCCGTCGTTAATCACTTTGTTGGCGACCGCAACCGCTTGTTTTGGGTCACACGCATCGTCGTATTCAACGGCAACCAGTGTATCGCCGTTAATTCCACCCTTCGCATTAATATCCGCAATAGCTTGGCGAGCGCCCGTAAATTCCATATCACCATACTGAGCAACGGGGCCTGACATAGCGCCGACAACTGCGATTTTAATCTCTTTCGCCCATCCAGCTGGACTTAATGCCATTGCGATACAACCCGCTAATAATGCTTTATTAATATTCTTCATTCGTGCGTCCCCGCCATCAATATTGTGTATGATTGTGAGTGTTTGTGATTGATTTATAATCAATTATTATAGGTGACAGGTTCAATGCCTGATATTTCAAAATACGGCCAATAAGGCTATATATTTCAGACCATTAAACAAGAGAATTATGCTAAATAGCAAATGAATGAGACAGCTATTTACATCAACTGCAGAATAAAAAACTAATGATAAAACGTGTATTTTTTGTAAATGCTAGTGTTATATTCCAGTTAAATTTGGCTTAATCCGAGGGAAACTCGGAAAATTCATCAATACCAAATTTTTCTCTTTGAAATTAAAAAATCGGTTACAGATCACTCTGCTGTTAGAATAGCGTGCAACATGCACCATGAAATGGATCAAAACAACATGAGACTTACCATCATCCCTCTGGTCAATCCTACTGAGCAACAATACATCGACTTATCGAAGATCTGGCTAGACCAGAATCGAACACAACTCGAACAAAGCCTTGAGTCTGGCGTGCATTTTTATGGGGCGCGTTTTAACGATCGCTTATTGGCAGCTGCTAAAGTGGTTATTTATCAACAACAAGGTACTATCTGTGATTTTAATGTCCGTGAAGTCACTCGCCGTCGCGGTGTGGGATTGTATCTTTTACAGGAAATTTGCCGTCAACAACCTGAAATCCGCCATTGGATCTTTGACTTGCAGGGAGTGGAACCGCAAAACAAAATCGCTTTGGAGAAATTTCTTGTTGCCTGTGGTTTTCAACCCACCGAAGAAACCCATCATTGGCAGCTAAACATCGAGCCATCAGTATGAAACTTAATAAAATTCATCACGTTGCTATTATTTGCTCTGATTTTTCTAAGAGTAAGGATTTTTACTGCCAGATCCTTGGATTACAGCTTCTCGCAGAATATTACCGTCCAGAGAATGACTCATGGAAAGCAGATTTAGCTTTTGGAGAGCATTATCAGATTGAGCTGTTTAGTTTCGCCAATCCGCCCAAAAGACTCAGTTATCCTGAAGCCACTGGGTTACGTCATTTAGCGTTTGAAGTGGATAATATAGAAGAATGGATTGCCTATTTGGCACAAAATCAGGTGGTGTGTGAAGGGGTAAGAATCGACCCGTATACTCAGAAGCGTTTTACCTTCTTTACGGATCCAGATGGACTGCCTTTAGAACTTTATTCCCGTTAATTACTAGGGGAAAGGAATAAGTTATCTGCATCTATTTTCCAATCAGAGGAAATAAATGCAGATAACGTAGACGGGCAAGAAACATTACATCTCGTCGTCTTCATCTTCCATCGCAAGACGCAGCTTTTTCATGGCATTCTTTTCAAGCTGGCGAACACGCTCAGCGGAAACACCATATTTGTCGGCCAGTTCTTGCAGCGTCGTTTTGTTGTCATCATCCAACCAACGAGCACGAATGATATCTTGGCTGCGCTCATCTAATGATGCTAATGCATCTGCTAAGCGATCAGTTGCATGGCTTTCCCAGTTATCATCTTCAATGGTATTGGCAAAATCAGAAGACTTATCTTGGAGAAAAAGCACCGGCGCAACAGGGCCACCGAAATCACCGCTATCATCGTCGTCAGACATATCAAATGCCATGTCTTGCGCCGCCATACGGGATTCCATTTCCAGCACATCTTTGGTGCTCACGCCTAGCTCTTGTGCAACCATATCCACCTCTTCTTGGTTAAACCAACCAAGGCGTTTTTTATTCTTTCTTAAGTTAAAGAATAACTTACGCTGGGATTTTGTTGTTGCGACTTTGACAATACGCCAGTTACGTAAAACGTATTCATGAATTTCCGCTTTGATCCAATGCACGGCGAAAGACACCAAACGCACACCCACTTCAGGATTAAAGCGACGCACAGCCTTCATCAGGCCGATGTTGCCTTCCTGAATTAAGTCAGCTTGTGGTAAACCATAGCCTGCATAGCTACGCGCGATGTGAATAACAAAGCGCAAATGGGATAAAATCAGTTGCTTAGCAGCTTCGAGGTCACCATCGTAATGCAGCCTTTCTGCCAGTTCCTTTTCTTCCTCTGCGGTCAGCATCGGGTAAGCATTGGCAGCTCGCATATAAGCTTCAATACTTCCTTGTGGAACAAGCGCTAGTGATTGCATGTCTTTGGTCATTAAGATCCTCTATGAATTGTACTGAAATGGGAGAGAGTCGATACAGACAAACCGTAGTCTATCAGCTTAGCCGCGTTAAATAAATTATATACAAGAATAGTTAACCGCAGGTCAATATCTGACACATAATTAGAAAAGAAGTTCGCAGAAATTTATTTTTCCCATCAGTGCCAATAAGTTAGCACCGATGGGAACAACTAAATTATTCTGGTCTGAAATGGCGTAAATGTTGTAATGTTGCCAGCCATGCCGCTACCCAGCCCACAATTGCAGACATTAAAATAATCAACAGAGCCTCTTCCCACAGTAGCCCTTCAATGTGGAATTGCGTACCAAATACGCTTGCTACTTGCGCGACTAAATCGGACAACTGCCACACGAGTAAGAATGTCATAATGAGGGCGATCACCGCACCCAAGGCGCCTAATACCACCCCGCCATTTAAGAATGGGCGCATAATAAAGCCATCAGTAGCACCAATGAGCTTCATCACATTGATGGTATCGCGACGAGCAAAAATATTTAGCCGCACACTATTACCAATCACTAAGAACAATGAAACAATCATCAAAATGCCAATCACCGATGCTACTTGCCCTACCAACCGAGTTAATGCAGCTAGGCGTGAGAACCAGCTATCATCCATTCGAACTTCTTCAATGCCGTTAACTTGGCTAACACGGTCGCGCAATGTAGCTAAGGCATTCGAACCTTCAAAATCCAGTTTCGGGGTAATAATTGCCACTGCTGGTAGTGGATTCTCTTCTAGCATATCTAATGCGGTACTAAAGCCAGACCAGCTACGGAATTCCGATATCGCTTGGTCGCGAGATAAGTAATTCACATGGGCAACGCCATCAAGGGCTTCAAGCTGGGTCACCACATTTTGTCCCCCTTGCTCATCGAGAGACTTATCCAGATAGACCGTCAACTGAGGCGTCGGATACCACTGCTCAGCCGCTTGAGAAACATTCTTCCAAACGATATAACACAGACTTGGTAGCGCTAATGAAATGGCAATAACCATCACAGTTAAAAAGGTTGCCAGCGGTTGACGTAGCATATCAGCCAGCGCATTTAACCAAGAGTAGCGCCACTGCTCACGCCAGCCACCTTTGAGTGCTTTGCTTTTTGATTGCATGGCACGTTCTGGCTTCGCTTTGCGGACATTCTTAGCCATGTTGACCTCCAAGCATCCGACCTTCGCTTAAGGTCAATACACGCAAATTACGGCGTTCAATCAACGCAATATCGTGGGTTGCCATTAATACCGTCACACCCACACGGTTAAATTCTTCAAATAAACGCATAATGCCTTCAGATAACTCGTTATCAAGGTTACCTGTCGGCTCATCCGCGAGAAGCATCGTTGGCTTATTCACTACTGCGCGTGCAATACCCACGCGCTGCTGTTCACCACCAGACAGTTGGATTGGGAAGTTTTTCGCTTTATCCAACAAACCGACTTTATCCAATGCAGCGCTCACGCGTCGGCGAATATCTTCGCTACTTGCACCAGAAATAATTAGTGGCATCGCCACGTTGTCATAAACAGTGCGGTCAAATAACAGATGGTGATCTTGGAAAATCATGCCGATCTGTCTGCGCAGAAAAGGGATCTCTCTGTCTTTTAGTCGGCTGATATCGTGACCATTAAACAGAATATGACCCGCACTTGGGCGCTCAATACCACAAATCAGTTTAAGTAATGTACTTTTACCTGCGCCTGAGTGACCCGTTAAAAATGCCATTTCCCCAGGGCGTAGATGGAAATCTACCCCTTGGAGCGCTTGGCGGCCACCGCGATAAGCTTTACTCACATGTTCAAAGCGGATCATCGAAAATTATTCCTCTCGGGCAAATAGAGCCTCGATAAAGTCATCGGCTTTAAATGGGCGTAAATCTTCAATACCTTCACCAATCCCGATATAACGAATTGGAATACCGAACTGATCGGCGATTGAAAAGATTACGCCACCTTTTGCTGTACCATCGAATTTTGTCAGTGTAATACCGGTTAAACCTACGGCGTCATTGAAAATTTTAGCCTGACTAACCGCATTTTGTCCGGTGCTCGCATCGAGGGTCAACATAATTTCATGAGGGGCTGACTCATCAAGCTTCTTCATCACGCGGACAATTTTCTTCAATTCTTCCATTAAGTGCGCTTTATTTTGTAAGCGCCCTGCGGTGTCGGCGATCAACACATCGACACCTTTTGCTTGAGCAGATTGAATCGCATCAAAAATCACGGAAGCTGGATCAGCACCAGTATGCTGAGCGACAACTGAAATATTGTTACGATCGCCCCACACTTGCAGTTGTTCAACTGCCGCGGCACGGAATGTATCACCCGCCGCCAACATGACGGACTTACCTTCTGATTGATACTGACGTGCTAATTTACCAATCGTTGTTGTTTTACCCACACCGTTAACACCAACCATCAGAATAACATAAGGTTTTTTACCTTCGATCTCTAATGGTTTGTCTACGGTGGCTAAAATATCAGACATTTCTTCACGCAGCTTACCGTACAACGCTTCGGCATCTTTTAGCTCTTTACGGGAAGCGTGCTGCGTTAAGTTATCAATGATTTTACGGGTAGTTTCAACACCGACATCCGCAATTAATAACTGCTCTTCTAGCTCTTCAAAAAGGTCGTCATCGATTTTTTTGCCCTTGAATAGACCAAGGAAACCAGAACCTAAATTTTGACGAGTTTTTAATAAGCCTTTCTTCAGACGGCTGAAAAAGCCTTCTTTTTTCGGTTTTTCCTGCTCAACTGGCTGAGTTTTCGCAGCGTCTTCTTCCGCTTGCTTTTGTGCTTCTTCCTCGGCTAAACGTGCCGCCTCGGCCTCTTCTTCTGCAATACGAGCTGCTTCTTCTTCCGCTAATCGAGCTGCTTCTGCCTCTTGGCGTTCGCGTTCGGCTTTTTCTTTGGCTTCTTTGATAGCAGCGAGTTCAGCTTGGCGTTGACGCTCCGCTTCTTCTTCCGCTAAGCGAGCCGCTTCAGCCTCTTGGCGTTCGCGTTCGGCTTTTTCTTTGGCTTCTTTGATAGCAGCGAGTTCAGCTTGGCGTTGACGCTCCGCTTCTTCTTCCGCCAAGCGAGCTGCTTCTGCTTCTTGGTATTCACGTTCCGCTTTTTCTTCTGCGGCTTTGATAACAGCTAACTCAGCTTGATGCTGGCGTTCAGCTTCTTCTTCGGCAGCTTTAATTGCAGCCTGCTCGATTTGATGTTGGCGTTCCGCGGCTTCTTCAGCTTGTCGTAAAGCCTGCGCTTCTAACGCTTCTCTAGCCGCTTTTTCTTCTGCTATACGCTTTTCTTCTGCCGCTTGGCGCTCTTGCTCTGCATTTTCTGCCGCAATGCGCATCGCCTCTAATTGCGCTTTATGCCGGCGTTCTGCTTCTTCCGCAGCAGCCGTAATCGCATCTTGTTCAGCTTGATATTGGCGCTCAGCCTCATCTTCCGCCGCTTTAATTGCATCAAGCTCTGCCTGATGTTGACGCTCAGCTTCTGCTGTGGCGGCATCCTGTTGCTCAGTATCATGAACAACATCATTTTTCAGTTCGACATCCGATTGCTGGGTTTCTTCTTCATTCTTACGACCAAATCCCAACCATGAGAAAAAGCCTTTTTTCTTATCTTTAGCCATCAGCCACTACACTCCTCGCGGTAAAAACATGGCGTTTAAAAATTAAATCGCAATAAAATTACATGCAGTCTATCATTTCATCGCGCAGCAACACATATCTGAAAGAAAAATCCTGACAATTTATTCTTATTTTTCTGTTAAAACCGTGAAACCGAAGCGCTACAATAGTCCCCAATAATTTATACATTCCTCAATGAACTAAGCAACTATACATATTATGGCAAAAAAACCACAAACAGCCTCCTTGGGGCAAATTCGTGTCATTGGTGGTAAGTGGCGTGGGCGAAAACTGCCTGTACGCGATAGTGAGGGCTTACGTCCCACCACTGATCGCATCAAAGAAACGCTCTTTAACTGGCTAATGCCAGTGATCCGTGATGCTCGCTGTCTTGATTGCTTCGCAGGTAGCGGCGCTTTAGGTTTTGAAGCCTTATCTCGCTTTGCCGAGCACGTCACGTTTATTGAACTTGATAAACAAAATGCCAAGCTTCTTAGTGAGAACAAAGTTCGCTTAGAAGCTGATAATGCGACCGTTATTAATAACAGCAGCCTCACCGTTCTTAGCCAAGCAGGAACGCCTTGTGATGTGGTGTTTATCGACCCACCTTTTCGTAAAGGGCTACTTGGAGAAACCATCACGCTGCTGGAAAAAAATCAGTGGTTAGCTGATGAAAGCTGGATTTATGTAGAGTCAGAAGCGGAGTTACCACTTACTGACATTCCCGCAAACTGGCAGTTACACCGTGAAAAAGTCGCTGGCCAAGTTGCGTATCGTCTGTTTATTCGTCAATCTGTTCATTCATCAAGTATGCAGGGAGAAAAAGATGCTGATTAATATCGGACGTCTGCTCATGATTTGTGTTTGGGGCTTTATGATCTTTAATATTGTGCATCCATTCCCTAAGCCATTGAAATATTTCATGGATGTCGCAATGGTATTTATGATTTTTATGCATGCATTGCAGACTATCTTCCTGAAAGCCAGCTTACCGAAAGATCAAAAGCTAACAGGGCTCCAGCAGACAAAAATTTTCTTTTTTGGCGTGTTTGAAATGCTCGCCATGCATAAGAAAACAAAAGCGGCTATTGAAGCCGCTAAAAAGAAATAATCGTTTATTCAGAGGGTTCGAAGCGAATAAATCGCGTACCTTGTAGGGTTAGCTTACCTTTAGCACCCAATTCAACACCTTGGTACTGCTCTTCGCTGACGATCACCTTAATCGTTTCTCCTGAAGCTTGAGTCTGAAAATAAAGTTCATAGCGAAAAGTTTCAGGGGATACCACATCGCGTTCCCGGGAACGCATATTTGGATAAGGGTAATCCTTTTTCTCTTTAACGAGCACTAACTGACTGACAGGCAATGAATTATCATTAATTTCATTCTGTTTCTTTTGGTCAAAAAAACGCTTAGTGGCTAACACGGCGATAATCGCGAGAACAATAATTAAGAGAATTGGCTTATTCATAATTTATATATTTAGCTTAGAATTATCATAAGTATATACCCTCTATCGCTCAAATTGCAGATAAACGCCATACAATTTATGCGAGACGCGGTATAGTTCATTTATATTTAATCGCTCTTGGTGATTTCTCTTTTCCAGAAACTCTTAAGGATATGTGTATGATTAGTTGGCCATTCCTCGCTGTTTTATTTTCTGGCTGGCTGTACGTTGATGCAGCCTATCGTGGCCCTGAGTGGCAACGTTGGTTATTCCGCCCTATCACTTTGCTTCTCCTATTATTCTGGGGATGGAGTTCTGACGACTTAAATGCGCAAACCTACCTAATTTTAGGCGGTTTACTGCTTTCCTTAGTTGCTGACCTCTCGAGAATGTTTTCTAGTGAGCACTTGCTTACTTCTTTAGGGCTGATGTTCTTAAGTTATCTGGTCTACACCATTAGCTTTGGAATGCAATTCAACTTTGGCCTGTATCTGCCTTGGCTCATCGTCCCTATTGCTATCGCAGCCGTCACCTTGGTACTGATTTGGGGAAAACTGGAAAGCCAACAGCCTGTTGTTTTCGCCTCTATTATTATGAGCATGATTATGATGTGGGTGGCTGGAGACCAATACTTTGGCTTAGGTCGAGAGTTTAATTTCTCGATTATGGTGGGCGCTTCTCTGCTATTTTTATCTCACTGTATCTGGTTAATTGCCCATTTCCGTTTCCCATTCAAAGCCTCTAAAGCCGTCGTGGCAGCATTCTACTTCCTCGGCCAGTTCTTTATTGTTCGCGCTATTTATTTATAATCCTCCGCCAATTGATAAAACGTGCTATTTGAGAATTTTATCAATTGGCTTCCCCTTTTTCGTTTGACTCTAGAGTCTACTCCAAAGTGTAGACTTAACCTTAATTAGAGAACATGGTTAAAAACGCATCTAGAAAAAGGGGGCGCTTATGCACTCACACTCTCATAAAGATACCCATGCACACAGCACGTCTTGCTGCTCAGGAAACACTTGCTCATCCGCAGCTGTAGAGAATAGCAAAGCGGTGAGCCATGACGCATCATCCCATGAACATCATCATGGCAATGACAAAAATCATGCTCATGATGATGACGATGAAAAATCCCATCAACATGGTAGCTGCTGTAGTTCAACATCCGCTGCAAATGACGATGTAGAGCCCACCCAAACCGCTAAACAGCGTTTTAGCTGGATTGTACGCGGGATGGACTGCCCAAGCTGCGCGGCTAAAATCGAAAACGCGATTTCCCAAATTCGCGAAGTCGCTCAAGCCAAAGTCCTCTTTGCCACTGAAAAACTCGTCGTGGACGCTGACAAAGACGTCACTGCCGTTGTTCGTTCAACGGTCGAA
The DNA here is from genome assembly GCF_009706275.1 of Providencia sp. wls1943. Taxonomy (NCBI): domain Bacteria; kingdom Pseudomonadati; phylum Pseudomonadota; class Gammaproteobacteria; order Enterobacterales; family Morganellaceae; genus Providencia; species Providencia sp. wls1943. Next base: position 268,025 of record NZ_WLTU01000017.1, read on the forward strand.
GCTGCGGGTTACGAGCTCCATGATGTAGGAAGCGCGAGTGCAGCATCAGCACCGCCACCAAGCTTACTGAGTGAAGCAAAACCCGTCATTATTTTAGCGATCCTAATGGCAATCAGCTGGGGATTGGAGTTTGTTAACCCACAACTGGGTAACGTGGCGTTTATCCTAACCACGTTATTTGGGTTATACCCTATCGCACGTAAATCGTTACGTTTGATTCGTACCGGTACACCATTTGCAATTGAAACCTTGATGACCGTTGCCGCTGTAGGGGCGATTTTTATCCAAGCAACTGAAGAAGCCGCCATGGTTATCTTACTGTTTATGCTGGGTGAAATGCTTGAGTCCTACTCTGCGGGACGCGCTCGCCGAGGTGTTAGCGCACTCATGGCTTTAGTGCCTGAAGATGCCGTACTTATCAAGGATGGACAAAAAACGTCGGTTCCTGTCGCACAGTTACGCCCTGGGGACATCATTGAAATTGCACCTGGTGGTCGATTACCGACCGATGCGGTGCTGATTGCAGGGTTTGCGAGTTTTGATGAAAGCGCATTAACGGGTGAATCCGTTCCTGTAGAACGCAGTGCTGGGGAAAAAGTGGCTGCGGGCTGTTTGTCCGTCGACAAAGCGGTACAAATGGAAGTGGTATCAGAGCAAGGCCAAAATGCTATCGACCGTATCTTGCAACTGATTGAAGAAGCCGAAGAGCGTCGTGCGCCGATTGAGCGATTCATCGACCGTTTCAGCCGAATCTATACCCCAATTATCATGCTGATTTCAGCTTTGGTAATAGTGATCCCGCCAATGTTCTTCGGCGCAGCTTGGGACACTTGGATTTACCGTGGTTTGACTCTGTTGTTAATTGGTTGCCCTTGTGCGTTGGTTATCTCAACCCCTGCGGCAATTACCTCAGCACTGGCAACCGCCACTCGCCGTGGCGCTTTAATTAAAGGCGGTGCAGCATTAGAACAGTTGGGAACCGTCACTACGATTGCACTGGATAAAACGGGCACCCTGACAGAAGGTAAACCGCATGTCACCGATGTTGTTCCTGTTGAAGGACTGAGTGAAAGCGAGTTAATTCGTATCACTGCATCGGTTGAAGTTGGCTCTCACCATCCACTGGCTAAAGCTATCGTCAATAAAGCTGAAGAATTATCTATCACTGTTGAGGAAGCATTAGAGCGTAAAGCACTAGCGGGTAAAGGGGTCGAAGGTTCTTTTAACGGTAAGCAAGTATTAGTTAGCGCGCCATCAAGGGTTGAACCAGCATTAAGCAGCCAATGGCAAGCAAAAGTGGAAGCGTTAGAAGCACAAGGTAAAACGGTTGTCGTCACGTTAGAAGATGGCCAAGTTATCGGCTTAACCGCCCTGCAAGATACCTTACGTAGCGATGCATCTGATGCGATGGCCATGTTGAAATCACTGAATGTTAATGCCGTGATGCTAACAGGGGATAACCCGCGTGCCGCCAGCGCCATTGCAAATCAGTTGGGTATGGAATTCCGTGCTGGATTATTGCCAGAAGATAAAGTGACCGCCGTGATGGAGCTTAATCGCGATCACAACACCATGATGGTGGGTGACGGTATTAATGATGCCCCAGCTATGAAAGCGTCAAGTATTGGTGTCGCAATGGGTGGCGGTACCGACGTTGCTTTAGAAACTGCAGATGCCGCTTTAACCCATAACCGTTTGACTGGATTACCTGAGATCGTCGCATTATCCAGAGCCACACGGAAGATCATCCGCGAGAACATCACTATCGCCTTGGGCTTAAAAGCGGTTTTCTTGGTGACGAGTTTGTTAGGTATTACTGGATTATGGGTCGCCGTATTAGCGGATTCTGGTGCTACGGCATTAGTCACCGCCAACGCGGTTCGCTTACTGCGCGTTAAGCTACCCGAAGTCAAAAAATAGCCTTCTGTTAGTTTGATATATCAACGCCGTAAAAATCATCTTTACGGCGTTTTTTTATGCGTGAAAGATTTAAAATAATCAATTACAGCAAAGAGTTACACAAAACATTCACTAGCTGAATTTAGGACTAACTTTTCTCCCGCACACAAAAATATTGGGTAATATCTCGGTCATCGACAACATTTGCTGAGCGTGGATATGGCTAATAATGCAAGTTCAATACCTCATGATGCCGCCTTTAAAGGTTTTATGACAAAACAGGATAATGCCCGAGATTTCTTTGAGCTTCATTTACCTGAGCAAATTAAATGTTTGTGCGATTTAGATACGCTCACCCTCATTAATTCAGCCTTTATTGATTGCAAACTGAGAACACGGTTTTCCGATGTTCTCTATTCCGTACAAACAAAAACTGGTGATAGCTACATCTATCTATTAGTGGAACATCAATCCACACCAGACAAACTCATGAGCTGGCGCTTAATGCATTATGCTTTCCTCGCCATGAACCAACACTTACAACAAGGGCATAAAACTTTACCGCTCGTTGTCCCCATTTTGTTTTACCACGGAAAGACATCTCCCTATCCGTATATTGGTCCATGGACACAATGTTTACCGCACTCAGAGATAGCTCATGATCTGTATAGCAGCCCTTTCCCGTTGGTGGATATCACCGTGGTTGAAGATACCGAAATAGTTAGTCACCGCAAAATCGCCGTGATGGAACTCGCAATGAAGCACAAAAAACTACGAAATGACCACCAGAGGATCACTGAGCACTTCGTTCAAATATTAAACAACCACTATAATGACAAAGATGACGTGATCACTATCTTGAATTACTTATTTATCATCATGGATTCACCTTATTACACATCCATTGTCGAGACATTAATCGACCAAGCCGAAAATCATCGAGGAGCTATTATGAATATTGCACAGCGGTTAAAAAATGAAGGAATAGAGAAAGGAATAGAGAAAGGAGAAAAAAAGAATCAACTCAAAGTGGCATTGATGAGCTTACAACTTGGTTTAAGTATCGATGTTATCAGTAAACTCACTGGGTTATCAGCCAGTGAAATTCAAGCGCTCAATTAAATCGTTTATCAAAAAAAGCCTCATACAAAGCAAAGAGGCTATCCATCATACAGAAATTGGGTCATTACAAACCGTTGGTTTTTTTGCGCAATAAATAGCGATACGGTGCATTATCAGCCTCAACCGCCAATAACTCGTGCTCCATAAAACGGCAAAAACCGGGAATATCGCGGGTGGTGGCAGGGTCATCTGCAATAATTAACAAAGTATCACCGTCCGCCATGTTACGTACCGTTTTACGTACCAGCATCACAGGTTCAGGGCAGCGCAGCCCTAGCGTATCAAGGGTTTTCGTTGGATTAGAAAATAAGTCAGACATAACACCACATTCTCTTGGTTATCAATGCGCTTATTGTAAAGCCACGCGCAGTGGATGAACAGTTTTGATTTTGTTGCGCAACGAGAGTATGATGCGCACTTCCCAATTTAGGGATGTTATTCATGGGTTCCCTCACCCCATTGCGACTAAAAAGGTACAATATGTTTACGTTTACTCCGCAGCAAAAAGCCACTGCGTTAATTTGGCTATCGTTATTTCATATTTTAATTATTACATCCAGCAACTACTTGGTGCAGTTACCCATTAATATTTTTGGGTTTCATACTACGTGGGGTGCGTTTACCTTTCCCTTTATTTTCCTTGCTACGGACTTAACCGTTCGCATCTATGGTGCGCCATTAGCTCGTCGAATTATCACTGCGGTCATGCTACCAGCATTATTAATTTCGTATGTGATTTCTGCTCTGTTCTTCCAAGGAGAATGGCAAGGTTTTGCGGCTATCATGACATTTAACCTGTTTGTTGCGCGTATCGCGGCGGCAAGTTTTATGGCATATGTCCTCGGTCAAATCTTGGATGTCAACGTGTTTAACCGCCTGCGCCAAAACAAACGTTGGTTTGTGGCTCCTGCCTGCGCCATGTTTTTTGGTAACTTGATTGATACCATCGCGTTCTTCTTTATCGCGTTTTATCAAAGCAGCGACCCGTTTATGGCAGCGAATTGGATGGAAATCGCTCTTGTTGATTACGTCTTCAAGTTATTAATTTGTATGCTGTTCTTCTTGCCAGCTTACGGTTTATTACTGAACTTTATTTTGAAGACTTTCTTCGCTACCGCCAGCAAGAAACAATTATCCCCGCAGCACTGAGATAAAAAAGGGAGATAAGCCATCACTTATCTCCCAAAGGGTTAACTTGATTAATACCTAACGACTTTTCACATTGCTCAACACAACCATTGATTATTCGAGTGCGCGAGCCAGCAGCGAAATTGGGTGTTCACATTTCTTACTGGTGGACATTTCAATTTGCCATTTACAGGTTTCACAGTCGGTGATCACCATATCCGCGCCACTCTCTTCAATTTGACGGAACAGCCCAGCTCCAATACCTTGGGAAACTTCGTAGTTCTCTTTTTTGAACCCGTAAGTTCCTGCAATACCACAACATTGTGAATCTAAAACAATCAGCTCTACACCCGGTACACGCTTAATCAGCTCAAGGGTGTAGGATGTCCAACCCATTTTTTCCATATGGCACGGCGTGTGATAAGCCACTTTTAATGGAGTGTGTTTCAGTTTCAGTTCGCGCCCTTCTTCCAGCAGACGATAAATATAACGGGTCGCTAATTCAATGTTATCGCGCATCTCAGAGGTATCGACGTCCAGTACGTGCGTATATTCATCACGAATGGTAAATGTACAAGTCGATGAGGTCGCCACGACGGGAATATGTTTCTCTAAAATAGTCTCTTGAAGCGACTCCAGATTCACATTCGCTTGGCGTTTCGCTTGCTTCATAAATCCGTTTGCGATCAGCGCCACACCACAACATTTTTCACGTTTTAACAGCTGAACACCAATATTCATCCCATTGAAAACTTTGATTAAATCTTTACCCAGTTGTGGATGGTTATAGTTCACATAGCAGCCGTGGAAGAATGCCACTTGCTCTTCAAACTTCGCCTGCTCTGCGGCTTGTTTACCGTACCAACGACGGAAAGTCCCGAATGAATATTTCGGCAGCTCACGACGATGGTCAATTTTCAAGGCTTTATCCAGAATTTGGCGAACAGGTTTTAACCCCGTAATAGTGTTCACTACAGGGGCAAATGGGGTCGATAAGGAGCCCATGATATCTGTATGGCTTAAAATCGCATCACGCAGTTTCGGTTTCTGCTGGCTATAGGTATTACGAGCGCGGGCGATAATATCCCCAATCTTCACATCAGACGGGCACGCCACTTCACAGCGCTTACAGTTGGTGCAGAATTTCAATGCATCATCGTACATCATCGGATCTTTTAAGCGTAAACGCTCACCATCAGGACCCGCTTGTTTTGGTCCCGGATACAGTGGGTTCGCTTTTGCCACTGGGCAATAGGTGGTACAAACGGTGCATTTTATACAGCTTTCAAAGCTTGCATCTTGAATACTCATTGCGCCACCTCCGCCTGCATGGCTTTATCTTTAGCAAATTCATTCACGATTTCATTCGCGGCATATAAGCCCGTGACCAACGAAACCCCTGCACCACAGCCTTGAGTGAGTGGATCAAACCCACTTAAGACCGCACCTGCGATATACAGATTTTCAATCGTCTCACCGTGTTTTTTACCGCGTAAATGGCTGTCAGTTTGCACACCAAACGCCATGTATGGCTGAGATGCGAAGAACTCTTTATTTGTCCATTTGGCGCGGTCGCCGATTTCGCCTAAATCCAAATGCATCAAGGGTTCATACACTTGGTCAAATTTCGCTACCAAGCCGTTATTAAAGAAACTTCCCGTCGCCAACACAAAATGTTTAGCTTTCAATGAAATATTACCGTGGTTACGGGTTTGCACAGATTCAATACGTGATCCCACGAAATTGACGGAAGTGACTTTATCACCCGGCATCATGATCCCACCTTGACGGCGGAACTGGCGTAATAGCATTTCATGAAGGCGAATACCTAATAAAGAGGGTGGCAATGTTGGCAGTAAAAATAGCGGTTTACCTAAGCGTTTTTGTAACTCTAGCATCGGTTCTTCACTGTCGAGACCAATACACGCAGGCATAAACACCGCATCCGCATTGGCGACTAACGGTGCAATTTCTTCCACAATTTGCGCCATATTTTCAGGTCTATCTAACCAGCGCGCCACGTTAATCGCACGGAACTCGCTTGGGTTTTCTCTTAATCGGTCAAGCAACGGTAAGTGAACATAGCACGCCTCCGCTTCGAGTCCTTGACGGTCTAACTCATCCGCCACCATTTGCGGTTGAAAATCGAGGAAACCTTCAATGCCCACAACCGCAATTTTGCCTAATTCCATCGGTTGATGGAGCGCTGTTGTTGGCACCGACTCAGGGCTAAGCCAGGTCATCCGCTTATGACCTAACGGCGTAATACGGTAGTGGTTTTCTTCGCAAGAACCTTTCAGATGCAGCCCTGCTTGCTGTAGTGTAGTCTGTGCCAATTTAGCCAGCTCAGCGACTTTTTCTGCCCCAATCAAACTGTACGGATGACTCGGAGCTTGTTGTTTTAGCGCTTCCAACATCGATAGCGGTTGCTCAACTTGAGTACCATCAGGAAGATGTGTTAATAAATCCAATGAACCCGACGAGAAATGCAGTGCGTTCTGCCCAGCACTCACGATGGCACAAGAAAGCCCTGATTGAGTCAGACGAATTCCACAGATAAGACCGGCAAGGCCTCCGCCCATCACTACTGCATCATATTTCATTCTCTGCCTCCTTCTGAGCAGGCTGGCTCAATGTACTTTCATTCATGCCACATAATCCGTGATATACCCAACTGGTGAACTCGCTTTCACGCAAAGCATCCCCCCAAGCAATCGGTCTCACCCCTTTCCAACGCTCATTTAAGAAGTGTCCCAGTTGCTGCTCGGTTTCATGTGGTGTGGTGACGTTAAAACGATTGAGTAATCCAGCCGCACGGCAAGCACAAAGCTCACCTTGGCACGTGCCCATACCCACACGGGTACGACGGCGTAAATCGAGCAAGTTGTTGACGGTTAAAGATTCCACTGCATAACGAACTTCCCCCGCCGTCACCGCTTCACACTCACACACCAAGCTTTTATCTAAACGGTTAGCACTGAGGATCGCAGACGCCCTATCACCATGACGATAAACCGCAGAGCCGCGAATAGGTGCTGGGATAGAGACCACATTACGCAACGCTTCTTCTGCGCTGTGTTGAGATCCTGGTAGTGGCTCTTCCGCCGTCGTGCATGGGGTTGTAACACCCAATTTTTCACAAACTTTGTTGGTCGCCCATTCCGCCATTAAGCGATAAGTCATTAACTTGCCGCCCGTAATGGTAATGAAACCGTCTAAACCATCGCGTTTTGCGTGGTCGAGTAACACAATACCGCGGCTTACGTTACGGCCAGAAGGGTCATCATCACTCGCCACTAATGGGCGAACACCCGCATATGCGCGTAAAATGCGCGTTGTCGCTAACGCAGGGGATAACATAGAACCTTCGCGGATCAAAATATCCACTTCTTCTGGTGTCACATACATATTATCGATTTGGTCATATTCGATATGCGTTGACGTAGTACCAATCAGAGAAATGGTATCTCCCGGAACCAGAATGTCCGCATCCGCTGGTTTACGGCAACGGTTGATCACCATGTTGTTAAGACGGTGACCTAAAATAAGTAATGCGCCTTTCGCTGGGAACATTTTGATTTTCAGATCCGCGTATTCGGCAATTTTTTGTCCCCAAATTCCGCCCGCATTCACCACGATTTGCGAATGAATATCATATTGACGCTTAGCTTGATGATCATAAACCGTCACACCGCGGACTTTATCCCCTTGGCGGATCAAACCAATCACTTCATGATAAGTCAGTACTTTAGCGCCATGTTCGCGCGCATCGAGCATATTGGCAGCGGTTAAGCGGAATGGATCGACAGTACCATCAGGCACGCGAACCGCACCAATTAAACGCGGGTTAACTGAAGGCTCTAAGCGAATAGCTTCCGCGGGATCAATCGCTTGAGCATCAATGCCAGCGGATTGGCAAGCGGTGATAAATTGCTGCTGATATTCGAGGCTATCTTCAGGTAGGGTAATAAAGAGTCCATCGGTTTTTTCAACACAATGATGGGCAATACGCTTAAGAATTTTGTTTTCTTCTATACACTCTCTTGCCGATTCACTGTCGGTCACAGCATAACGAGCGCCACTGTGTAGCAAGCCATGGTTACGCCCTGTTGCACCTGTCGCAATATCATGCCGTTCTAGCAAAACTGCTTTTAATCCACGGCGAGCGCAGTCACGAGCGACACCTGCACCTGTTGCGCCACCACCGATAATGATGACATCCGTTTCAGTCACAGATGAGCCATTCATGTCGCATTCCTCACGTTAATCAATCTTCACTATTCGATAAGTATAGTTTCTATTTTTATAGTCTATAGTTAATATAAGCTCAAAAAAGCGCTCAATGTTTGATAAGGAACAAAAACGAAAGTCAAAAGTACAAATTAGGTACATCAAAGCGCGGAAGCGTGATAACCCTCACAAAATAATTCACAATTTTAGTTCCATTCCATTCACAAATCGCATTAACTATGCAGCCAGATAAACAAAATCAATAATTGTGCGTTAGACTACAGATAAAATGTTTTTTAACGATTAAGATTTAGCGCAATTAGAAAATAAAAGCACTTAAAGAAACTCGATTGTTTTCGTTTTGGTTACTTCTCCCATAATAAACGCTCAACAACTTCACAACATAGGTGAAATGAAGAGCATATAACTACTGACATGCCATCGGAGGCTTTATGTTACGCATGTTTAAACCCGCCGCTCATATCGAGAGGCTGCCAGCGGATAAGATAGATCCCGTCTATCGTAAATTACGTTGGCAGATTTTCCTGGGGATTTTCTTCGGTTACGCAGCATACTACTTAGTTAGAAAGAACTTCGCCCTCGCAATGCCTTATCTCGTTGAACAAGGTTTCTCTAAAGGTGACCTTGGTTTCGCCTTATCTGGGATTTCAATCGCCTATGGTTTCTCCAAATTTATCATGGGCTCATTTTCCGACCGTGCTAACCCTCGGTACTTCTTACCAGCAGGTTTGATCCTCGCTTCACTTGTCATGATATTCATGGGCTTCGTACCATGGGCAACGTCTAGCATCATGATTATGTTCGTGTTGTTATTCTTATGTGGTTGGTTCCAAGGCATGGGTTGGCCTCCTTGTGGACGTACTATGGTTCACTGGTGGTCACAAAAAGAACGTGGCGGTATCGTCTCCGTTTGGAACTGTGCGCATAACGTCGGTGGTGGCCTGCCTCCATTACTGTTCCTGTTAGGTATGGCATGGTTTAACGACTGGAAAGCTGCGCTGTATATGCCAGCATTCGCCGCTATTTTAGTGGCTATGATTGCCTTCGCATTAATGCGTGATACTCCGCAATCTTGTGGTCTGCCACCAATTGAAGAGTACAAAAACGACTATCCAACAGACTATAAAGCCTCTGATGAAGAAGAATTAACCGCTAAAGCTATCTTCATGAAGTATGTATTCCCTAACAAACTTCTGTGGATGATCGCTATCGCTAACGTGTTCGTATACTTACTGCGTTACGGTGTTCTGGACTGGTCACCAACTTACCTGCGCGAAGTTAAACACTTCACAATGGATAAATCTTCATGGGCTTACTTCCTGTATGAATATGCGGGTATTCCAGGAACACTGCTGTGCGGTTGGATGTCGGATAAAGTCTTCCGTGGTAACCGTGGCGCGACAGGCGTGTTCTTCATGACCTTAGTGACTATTGCAACTATCGTCTTCTGGATGAACCCAGCGGGTAACCCAGGCGTTGATATGGCATGTATGTTGATTATCGGTTTCTTAATCTATGGCCCTGTCATGCTGATTGGTCTGCACGCTCTTGAGCTTGCACCTAAGAAAGCAGCAGGTACCGCCGCAGGCTTCACCGGTTTATTCGGTTATCTTGGTGGTTCTGTTGCCGCAAGTGCTATCGTCGGTTATACCGTGGACTACTTCGGTTGGAACGGCGGTTTTGCTGTGATGATCGGTGGTTCTGCACTGGCCGTTGTTTTACTGTTCATCGTTATGCTGAGCGAAAGTAAACATAAACGCGAACTCGCTAAAAACCAATAAGCCACCGCTTATGTTGAGTTGATTCGCTAGATTGATGGGTTATATCAAGAAAAGGATATAGCCCATTTTTTTACTCAAAATTTGTTATCGGCACCATTTTTTATCTGTAAAAGTCTTTATTTATAAATTTATTTACCTAAAAAACTGTTTACCCATAAAGCTTTTTACCTACAAATTTTTTACCTACAAACAATGAGCACCAAGGAGATTTACTGATGAATTTTCAATTAAAAACATTAGTCGCAAGTATGGTCTTAGTGATGTCAGTCTCTGCTGCTGCCGAAACGGCAGGTAAAGTGGTGATTGCCCATCGTGGTGCAAGTGGTTATTTACCTGAACATACCCTTCCAGCGAAAGCGATGGCGTATGCACAAGGCGCGGATTTCCTCGAACAAGATTTAGTGATGACCAAAGATAATGAGCTGGTTGTTCTTCATGACCATTATCTGGATCGCGTCACTGACGTAGCGGATAAGTTTCCAAATCGCGCACGTAAAGATGGTCGCTACTACGCCATCGACTTTACGCTGCCAGAAATTAAGTCTCTGAAATTCACGGAAGGTTTTGATATTGTTGATGGTAAAAAAGTCCAAAGCTATCCAAATCGTTTCCCAATGGGTAAATCCGATTTCCGTGTCCACACGTTCCAAGAAGAGATTGAATTTATTCAAGGTTTGAACAAATCTACGGGTAAAAATATCGGTATCTACCCTGAAATTAAAGCCCCTTGGTTCCATCAACAAGAAGGCAAGGATATCACCAAGAAAACCTTAGAAGTCCTGAAAGAGTATGGCTATACCAACAAAGATTCTAACGTTTATCTGCAATCTTTCGACCCGATTGACTTAAAACGCATCAAAACGAAACTGATGCCAGAAATGGGGATGGATTTAAAACTGATCCAACTGATTGCTTACACCGATTGGGAAGAGACTCAAGAGCAGAAGCCAGACGGTACTTGGGTGAACTATAACTATGATTGGATGATGAAGCCGGGTGCGATGAAAGAGATTGCAACCTACGCAGACGGTATCGGCCCTGACTACCATATGCTCATTAGCGAAGATTCCACACCAACGAACATCAAAGTAAACGGTATGGTAAAAGAAGCTCACGCTAACCATATGGCGGTGCATCCATTTACTATCCGTGTGGACAAACTGCCTAAGTACGCGAAAGATGGTCAGCAGTTATATGACATTATTTATAACCAAGCGGACGTTGATGGTGCCTTCACTGACTTCCCAGATTTAGGGGTTAAGTTTTTAGAGCAGCAAAAACAGAAGTAACTCTCCCTCACTCTTTCGAGTCAATTGCACGTCAATGACTCGAGAGAGTCTTTTCAATCAGAATAACGACTCTCTTATTTAGACTTTAAGCCTGAATTTGCTGCAATAAAAGTTGTGCTTCATTTTGCTGAGCAATAAGGCTGGGATGTGGATATTCACACGCCAATGACAGCGCCACCACATGACGAGCCACACCGCCTTTTCCTAAAAGGGCATCAATATCATAAAAATGCTCTGATAAATTAGCTACTTTCTGTTGTGCATAGCTCTCGATGCATTTTCGTTTAGCATTTTCACTTACACCACTGTGCCAAAGTTTATTCAGTTGTTCCCCTGAATACTGAAATTCACACTGTGTTTTCAGTGCATCAGCGAAAGATTCTTTATCTGTAGATATCGGGCGCAAAAGTTTCGCTTGAACTGGCGCTCGTAAACTCTCATAAAACCCTTGAGGTGCAAATAACACACTGGCAGCTTCTTCACTCGCGGTCGAATCTAACTGAAACGCCAAAATGGCGTATAACTTGGGTTCAAAGGCATTTTCATACAATGTTAATAACCATTGACTGAACGACTCGGAGGGCAATATCTCAACAGATTCCAACGTCAATGACAAACGGGTGGCTTCCTGTTTAATCAGTTCCTGCCAATTAGATTCATTATCTTCAGCTTGCCAATATAGGGTAATAGGCTGGGAGAGAGAATGTTGATGGTAATACTCAGCAATGGGGGCGAGTAATTTTTGCACCACTATTTCTTGCTTTTCCCATGACGAACGCGATTTTAAAGAGCTTAGCGCCAATACATTATCTTTATTGGGTGGCAATGAAGATAATGCAATGCCTTCCGGCATCACTTCATCGGCTTGAGTTAATCGAGCATGCGCTAATATTCCAAGGTGCTTGCCTGCCCAATAACGCCATTCTCTGCGAGCATCATCTAACATATTGGTAAAAAGTTGATGGCGATAAGCTACGATTGAGTAGATAAAAAATCGAATAAAACCCACCAACAGCGCGGGGCAAATAACGAATACAATCATCAGCATGGTGTTACTGGTAGTTGGTGATAGTATTTCATTGGTGGATAAATATAGGCTCAGCCCAAATCCAAGAGCACCTACAATCAACATAATCAAAAACCAAAGCATCCAACGAGGTGCTTTAGGGGCTGGAGGATGTTCTAATGATGGCACTCTCCAGCTCATCATGACTGTTCACCTGACGAGGAAAGGCTCGCAATGAGGGTACAGCCACATTCGGTTTGAAAGCCATTCAATGCCGCTTGGCGACCGGATATTAAAATGCGCGTTGAACCGGGTAAAATGACATTAACGCCGTGCCCTTTTTTTGGGCAATCCACTTTGTCGCCCACTAAAGCGATGGGTTTACCATACATAACAGAGCCAGATGCAGTAATCACTTCACCGCCATGAGTAGTTTTGTCACCTAAACGAACCAGTGCGCGCATATTAAGATCCTTTTATTAGTTATCCTGTTGTTTTTTATACTCAAACGTGCCATCCCATTCAGGGAGTTCGGCAGGTGGGAGGGGAACTATTTTATCAATATCGGGGAATTTAGCTGTTTCATCAGAAGCATCCATTTCGTTGACTATTGATTCATAACGGGCTGAGCGTTCTGGGTCTGCCTTCACTGGTAGGTAATAAGGAGAACTTTCTTTTACATTAGGCTTGAAAGCTTTTTCTAATGTTGAGGCTGCAGGTCTATAACCGTTTCTAACTGATATTTGATCATATTGTAACATAGCACCTATATTTTCTTCTACGTTCAATAAATAGCCCGCTAGCCTATATGCAGCCTCTCCACTACCTTGTTTAGCTGCACAGTCCAACATCTTTTTTCCTATTTCGGGTCGATAGGCTGGGTTATCTCTGTCCGATAAACGCTGGGAAACAAATATATCGCCAATGACATATTGAGCTTCGGGGCTACCTAAATCCGCTGCTTGGCGAAAATAGGCTAACGCTTTGGTGCGGTCTGCTATAACTCCATAGCCTGTATCAAGATAGTGTCCCATTTGGTAATAACCATAGCTGATGTTCAATTTCGCCATTTTTTGGAGAATATCCCACACCTCTTGAGCAGGACCTTTACCTTCAATCGGAGGCACTTTGCCATAACTAATTAAGTTACTGAGATTCAACATGGCTTTGGGGTGATTTCGCTCGGCTGCTTTACGATATAGCACACCAATTTGAGCATAATCCCGTTGAGATTTATTGACCTTTTCAAGTTCTCGCGCCTGCTTGAACCAAATATCGGCTTCAGGATCAACGGGGGGCAAGGTGTCTTTTTCATAGACACAGCTGAACGTTAAATCAGGTTCTGTTTTTTGAGCCGGCGGCTCTTCTTTTTTATCCATCGGATTGCAAGCACTCAGCATCAACATGCTACAAATCAATACGCTGTATTTAAAGATGCCGCGAGCAACGGATTGATGATTAAATAAAAAGGAGAGATTCATTTTGGTTATTGCCCCTCCGCCTGTTTTTTATATTCAAACGTACCATCCCATTCAGGGAGTTCAGCAGGTGGAAGAGGAACGATTTTATCGATATCGGGGAACTTGGCTCTAGGATCAAGTAAAAGTTCTTCTTCTATCAATTTATAACGATGAACCCTTTCAGGATCAACATTTTGTTCCATATAGTATATTTCATTCTTGGGGTCTGATGTGTTAAAACTTTCAGATAACTTATAAGCTGATTGATCGCTACCATATCGGATAGCTAATTGATAGTATTTCAGCGCCTGACTATAATTTTTATCACGAACTTCATAATTCATAGCAAGGGAATAAGCTGCATCTGTATTGCCTTGTTTAGCCGCACAATCGAGTAGTTGCCTACCTAAGTCCAAACGATACAACGGAGTTCTTGCATTAAGAAATTGCTCCGAAATGGCAAGTTGTCCTTCTGGATTCCCCATTACGGCAGCTTTTAAAAAATAACGCATTGCTGCATCTGAGTCTTGTTTTACTCCGTAACCCCTTTGAAGATAAGTACCCATAATGTAATAACCAAAGGGAATATCCATTTGCATCAGTTGCTCGACTAAATCAATCACCTCTTCAGAACGTTTTTTACCCATCATAGGTTCAGCTTGGCCTGTTGCTATCATATTCTGTAAGTTACCTATAGCATTGTAATGTTTTTTTTCAGCCGCTTGACGATACAATGCAGCAATATGACCAAAATCTTTAGGACCCTTTTTAATTTCTAAGCGACGTGCTTCTTTAAACAAAGAATCAGCTTCGGGATCTAATGGTGGAAAACTGTCTTTTTCTTGTACACAGGTAAATTGAAAATTTTTTAAGGTATCATTCATTTTATTTACTTCCTTTTGTTCACATCCTGCCAACCATGGAAAAAAAATCACCATTAAACTTAAAAGTATTTTTTTAAATTCCATAGTTAGTCCTTGTTATCCCATTTTTTATTTCCATCAAAAAATTCAATTAACGATGCAGAAGGTGTGGCTGGTATTTCACTATTTCTAAGCTCTTTATTTCTATTAATGATTTCTTTCCAATGTTTAAATTCTTTTTTAAAATCATCACTAGCCCGTTTTGTATGTATTTTCCATAGATGCTGGCGAATAGGCGGAATAATATTCGTCACATCCGTATCTTGAATGGCAATATTAAACTCACTATCAAATAACATACTGCGTAAATTCACATTACTAGATCCCAGTGTCATAAAGGTGTCATCAATCATTAGCACTTTGCTATGAACATAAACAGATTTCCAATGCGGTGTTGTTGAATCAGGTGAAACCAATGTGCAAATATGCGATTTTATTCCAGGAATTGAGCCTGCGGTTATTGGTTCTTCCTCGCCCAACTTATGCTCTTTACGATGATAATTCGGCACCATATCTGGGCGTTGTAACGCTTCAATCATTTTATATGTTTGATAACTTCCGGAATGAATCGCTGCATCATTAGAACTATTAGTGACAACAAAGAGGTGGAGTGGATTTTGTTCTATGTCATAGCCTTCTTTAACTCGCTCATTGATAGCTTCTTGCAATAGCTTAACGAAAGGAGGATAGCGAAAATATTGATTTTCAATATAAATATATTTTCTTGCTCTCACTAACGTATGCTTATATAAGCGTAAAACATCAAACTCCTTATATTGAGGCTGAGTACGACAAATTTGAGCCATCACTTTTTTTAGTGGGATCATTCCATCTATAGTGAGTGAATTAATCAACCTACTATTAATTTTATCCATTCGCTGTTGGGTGAGTTTATGGTCTTCCTCGGTAAAAGATGACCGTCGACTCAGTTCAGCATCTTCCCCAACATTTTTTTCCCATGCTTCGACAAAATTGTGATTGATATGCGCCAAAACGGCACCACAAACACATGATGAGTTATCTTGCCATGCAGTATCAGCATCTCGCCCAATAGCTGCTGAAAACTGGTGTTCAGAATGAGAATCCTTATCCCAATAGGTGGAGAGGGAATTGTGTCCCATGACAAATCCGACAGCATCATCTGGCACTTCATAATCAATCAGAATCACTTTTTGATGGTGAGTTGGGTATAAAGCAAGTAGCCGCCCTTGAACATAACCAATATCGCCATATTCTTTTACGTGATGGCTTGTTTGTCGTTCAGTCGCTTCTTGAACATCATTGGTCCAATTTAATTCTCGATGTCTGACAAGGATATTCCCTTTTCCTCTTTTCTTGATTGAAATTTCCCAATGCCACTGACAATCGTATTCATAATCTTCAGGTCTTTGATATGGTAAACGGTTACCGGAAGCACTGTAGACAACGGGTGTAGAAACAGCATAATTTCCATAACCAAAGTTTTTAGGTCTCGCTTTCCACCCAGGGAAATTGGGGTCTTGGCTATCTCCCCCTAATGTATACCAAACTAATATACGTACCTTAACACCGCGATCAGCAGCTTCAACAAGTAGGTCTCCCACTCTTTTTGCTTCGTCTTTACTCCCCCGAATAAAATACATAGATGATTGAAATCCCCATGTAATAATATCAATACTTTTTTGTGCCTGTTGAATCGCTTTAGCTATTGTGGCAAAAGTACGTTCACCATTAATTAAAGGAGCAAAGCCTGCAGCAACAGGTGCATACTTACCACTGATGAACCATTGCGGTGTCAATATTGCACTGTTATTTTCACCTAACACGAGGTTGATGGTTTGTTCCGTTACATCGCTCATGACTATTCTTCCTCTTGATTATCTTTCAGTGCTTCAGACATCAATAACTTTTTGAAAACATCTCTATGTGTCATACCTGAAAGTTTTTTGCCTTCCATACTTGGCATTGGTTTGAGAGCACGAAATCCCTCTCTTGAAACTTTATCATCTTGAGTATTTTCTGAGTCTGCTTTTAAAAGATTGATGGTGAATTTTTCACCGTCCATCAGTTCAACGCGGTATTTTTCTACCGAAACATCATGTTCAATTTGAATATTGCCATTTTCATCAGTGAATCCTTTTGCAAGTAGAGTTCCGTTACCATATAAGGCATAGGGTTCAAAAGCGCGTGCCTTCATTGGACTTTGCGGCGACGAACTCAGTTGAAAACGCAAGGTTTGTTTTGGCATCGACTGTGGAAATTGTGGATGGGTGACATCCATCGAGGCAGCGCCTTCAACCACCCAGTTTGTGGCTTTCACCGTTTGATTATTGGGGCTGCCGTACTCAATTTGCCCGCCTTTTAAGCGAATATAGGCGCCACCACAGGTCAGCAATAGCTCGTCTTTAGCGGCAACGACCGTTTTACCGCCGGTACTGGTGACCGTCATGTCCTTGAGTGAGGTCAGGTGCATTTCGTCACTTTGTGCTTGGATTTCCACCTTGCCTTTTGCCGCAAAGGCTTTAATGCCCATTGTGTGAGCAAACAGGCTGATTGCCTTACCCGCCGCTAAGGTGATTTTTTTACCGACTGAGATATCGGCCTGTTTATTCGCCGTCAGGGTAATGCTTTCACCGCTGTTAGCCTGCACGGTTTTGGGTGAGGTTAATGCGATGCCCGCAGGCGCACTGAGTAATATTGCCGCTTGTTGCAGTTCATAAATCGATTGGGTCAATAACGTTTGTTGGGCGTTTAAATCGGCCAGTTCGGCTTTTGCGACTTCGGCAGCCTCCCGTAAAGAACTCACCAAATTCAGCGCATCATCTAATTGCTGCTTAGCTTCGCGTATATCCAGTTGTTCTGAAGATGCTTTTGTGCGTAAATCGGTACTGATAAACAGCCCTTTCCCTGCACGTATTGCCCCCCAACTGTCGGTACGCAGTTCAAAACCGTCACCGCGTTTTTCACGTCCTTGGTTAACCAAATGCCCTAAATTCAGTTGGGATTTACCGCCGTATTCAGTGCTGAGCTTGATGTGCTCTTCCCCGCGCTTGTCTTCCATACGAAGCTTATTATTGGCCGGAGTACGAATCACGTTGCGAGTATTGTTTTTATCCGTCACATGGTCTGTGCGATGGGAGTCATGCAAGGCATGGGCGATATACGGTCTATCCGGGTCGCCTTCATGGAAGGCAATCGCTACTTCCGTTCCTTGAATTAACGGGAAGTGTATTCCGTAGGTATCACCTGCATAGGGTTTTGCCAGCCTCACAGGCATGCTTTCATACCCCGTCGGTTTTTCATCACGGTCTGCATCGAATTTCACCCAATAGAAACCGTGCTCATTTTGGTGGGCGTAAATATCATGGGATTTGGCACTAGTGATGCGCGCCATTAATGTGCCTGCAATCACAGGGCGAGGCTTTAGAACAGGTCGCCAACACAGTGCCTCAGTGTACGGCGCCGCATCAAACTGAATCACTAACGCGCTGCTGCGACTGCCTGAAAATCGTAATCGCGTGATTAAGATTTCGGATTGAAAATCCGTTGGTAAGGTGGACGGCAACTGGCTATCGATGACTTTAAAAATCATCAACGGCGTCAAGCGTGGTGAATTACTTTTTCCTCGCAGCAGTGTTTGACGTGCGAGAAAGCGTTCATGGTCTAGCCGTGACCAAAAATGGGCGGTTTCTGTTGCAGGTTGGTACTTTTCACCGCGCTCAAGATGACGGGCTTTGTAGTGGTAAACGTCGCCATAATTTATATCGTCCCCATCTGTGCGAGTCATATCCGTTTCAATGGATAGCAAGGTTTGCATCGCTTGGCGGTGATTGTAATCTTTGGTGGTGACACTGCGTTCCACCACTTGATGACGTAGCGATAGCCCCCACACGCTTTCAACGCCATTGTCATTCATGCCTGAAGGGCTATTGATTGGCAGGTGTAAATCATACACATAGGCACGCTGGCTATCCCCAAAATGAATGACTTCGGTTTTGGTATCCGGCTGCAAACTGAACGAATAGAAAATCCCCACTTCACTTAACAGGCGTTCAATAAACTGCCAATCACTCTCATTGATTTGGTTGATTTGCTCCCGTTTAGGGTATTGCCGTTGCAGGTGAAACTCAAACTCCCAGCCCTGAATTTTGTGTTCACGCAAAATAAGCTCAACCACTTCCGGTACAGATTTATTGAGGAAAAAGCGATGGGAACGCATCTGATGGCGTAGCAATGAGACAAACGGCTCAATCACAATTTGGTATTGGGCTTCATCCGCCGAACCGGACAGCCGCTTAAAATGTGTGACGACCCCATGAATTCGCTTTTGTGGTTCTCTCAGTGAATCTAATGCCGCCAGCGGAATAGTGGGAGATGAAAAGGTAAAATGAGCGGTACGGCGAAGAAACTGTTGAGCTTGTAGGTTTTGGGCTGGGGAGGTGAACGTTATTTGATAACGATAGGTTTCACTAATGGCTTCTCGTCCAATGAAGGATTCCACATCTAATAATGCATCACAGCCTTGGATTGCCAGTTGATAACGGTTATGACGGGTGACTATTTTTAAAGCAATATCCTCTAAGCTCATTCTATCTACATTCCATTTCTGCTTATTCCATAGCAACCTGTCATAGAAGCAAAGGCAGAAAGGTCACCAACCCAAACTCATTTTATTTGGCTTAAGTCAAACAGAAGACCAGCAAATGAACTTGAAATCAACCATAATTTTCAAGAATGGGACTTATAGAAGAATTATCCGAAAGCCATTAATCCGTTTGTGGTAGGAATAGATAGGAAAGAAAAAGCACCTTCGTCAATACATGATCAACGTTCAAGGTGCTTTTTAATGGGATAAAAACTGAGTACTAAGCAATCGTCACTGGGAACGCAATCACATCACTAATTCGTTCAGCATTCAGTGCCAACATGATTAAGCGATCAACACCAACAGCCACTCCGGAACATGCCGGTAAACCATGCTCAAGCGCTGCAAGCAAGTTTTCATCAATCGGTTGAACGGGTAAACCCATTGCAGCACGCTTGCGGTTATCTTGCTCAAAACGTTGGCGCTGTTCGCCCACATCAGTCAGTTCATGGAAGCCATTCGCCAGCTCCATGCCTTTAAAATAGACTTCAAAACGCTCTGCCACACGGTGATCTTCTGTGCTAATTACCGCTAATGACGCTTGCGTTGCTGGGAAGTGATAAACCACTGCAGGCTTCTCTTTACCAATGTGTGGCTCCACGCCCATGGTAAACAGTAGCTGTAATAAGGTATCGCGGTCTTCTTCGTTATCCGCCACATTGCTTAAATCTAAGCGGGCTGCCACTTCGCGTAGTTCGCTTTTTTCCGCAGAGAGCGGGTCAATATCTAAGTGGCGTAAAAATGCTTGCTGATAAGAGAGTAGCTCAGCACTTTCGCATTCCAGCACTTGTTGCAGAAGGTCATCCACTTCATTGATTAAGCGATACATATCAAAGTGTGGGCGGTACCATTCCAGCATCGTAAATTCAGGGTTATGGTGTCTCCCCGCTTCTTCATTACGGAAACTGCGGCACATTTGATAGATAGGCCCACTTCCCGCAGCCAATAAGCGCTTCATATGGTATTCAGGGCTGGTCATTAAATATAAATTGATGCCCTGAGCAGCACCGGGTCCCACAAAGCGTGTCTCAAATGGAACAAGATGAATGTCAGTCACTGTCGCCTGACTCATTGCGGGTGTGTCTACCTCAAGTACACAGCGATCAGCGAAAAAACGTCTGATTTCCGCAACAATTTTTGCGCGCTGTAACAGGTTAGCGATGGGGGCTGTAGGCAGCCAATTCGCTACTTCACTCATTAAAATAACTCCAAAATAAACTTAGTCGTGCAGTGTACTCACCTCCCCCTTAACACACAATGGAATATTGTGGATATTATGCGCTATCTGAGTATCGATAGGGGATATGATTCAAGGCGAGAAAAGATGACGTGATTATCTCCTGCTTTATACGATTAGGCAAAAAAGCTTTATTATTAACTTTTAACATTTGATTAAAAAAAAACAAAAACATGATTTTTTCTTATCGCTTGTGATACATATGTTAAAACCAAACTTCACCGCTCACCTTATTGATACAATTTAAATCTGTTTTTTAGCATTAATAATTAAGCGACTTTCTAAACAGTGAACTCTTTCGCAATTTTATCTTCGATATGATTCTAGAATTTCCTCAAGGAACACCAGATTATCCACTGTTAAAAAGAAAAACCTGACGATTTTAGTTGGTTTTAAATGCTAGAAATTCCGTTAAATTTAATGATAATTATTTGAAATTCCTTTTTATTATTTCCAGTTTCTCTACAATGTCTTCACACCCAAAAACAATTTACAAAAAGAAGACGCAGATCACACTTTAGGGGTAATATCACCCAAAACACCTTTCTATATCAAATTTATCCCTGCCACTATTCGTTATAATTCCCAACATAATAAGTCGTTATTAGCTATTATATATTTACGATTAAAAAAAAGATTCTTTGCAGATTTGCCTAAAGGCAAACCGAAACTGAAATAGCTAAGCACTAAAAGTATTTAAAAGAATTTATTAATTTAACACTTTACACTTGAACAATGGAGAAGCGCAGTGCAAACCTTCAATGCCGATTTAGCGATTATCGGGGCCGGGGGCGCAGGCTTACGTGCAGCAATTGCTGCTGCTGAAGCAAATCCCAATATCAAGATTGCTCTGGTCTCAAAAGTTTACCCAATGCGTAGCCACACCGTGGCCGCAGAGGGGGGATCAGCCGCAGTTACTCAAGCCCATGATTCCTATGACTATCATTTTAATGATACCGTTTCTGGTGGTGACTGGCTGTGTGAGCAAGATGTCGTCGATTATTTCGTCGAACACTGCCCAACAGAAATGACCCAACTGGAACAATGGGGATGCCCTTGGAGCCGTAAACCAGATGGTTCAGTTAACGTTCGCCGTTTCGGGGGAATGAAAATTGAACGTACTTGGTTCGCAGCCGATAAGACTGGCTTCCACATGCTGCATACCCTGTTCCAAACATCATTAAAATATCCTCAAATCCAACGTTTCGACGAGCACTTTGTTCTCGACATCATTGTGGACGAAGGTCAGGCGCGTGGTCTGGTTGCTCTGAACATGATGGAAGGTACGAAAGTTCAAATTCGTGCTAATGCTATCGTTATGGCAACAGGTGGTGCAGGTCGTGTTTACCGTTATAACACCAACGGCGGCATTGTAACGGGTGATGGTATGGGTATGGCGCTGCGCCATGGCGTACCACTGCGTGATATGGAATTCGTTCAGTATCACCCAACAGGTCTGCCAGGCTCCGGTATTCTGATGACTGAAGGTTGCCGTGGTGAAGGCGGTATCTTGGTCAACAAAGATGGCTATCGCTATCTGCAAGACTACGGTATGGGCCCTGAAACACCGCTCGGCAAACCAGAAAACAAATATATGGAACTGGGTCCTCGTGACAAAGTTTCACAAGCATTCTGGCACGAATGGCGCGCAGGTCGCACTATCAGCACTCACCGTGGTGATGTTGTGTACCTCGACTTACGCCACTTAGGTGCTGAAAAACTGCATGAGCGTCTACCATTTATCTGTGAGCTAGCAAAAGCTTACGTAGGTGTTGACCCAGTAAACGAACCAATTCCTGTTCGTCCAACGGCTCACTACACCATGGGTGGTATCGAAACGGATCAACGCACAGAAACTCGTATTAAAGGCCTATTTGCTGTCGGTGAATGTTCATCTGTTGGCTTACACGGCGCAAACCGTTTAGGTTCTAACTCACTGGCAGAATTAGTGGTATTCGGTCGCTTAGCGGGTGAAGAAGCGGCACGTCATGCTGCTGAAGCTACCCCTGCAAATGCAAGCGCTATCGAAGCTCGTACTCGTGACATCGAAAATGACCTGCAAAAACTTCTGAACCAAAAAGGTAAAGAGAGCTGGTCGAAAATCCGCGATGAAATGGGTATTTCGATGGAAGAAGGTTGCGGTATCTACCGTACACCGGAATTAATGCAGAAAACTGTTGATAAACTGGCAGAGCTGAAAGAGCGCTTCAAGCATGTTGAAATCACTGACCATAGCAGCGTCTTCAACACTGACTTACTGTACACCATCGAATTAGGCTTCGGCTTAGACGTGGCGGAATGTATGGCTCACTCTGCGATTAACCGTAAAGAGTCTCGCGGTGCGCACCAACGTCTTGACGAAGGCTGCACTGAGCGTGATGACGTCAACTTCCTGAAACATACTCTGGCGTTCTATAACCCAGAAGGTGCACCACGCCTTGAGTACTCTGATGTGAAAATCACTAAATCACAACCAGCGAAACGTGTGTATGGTGCTGAAGGGGCAGCTCAAGATAAGGCGAATAAGGAGCAAGCTAATGGATGATATGAAACACTTAAAAATGGAGATCATGCGTTTCAACCCAGAAACAGACAATGAACCCCATTTAGTGACTTATGATGTCCCTTATGACGAGCAAACCTCTTTGTTAGATGCTTTGGGCTACATCAAAGATAACCTCGCGCCAGACCTGTCTTATCGTTGGTCTTGCCGTATGGCTATCTGCGGCTCTTGCGGCATGATGGTGGACAATGTTCCTAAACTGGCTTGTAAAACATTCCTGCGTGACTATCCGCAAGGAATTAAAATTGAGCCACTGGGTAACTTCCCTATCGAGCGTGACCTTATTGTTGATATGACAAGCTTTATCGAGCGTTTAGAAGCTATCAAACCTTACATTATTGGTAATGATCGCAAACCTTCTGACGGTCCGAATAAGCAAACTCCAGCTCAGATGGAGAAATATCATCAGTTCTCTGGCTGTATTAACTGCGGTCTGTGCTATGCAGCGTGTCCACAGTTTGGTCTGAACCCTGAGTTCTTAGGCCCTGCGGCAATCACCTTAGCAGAGCGCTACAACCTCGATAACCGTGACCACGGCGCGAAAGAGCGTATGCCATTATTAAATGGTGACAACGGTGTATGGAGCTGTACGTTTGTAGGTTACTGCTCTGAAGTCTGTCCTAAGCATGTCGACCCGGCGGCGGCTATCCAACAAGGTAAAGTTGCGAGTGCGCAAGACTTTGTTATCGCCATGCTGAAGCCACGATAAGGAGAATTGAAGTCATGACAACTAAACGTAAACCCTATGTCAGGGAAATGAAAGGCGACTGGTGGCAAAAGCTGGGTTTCTACCGCTTTTACATCATGCGTGAAAGTACTTCCGTGCTTCAGGTTTGGTTCAGTATTTTAGTCCTGTACGGCGTATTTGCTCTGAAAAATGGACCTGAATCCTGGGCGGGCTTTGTTGGGTTCTTAAGTAACCCAATCATTCTGATCATTAACATTGTGACACTGGCTGCGACGCTGCTGCATACCACAACGTGGTTCAAACTGGCGCCAAAAGCTGTCGCTATCATTGTTAAAGATAAGAAACTGCCAGATGAGCCAATCGTGAAAGGCTTCTGGGCACTCACTATAGTCGTGACCGCGGCTATTTTAGCAATCGCATTACTATTTTAATCGAAGGAGAATCTGATGAATCTAACGCCTAAACGTTCCGATGAGCCGATTTTCTGGGGATTATTTGGTGCAGGTGGTATGTGGAGCGCCGTTATTGGCCCTGCAATCATTCTCTTACTGGGTATTTTAATCCCATTAGGTGTTGCACCAGAAATGCTGAGCTATGAGCGCATCATGGCATTTAGCCAAAGCTTTATTGGACGCATTTTCTTATTACTGATGATTATTCTGCCAGTATGGTGTGGTATGCACCGTATTCACCACACCCTGCACGATTTTAAAGTGCACGTTCCAGCAACAAAATGGGTGTTCTACGGCAGCTCAGCAATCATTAGCGTTATCGCAATCATCGGTGTATTCACTCTGTAATTGCTGATTAATAATATCAATTGCTAATAAATACCTCATCAATGCACTGCGTGATGAGGTATTTTTTTGGCTTTCAAATTCTACCACCAGCGAGGGTAAACAGAACAATAATGTTATTACTGTTGTTTTATCGCCCTCACCACATGTTGAGAAACAGCCCCTCCACGACATGCTATTTCACGACGAATATCACTGGCATACTAACAGCCACGAACAACGTACCGTTGAGCAAATTAAACAGATTTTATTTCTCGGTGAGCAGCAGCAAGCTTGGCATGCAGCACCGTCTGAGCTTATCGCCACGATGATCTATCATTCAATGCATGCGGCAGTGGATAACCTCGCCACAACCAGTGAATACAACCAAAGCAATTTGAGTGAATTGCTGTATGGGCGTTTTTTAAAATTACTGGGCTAAAAAAATTACCCCATAGATTGACTATGGGGTTAATCAGTTAATTAAATTCTAGTGCTTTTGATTTTGGTAGCCAGCGTGTCAGGAAAAATAATGCCCCGCAAAATGCAATAAAGCAGCCTGCATAACCTAAATGAAAATCGCTCAAGTAGGTAATGGCTAGCGGCGTTATCCCCCCAATGCACACAGAAGCCCCATTATAACCAGCGCCCAGCATTGCGGTATTACCATGAACCGCACTCGCCAGTACGGCCGGTAAATTTGCAAGGATCATTGCAGAACACGCTGCAATAACAAGCTGTGCAAGGCCAACTAACATGAGGCTATCGAGCTGAAGTGTAAAATAAACAGGGACGGATAAGAGCACTAGCGCAGCAACCCCCATCCGGTAAACTTTCGATGGTGTACTGCATTTCGTTGTGAACCAGCAAGTTAAAATAATCAGTACTAACAAAAGTCCGGAAGATATCAAAGGAAAAACATCTTTGAATTCATCATGTTTCAAGTGTTTAACAATAATTGTTCCAGAAAGGTTTTGTGAATAAAAAGCCACTGAGGCGGGCGCGGTTAACAAAAAAAGATAAACGATCCCTTGCCAATTAAACGTTCGCCTTTCCGCTTTATTTTCCTGCTTTTCTGGTAATCTCGCACGAAACCAAAAACTGATCCCGATATTAAGCAAACCTACAAATAATGGGATCCGCCAGCCAATACTGTGCATCGTTTCTTTATCAAGGATTTGCTGTAACAATACGACTAATCCAACTGAAATAATAACCCCTGCCACTACACTTCCAGAGATTAACGCCGCAATTCTGGCCCGCTCGTTATTTTTCGTATCAGAGAATAAGTAAGTCACTACCGATGGGTACTCACCGCCAAAGCTAAAAGCAAGAGCAAGCTGAAGTATTAAAATAGCGATTGGGGTATAAATTCCTAGTAATTGGATAGGCAATAACGCCATACATAATGTTGCAACGCCAGTCATAAAACTCGTCAAGATTAACGCCGCTTTTTTCCCTGCAATATCGGCATAACGCCCGATAACAACCCCGCCAATAGGTCGAATTAAAAAACGCAGCGCAAAAATCCCCCATACCATTATCGTGGACTGTGAGTAACCCAATTTTTCCAACTCTGTACTCAAATAAACTGATATTGCAGCAAAAACGGCAATATCATAATATTCCAACGCATTTCCTGCGGCTGCACCAATGCGATATTTCCATTTCATTGCATCATCCTTGTTGTAAAAATTTTATCCTAAATAATGTCGGGAAATTACGGATAGCTCACTAGGGTTTCTAAACACGCCAATGTAATTCCGTGTTCTTTTAGAACCGTAAATAAACCACTGGAAGAAACATGTGGGCATCCTAATTTTTCTTTGATGCGTTGAATTCGCTTGTGCTCATTGGCTTCTGCACAACCTTGGATATAACTAATTTCTTTTACTTTGCAGTGGGAAAGTAATAAGCGAATGGTGATCATTTCTTTACGAGTAAAACGAATATTACCAAAGCGCATATATTGGTGTATATCAAGCATATCATTATCTAATTCATTTTTTTCACTATGGTTTTCAGCGGGTAAAATAATATTTTCTCTTTGTGGTAGAAAAGCATCATTATCTTTCTGCCAAATACTTTGTGCATAATCTGAAATAATGGGCCTATATTTATAGATTGCATTAATTTCTTTTATTGACAATTTCTTCTTTGAATTAATTGATGCCAATTCAAAAACATTTCCATATTTCGTACAAAGATCGATCTTAACCTCACTATTATTTACTTTTAACAATGTATCTGAATATGCTTTGGAGTAATTATCCCAGTATTGAATTCCCGAAGACAATCTTTCACTGATTAACAGGTCTAAGTCATCATTCCAGTAGATCAAGACCCATTCATAGTTGCTGGATATTGTCAGTATTTTTCGTTCCGTTAAGTCAACCCTACTAAAAGATAGATCCATATCATCCCAATTAAATTGACTTGAAAATATATTCCTTAACCCATCACATGATTTTTCCAAAAAATCACTTTCAATATTCATTTAATTTCCTTTTAAATTTCACTGTGAAATAACAACATTAAAAACCGCTAATATCTTTAACATAGAAATTCCTCATGTCAAAGATTAATTTAATTGACATTTTAAAAGGCAATTTATTTTTCTAATTTAACATTCCAAATAAACCATATGATGAATTTAATTAAAACAAATTTAATTAAATTTAATAATTAATTATTTTAGAATTATTGGAGAATAATATGAAACAAGATTGGCATCCGGCTGACATTATTGCCGCCATTCGAAAAAGAGGAACCACATTATCTGCGATATCAAGATCTGTCGGATTAAATCCTTCTACATTGAATAATGCATTGTCACGTCGTTGGCCTAAAGGAGAGAGAATTATTGCTGAATTTTTAGAAATGGCACCCGATGAAATATGGCCATCTCGTTATTTGCAGCATCAACCTAAAAGAAGAGAAACCAGCTCTATTGATTAAGAAAACAAGATAAATATAACTATTATGTTATTTGAATTCTATTATGCTGGAATTGTTAAAACGGGTAAGCCATCGCTCACCCGTTCTTATTCTCAGTGGCTTAACTAGAAATTTTTAATCCAATTAGCCCCATCACAATCAAGCCAAGGCTCAATAAGCGGAACATATTGGCGGATTCGCCGAGGAAAATAATCCCAAAAATCGCGGTACCGACTGCGCCAATTCCCGTCCAAATCGCATAAGCGGTTCCCGCAGGCAAGTCACGCATCGCATAAGCGAGCAAGCCCATACTGGCGATAATGGCGGTGATAGTGATGATACTTGGTGTCAGGCGCGTAAAACCATGGGTATATTTTAAACCCACTGCCCAAACAACTTCTAATAAACCTGCGAATAATAAAATGATCCAAGCCATGGTGGATGTACTCCGTCAACTTCTCGGGGTCGTCCCCATTACTTAAACGTGATGATTTCAGGTCGTCCTGAACACGCGAATTGAAACCGTATTATAAACGTTCAATTTCAGAGACTCAAGTCACTTAAAATAATAATTAACACTAAATTAACACCCACATTTATCCTATTCATGCTGAATTTAAGTCATGAGATGCAATCTCGTCGCACAAATCCCAAAGCACAGGTAAAGTAGAGATCCTCCGCCAATTCTGTACCGAGAAAACACCATGCGTATCAAAGATATATTACTTGCCCTGTGTGTCGTGATTATTTGGGGCGTCAACTTTGTGATCATTAAACTTGGCGTAACCGCCTTACCCCCATTACTCCTCGGTGCCTTACGTTTTGTGTTTGTGGCATTCCCTGCCATCTTCCTATTTAAGCGCCCCAAGATCCCTTTAAAGCTACTATTGATTTATGGTTTAACCATTAGCTTTGGGCAATTTGCATTTCTATTCTGCGCCTTACGCGTAGGTATGCCAGCAGGCATTGCCTCGGTGATTTTACAGTCACAAGCTTTCTTCACTATCTTGCTCGGTGCCGTGATCCTTAAAGAATCCCTACAACCAACCCACTTTATCGGCATGTTCATCGCCATCGCGGGGCTTGGGATTTTAGCCAATGGCGCAACCTCTGGCGGAATCGATGATATCCCTCTGTTGGGCTTGATCTTTATTTTGGTTGCGGGGCTCTCTTGGGCGTTTGGTAATATCACCAATCGCATTATTATGCAGCATCAAGGCGAAGAAAAATGCAGCGCTCTTTCCTTGGTCAGTTGGAGCGCCCTCATACCGATTATTCCTTTCTTATTAAGTTCGTGGATCTTCGAAGGTGAAGAGGCAATTGTTCAAGGCTTAGCGGGGTTTGATTGGTCGGTACTCGGCGTGATTTTATATCTTGCCTATCTTTCTACTTTCGTTGGGTATGGCTTATGGGGAGTATTACTCGGACGCTATGAGGCTTGGCGCGTCGCACCGTTCTCTTTATTGGTGCCCGTTTTTGGGTTAAGCAGCAGCGTGTTATTCCTTGGGGAGCATATTAATGGCATACAAATCGCTGGATTAATTTTGATTATGTTCGGGCTTATCACGACATTGTTTGGTAAAAAAATCATTCAGATGATCCGAAAGTAATCGTCAACATCTTCAAATACCGGAAATTTTCTTCCGGTATTTTTTGTCTATCTTAATATCCTAAGCAAGAATTTCAGCGCACCCATTCAGAACTATAATCTTAAATTAAAAAATTCATTAGAATATAAACCCAACCAATAAATTAACGCTAGACCAAAACAAGATAAAATCCAATATTAACTTCGATTTTAGTGATGCTAATTCCAATATTGGAATTTATCTACAATTTCAATTAAGTGTCTCGATTTAGCTACTTTTCCTTTCCCACAACTCTCGCTATATCTGTTTAAGTTTTTACTTACATAAATAACTAATAAAGCTCGTTAACGAAATGGATGGGGAAAGGCTATGGGTAAACAATTGATTTGGATTGTTCTCGCTCTGCTCGGCGCGTTTTCACTCGGTTATATTGCATTAAACCGAGGTGAACAGATCAACGCCCTGTGGATCGTGGTCGCTGCGGTCTGTATTTATTTGATCGCATATCGTTACTATGGACTGTTTATTGCAAAAAAAGTCCTGCAAGTGGACTCTACACGTATGACGCCAGCCATTCGTCACAACGATGGTCTGGATTATGTTCCAACCGACAAAAAAGTGTTATTTGGTCACCACTTTGCCGCTATTGCAGGTGCTGGTCCTTTAGTCGGTCCTGTACTTGCGGCACAAATGGGCTATTTGCCCGGAATGCTCTGGCTGCTCGCAGGGGTAGTACTGGCAGGGGCGGTACAAGATTTTATGGTGCTGTTCGTTTCCACTCGCCGCGATGGTCGCTCTTTGGGTGAACTGGTTAAAGAGGAAATGGGCAATACTGCTGGGGTCATTGCGCTGATTGCTTGCTTTATGATCATGGTGATCATCCTTGCTGTGCTCGCGATGATTGTCGTGAAAGCGTTAACACACAGCCCGTGGGGAACCTATACCGTTGCCTTCACCATCCCGCTGGCTATTTTTATGGGAATTTATACTCGCTATATTCGCCCGGGTCGCATTGGTGAAGTTTCAGTTATTGGTTTAATTTTCTTAGTTTTTGCGATCATTTCTGGTGGTTGGGTCGCAGAGAGTGAAACTTGGGCTCCTTACTTTGACTACACCGGCGTCCAGCTAACATGGATGTTGGTTGGGTATGGTTTTGTGGCTGCCGTTTTACCAGTTTGGCTGCTATTAGCCCCCCGTGATTACCTTTCTACTTTCCTGAAAATTGGAACAATCATCGGTCTGGCGATCGGTATTTTGATTTTAAATCCAAACCTGCAAATGCCATCGTTAACTAAGTATATTGATGGAACAGGCCCTGTCTGGGCGGGGGACTTATTCCCATTCTTATTTATTACTATCGCTTGTGGCGCTGTTTCCGGTTTCCACGCCTTAATCTCTTCTGGTACCACGCCGAAAATGCTCGCCAACGAAAACCAAGCTTGTTTTATTGGTTATGGCGGGATGTTGATGGAGTCATTCGTAGCTATCATGGCGTTAGTCGCAGCTTGTGTAATTGACCCAGGCGTTTATTTCGCGATGAACAGCCCAATGGCGATGTTAGCACCAGCTGGCACGACGGATGTTGTGGCTTCTGCAGCACAAGTTGTCAGCGGCTGGGGCTTCCAGATTACCCCTGAACAATTGACGCAAATTGCCAACGAGGTTGGGGAAACCAGCATTATTTCCCGTGCCGGGGGTGCTCCAACACTGGCAGTCGGTATGGCATATATTCTTCATGGCGCGCTAGGCGGGTTGATGAATGTTGCCTTTTGGTACCACTTTGCCATCCTGTTTGAAGCGCTGTTTATCCTGACTGCGGTGGATGCCGGAACCCGTGCGGCACGCTTTATGCTACAAGATTTGCTGGGTGTGGTTTCACCATCATTGAAAAGAACGGATTCTCTGCCCGCTAACCTGATAGCCACTGCATTGTGTGTGCTGGCTTGGGGTTATTTCTTACATCAAGGCGTCGTTGACCCACTCGGTGGTATTAACACCTTATGGCCACTGTTTGGTATCGCCAACCAAATGCTAGCAGGTATGGCGTTGATGCTGTGTGCGGTCGTTCTGTTCAAGATGAAGCGCCAAGCT
Source organism: Providencia sp. wls1943 (assembly GCF_009706275.1). NCBI lineage: Bacteria > Pseudomonadati > Pseudomonadota > Gammaproteobacteria > Enterobacterales > Morganellaceae > Providencia > Providencia sp. wls1943. Next base: position 299,389 of record NZ_WLTU01000017.1, read on the forward strand.
TACGCATGGGTCGCGCTATTACCAACTTCGTGGTTATTGGTGTGTACGATGACCGCTGGCTGGGAAAAGACCTTCAGTGAAGATGCCCGCGTTGGTTTCTTAGCCGTCGCGAATAAGTTCCAAGCGATGTTAGATAGCGGCAACTTGCCACCGCAATATACGGAATCGCAGTTAACTCAGTTGGTTTTCAATAACCGTTTAGATGCTGGCTTAACGATTTTCTTTATGATTGTGGTTGTGGTTCTCGCCCTATTCTCTATCCGTACCGCGTTAAAAGCATTGAAATCTAAGGAGCCAACTGCCAACGAAGTTCCTTACGAACCAATGCCAGCCAACTACGAAGAGATTGTGGCAAATACCCGCCATCATTAATACACCGGAGATTGAGAGCTGAGAATTGAGAATTGAGAATTGAGAATCTATTAACCTTTTTACTTCAGTTTTGTATTTTAGATTTTTGATTTAGATGTTTTTCAAAACTCACTCTCTTTCTCCAAAATCGCTCGCTACGATGCAATCCTCTAAATAGTTTGTGTTGTAGCAAGGCGACGAGTTTGATAAACCCGAGGAGCATACATAAGTATGTGACTTGGGTTTAACTAACGAAGACAACACAGCTACAGCGCAAAATATGACGAGGATTTATGTTTGGAAACTTAGGGAAAGCGGCCCGTTACTTAGGACAAGCTGCCAAAATGATGGTCGGCGTCCCCGACTACGATAACTACGTCGCCCACATGCAACGTACTCATCCTGACCAAACGCCGATGACTTATGAGGAGTTTTTCAAAGAGCGGCAGGATGCTCGCTACGGTGGTAAGGGTAAAGGCGGGTTTAAATGTTGTTGATCATTGCTCTGTCTGAACTCCACAAATAAAAAAGCCGAATACAGTACGAAACTGCATTCGGCTCTTCTTGATCTCACTTCGCCACTCACTATAATGGCTGGCTTGATCTGTCGGCGATTATTTCACGCGTGAAACGTATTCGCCTGAACGAGTGTCAACTTTGATCACTTCGCCAATCTGAACGAACAGAGGAACTTTAACCACTGCACCAGTGCTTAAAGTTGCTGGTTTACCACCAGTACCTGCTGTATCGCCTTTCAGACCTGGATCTGTTTCAACAACTTCTAACTCAACAAAGTTCGGCGGAGTAACCGCGATTGGACGACCGTTCCACAGCGTTAAAATACAATCTGCTTGGTCGATCAGCCATTTTTCGTTGTCACCGATAGCTTTCGCATCTGCTGCCAGTTGTTCGAAAGTTTCGTTGTTCATGAAGTGCCAGAACTCACCGTCGTTATACAGGTAAGTTAAGTTCATATCCATGACATCTGCGCCTTCAACAGAATCAGTAGATTTAAACGTTTTTTCCAACAGTTTGTTAGAAATCAGTTTACGCAGACGAACGCGTGCGAACGCTTGACCTTTACCCGGTTTAACGAATTCACTTTCAAGAATTGCACACGGCTCACCATCTAACATGATTTTAAGACCTGAGCGGAATTCATTGGTACTATAAGTAGCCATGGAGATCCTCTATTTATAAACTAAAAATGGCATAGCCAAAAAATGGTCGATATTATAACTCAAAATACCTCATCCAGAGAAGTCTGGATACAACAACTTGCTGAAGCAGTCACTAATCCGGATGAATTGCTGCAATTACTAAACTTAGAAGACCATCAACCATCGCGAGAAGGTCATGAAGCACGTAAGTTATTCCCCTTACGCGTTCCGCGTCCTTTTATTTCGCGAATGAAAAAAGGTGATCCACTAGACCCTCTGTTATTGCAAGTATTAACCGCAAAAGCAGAGTTCGATATACATCCAGGTTTTTCTACTGATCCACTAGAAGAGCAGGATAACGCGATCCCGAGTTTACTCCACAAGTACCGTAACCGCGCATTAATGCTGGTTAAGGGGGGTTGTGCAGTGAACTGTCGATACTGCTTTCGCCGGCATTTTCCTTATGAAGATAACAAAGGAAATAAAAATAACTGGTTGATGGCTGTGGATTATATAAAAAACCACAGTGAACTCAATGAAATCATCTTCTCTGGCGGTGATCCATTAATGGCAAAAGACCACGAGCTTGACTGGTTAATTAGCCAACTTGAGGAAATTCCACACATTACGCGCTTGCGAATTCATTCTCGCTTACCGGTGGTAATCCCAAAAAGAATTACAGATACCCTTTGCCAGCGCTTAGCTCAATCCCGTTTACAAGTGATTATGGTCACCCATGTTAATCACGCGAATGAGATTGATGATGAGTTTGCACAAGCAATGCTGAAATTAAAACGTTCGGGAGTCACACTACTGAACCAAAGCGTACTACTCCGCCAAGTTAATGATAATGTCTTAGCATTAGCCAACCTGAGCAATGCGTTATTTGATGTAGGAATTTTGCCGTATTATTTACATGTGCTTGATAAAGTTCAAGGTGCAGCGCACTTCTTAGTGAGTGATCTTGAAGCTCGGCAATTAATTCGCGAGTTACTAAGCCAAGTTTCAGGATATTTAGTGCCAAAACTGGCAAGAGAGATAGGTGGAGAACCAAGCAAAACCTTGCTTGATTTAAACTTACGCCAAAGCTAGCTAAAGTGAACCAGTATAAAAAAACCCGCTTAATTAAGCGGGTCTTCTCGATATATGATTATTGGCACTTATAAACTTGACCAACCATTTTACTATCAACAGGAACAAAGCTAGACAGGACAGTTTCGCTTGGGCTTGAAGCACCAAAAATCACGTTACCCCCCATTGCTGCAGCTTTGTTGCGTAAATCATTTGCCGCGCCGCGCATAGAGCTAGATTCGTTATTAACGCCGCTCAACCAGTTGCTTTGAGTTCCAGTGACTTGACCAAGAAGTTGGCATTCGCTTCCCGGTTGATTTTCAACAAAACGAACTTGTGAGCCTGCCGCAGTCAGATCATTGGTTGATGTACAACCTGCTAAAGTTAGTAATGCAGCAGCACCAAGCAAGACTTTAATTCGCATGTTTTCCCTCATTTTTCATTGTGTTTTTGCAGCTGGTCATCGAACCTTTGTCGCTCCAATCACTCAAAATTCTGTTTTATGGCAGTAAATTAGCTTACTCGATGTACTTATAAACTTTTCAATTATTGCCAATCGCTCAGAGTTTATCACAAAACAATCAATACGCTTGTGATGTTCTTTACTTATTTAAACTATTTTTTACCTTGGATTAAATATAACCCGATGAGTCACCTTAACGCAAAAATAAGTAATAAACCTCATAAATGCAAAGCACAAAAGCATTAATTTGATTGCCTATAAAAAAACCGGCACCACTTGATAACTCATGGTGCCGGTCTTATTTTGGCTGGTAGCCACTAGTTAGCAGCTACTTGAGCAAGATGTTTGCCTATTGGCTTACATCATACCGCCCATTCCGCCCATGCCACCCATACCCGCTGCGCCTAAATCAGGAGCGTCAGATGCTGGCATATCAGTGATCATCGCTTCAGTCGTGATCATCAGACCCGCGATTGATGCTGCGAATTGCAGAGCAGAACGCGTTACTTTAGTTGGATCCAGAATACCCATTTCGATCATATCGCCATAAGTATCTGTAGCTGCGTTGTAACCGTCGTTGCCAGTTGCTGATTTCACGTTGTTAACAACAACAGAAGCTTCTTCACCTGCGTTAGTCACGATTTGACGCATTGGCGCTTCCATCGCACGCAGAGCAACACGGATACCTACGTTTTGTTCTTCGTTATCGCCTTTCAGTGCTTCCAGTTTAGCCGCAACGCGAACTAACGCAGTACCACCACCAGCAACAACACCTTCTTCTACCGCTGCGCGAGTTGCGTGCAGAGCATCGTCAACGCGAGCGCGTTTTTCTTTCATTTCAACTTCAGTTGCTGCGCCCACTTTAATTACCGCAACACCGCCAGCTAATTTCGCTACGCGCTCTTGCAGTTTTTCACGGTCGTAATCAGAAGAAGACTCTTCGATTTGTTGACGGATTTGAGTCACACGACCTGCGATTGCAGTTTCGTCACCGATACCATCGATAATGATAGTGGTGTCTTTGTTGATAACGATACGTTTAGCTTGACCTAAATCTTCTAACGTTGCTTTTTCCAGCTCCATACCGATCTCTTCAGAGATAACAGTACCGTTAGTCAGGATAGCGATATCTTGCAGCATTGCTTTACGACGGTCACCGAAACCAGGTGCTTTAACCGCAGCCACTTTCACGATACCACGCATGGTGTTCACGACTAATGTAGCCAGAGCTTCACCTTCAACATCTTCAGCGATGATCAGCAGTGGTTTGTTCGCTTTAGCAACGCCTTCTAATACTGGCAGTAATTCACGAATGTTAGACACTTTTTTGTCGACTAACAGGATGAATGGGTTTTCCAGTTCAACAACACCCGTTTCTGGTTTATTGATGAAGTAAGGAGATAAATAACCGCGGTCAAACTGCATACCTTCAACCACGTCTAATTCGTCTTCCAGACCAGTACCTTCTTCAACGGTGATAACGCCTTCTTTACCGACTTTCTCCATTGCTTCTGCAATTAATTTACCAACAGTTTCGTCGGAGTTTGCAGAAATAGTACCAACCTGTGCGATTGATTTAGTGTCTGAACATGGAACTGACAGAGTTTTCAGTTCTTCAACAGCAGCAACTACTGCTTTATCGATACCACGTTTCAGATCCATTGGGTTCATGCCAGCAGCAACGGCTTTCAGACCTTCAGTGATAATTGCTTGAGCTAAAACGGTTGCGGTTGTTGTACCATCACCCGCTGCATCGTTAGCTTTAGAAGCAACTTCTTTCACCATTTGTGCACCCATGTTTTCGAATTTATCTTCTAATTCGATTTCACGCGCAACAGAAACACCGTCTTTGGTGATAACAGGTGATCCAAAAGATTTGTCTAAAACAACGTTACGGCCTTTAGGACCTAAAGTTACTTTAACTGCATCCGCAAGAACATTGACACCACGAAGCATTTTTGTACGAGCGTCATTACCAAATCTAACGTCTTTAGCTGCCATTATCTCTTTCCTTTAAATTCTTTTCGTTTGATGAAAGTTTTAAGTGAAAATTCTTATTCAACGATTGCTAAAATGTCGCTTTCGGACATGATTAGCACTTCTTCGTTGTCGATTTTTTCAGCTTTTACGCCATAACCGTCGTTAAAAATTACGATATCGCCAACTTTCACATCCAGCGCTTTCACTTCGCCATTTTCTAGGATGCGGCCTTGGCCTACAGCGATAACTTCACCACGAGTTGATTTCCCCGCAGCACTGCCAGTCAACACGATACCACCAGCAGATTTAGATTCGATTTCTTTACGTTTAACGATAACACGGTCATGCAATGGACGAATTTTCATTAATAGTTCTCCTACAAATAAAGTCCATACGGGTAAAAGGTCGATACCAAGGTGATCTTCACCAGTACCATGTTTCAGGAGATTGGGGTGGGTTAGTCAGACTTCAAGGGGTGGGAGATAAATTTTTTTATTATTTATCTCCCTACAAACTAAAAGGAATTAAGACTTGTGCGGATTATCTTTGTCAGAATCTGAAGGTTTATCTTCAGGGACTCGATGGCTTTCACCATCAATAGTATAAGAAGGGTCATCTTGTTTACGCTGATACTCCCCCTCAAAAGTATTACCGTTTTGATAACCTCCCCCCTGAAAACCACTTCCTGGTTGGTAAAATTTAATGTGTGGGATTAAACGCATCACAAATAATTTTTGTACTGGTGGTAGTAATAAAAGTAGCCCAATAAAGTCCGTAAAGAATCCAGGAACAATAAGTAAAAATCCTGCTAACACTAACGCCACACTTTTAATCATTTCAGCGGCAGGACTTTCACCACTCATTAATTTTTGTTGTATTTGCATGACATTTTTCATCCCTTGGTTCTTCACAAGAGAAACCCCTAAACAGGATGTGAGCACCACTAAAATTAATGTCATTAATACACCAATTTCAGCCGCGACTCGGACAAAAATGACCGACTCTATATACACCAAAATACATATCAGAATTAGTGGTAACCAGCGCACAAGTACTCCTTTATATCAATAAGCTACTGCATTTTTCGGGGGGAAATGAAAACCTTTGTGAACTATCTCTAAGAGACTACTATTCATATTCGCTTTTTTCATTAGTATAGCCATAATAATTGGGTCTCTTATCGTGATTTTCAACTCATGGATTAAGATCATTAACGATACTTATCTGTGATTCAAATCACACAATATAAATTCTATTGCACTAATCAATCCATAAAATGATCTAGGTTCAAGGTATAGGGTGATAAAAGGCATATGATCACCCCATAATTCAGTAGAACATAATACTGATAAAGGAGTAATAGGTGGTAACCACCTAGAAGTTTAGTTTTAGGATATATTTTTTAAAGCGCATAAACGGACAGTAACTGTAATCTAATTAAGAAGGTTCTCATGTCAAACAATACTCGTATCGAAGAAGACCTGTTAGGTAAAAAAGAAGTTCCAGCTGATGCCTATTATGGTGTTCATACTCTGCGTGCGATTGAAAACTTTTATATCAGCGACCGCACCATTAACGATGTCCCAGAATTTATTCGCGGCATGGTAATGGTTAAAAAAGCAGCCGCTCTAGCTAACAAAGAACTGCACACTATTCCTCGTAATATTGCAGACACCATCATCAAAGCATGTGACGTTGTTTTGAACGAAGGTAAATGCATGGATCAGTTCCCAGTTGACGTATTCCAAGGTGGTGCGGGCACATCACTGAACATGAATACCAACGAAGTTCTGGCAAACATCGGTCTTGAACTGATGGGTCATAAAAAAGGTGAATATGAATTCTTAAACCCAAATGACCATCTGAACAAAAGCCAATCTACCAACGATGCATACCCTACCGGTTTCCGTATCGCGGTTTATAACTCTGTTCTGAAATTAATCGATTCTGTTACTTACCTGAAAAAAGGTTTTGAAAGCAAAGCAGAAGAGTACAAAGACATCCTGAAAATGGGTCGTACTCAATTACAAGACGCAGTACCAATGACTGTTGGTCAGGAATTCCACGCTTTCGCAACTCTTCTTAAAGAAGAAGAGAAAAACTTAAAACGTAGCATCGATTTACTGCTCGAAGTTAACTTAGGTGCAACTGCTATCGGTACTGGTTTGAATACAGCGCCAGGTTATTCAGAACTGGCAGTTAAAAAATTGGCTGAAGTGACTGGCTTACCATGTGTTCCTGCTGAAGACTTAATCGAAGCAACCTCTGACTGTGGTGCCTACATCACTGTTCACGCAGGTCTAAAACGCCTGGCGATGAAACTGTCTAAAATCTGTAATGACTTACGTTTACTTTCCTCTGGTCCTCGTGCCGGTCTGAAAGAAATTAATCTGCCTGAATTACAAGCAGGTTCTTCTATCATGCCAGCAAAAGTTAACCCAGTTATCCCTGAAGTTGTTAACCAAGCATGCTTCAAAGTTATTGGTAATGATATCTGTGTAACAATGGCTGCTGAAGCAGGTCAATTACAATTAAACGTAATGGAACCCGCAATTGGTCAAGCAATGTTCGAATCCATTTCTCTGATGAGCAATGCATGTCGTAACTTAGTAGAGAAATGCGTAAACGGCATCACAGTGAACAAAGAAATCTGTGAAGCGTTTGTATTCAACTCTATCGGTATCGTGACTTACTTGAACCCATTCATCGGTCACCATAACGGTGATATCGTGGGTAAAATCTGTGCGGAAACTGGTAAGAGCGTACGTGAAGTTGTCCTAGAACGTGGACTTCTGACCGAAGCGCAGCTGGATGATATCTTCTCTGTTGAGAACCTAAAACATCCAGAATATAAAGCAAAAAGATTTGACGACTAATTGTTTATGTTTAGCATAAATAATTCTTAAGAATAAGGGCACGACTTTCCACCGGATAGCGTGCCTTTTTTCATGAATGCACACACAAATAATTAACATAAAAGTTTCATAATTTTCATTTTTGTCGAGGAGTAAACACTATGTTAGCCGTAGAATTTGTCATTGTTCTGCTGGCCATTTTTTTAGGGGCCCGTCTTGGAGGGATAGGTATCGGTTTTGCCGGTGGCCTAGGTGTTCTGGTACTCGCTGCAGTTGGCGTGAAACCGGGAACCATTCCTTTTGACGTAATCTCTATTATCATGGCAGTTATTGCCGCCATCTCTGCAATGCAAATTGCGGGTGGTTTGGATTACTTGGTTGCTCAAACCGAAAAATTACTGCGTCGCAACCCAAAATACATCACTATCCTTGCCCCTATCGTGACCTATTTCCTAACTCTGTTCGCAGGTACAGGTAATATCTCATTAGCAACTCTGCCAGTTATCGCAGAAGTGGCGAAAGAACAAGGTGTGAAACCATGTCGTCCACTGTCTACGGCGGTTGTTGCAGCTCAAATTGGTATCACAGCATCACCAATTTCTGCGGCGGTTGTTTACATGGCATCAGTCATGGAAAACCCAGCTATGGTTGGCGCAGGTAACACCGTTAGCTATATCACGCTGTTAGGTATTTTATTACCTGCAACGTTCTTAGCTATCATCCTGATGTCTTTCATTATCTCTTGGACATTTAACTCTAAATTGTCTGATGACCCAATCTACCAAAAACGTTTAGCTGAAGGCTTAGTTGAACTGCGCGGTAGCCAAGTTAAAGAGATCAAACCGGGTGCTAAAGCGTCTGTTCTGCTGTTCTTACTCGGCGTTGTTGGTGTAGTTTGCTACGCAATTATCAACAGCCCAAGTTTAGGTATTGTGGCAACCCCACTGATGAACACCACTAACGCTATCCTGATCATCATGCTGACTGTGGCTACGTTAATCACTGTACTGTGCCGTGTAAACACTGATGCAATCCTGAACTCAAGTACCTTCAAAGCAGGTATGAGCGCATGTATCTGTATCTTAGGTGTTGCGTGGTTAGGTGATACTTTCGTACAGCACAACATTGATTGGATCAAAGAAACTGCGGGTGACTTAATCCACGAACACTCATGGATGTTAGCGGTTATCTTCTTCTTCTGTTCTGCGCTTCTGTACTCTCGCAGCAACAGCGAAAGCACTGATGCCTATGGCCCTGGCTCTGAACGTTAGCCCATTAACCGCTATCGCTTCATTCTCAGCAGTATCTGGTCTGTTCATTCTGCCTACTTACCCAACTCTGGTTGCGGCGGTACAAATGGATGACACCGGTACAACTCGCATCGGTAAATTCGTCTTTAACCACCCATTCTTTATCCCGGGGACTATCGCTGTGGCATTAGCTGTTACCTTCGGCTTCCTGTTCGGCGGTATGATCTTGTAGTCGTCAATTTACAATCAGTAAATGCAAAAAAACCGTGGCTTTCGAGTCACGGTTTTTTTATATCTGCATCTTGATACTCCCTATAGGCAACCTGAACCTGATGAATTACCTTTTAAATAAATATCTAACAAAACTCTCACTTATTTGGAGAGTCAAAAATAGATAATATTTGAAATGAATTTGTAATATAAAGAAAGAATAAGCAGTTTTAACTAAGTAGTTAAACTTATCAAAAATAGAGCGTCCATTTTCATTTAAATAAAATGAAACATTTTGACACACCCAAAATCAAATAAAATCACTAAAAATCAATTCATAACAAAATGAAAAATAAGGCATAATGAATTAAAAAAGATGATTTTATGACGCCAATAGGCTGAATCGTGATCTGCTTGATTACCAGTTGTTAATAAATGTAAAATCCAGAATTACATTCTTTTTTGTTAATCAATAATTAATTTTAAAAGAATAAATCACCAACCAATAACGATGATCTCAAAGAGCTTACTCACCTTAAACCCGCTCACCGCTAGCTTTATTATTTTGTATTACTCTCATAGAGAGTTTAAATTAATATTTTTGTCTATCACTCTATATTTGCGTTAATTGATTTTATAAACAACGTCACGTAAATTAGTTGGAAGAAAACAGAGGGAATTATTTTCTCATACAATGTTTTCTTCAATCCTTCGTATTCACCTAAATACGATTTTTATTAAGTGATGCTGTTTGGAAGGAATACATACAATGATAGAAATAAATGATAAAAAACCTTCTACTAAGAAGGGAATAACTATTTATACAAAAGCTGTTGGTTATGAAATTTACTTATTACGCAAGCGCCATTTACTCAGTGGAAAAGAATTAGCTAATTTACTGAATATTTCTCAACAACAAGTTTCTCGTTATGAACGCGGTATCTGTAATATCACGATAGATATGTTAATACAGGTTTTAAATGTACTAAAAATACCTATTCAAGATTTTTTAGACCGTGCAATCATTCGAGTTTCTATAATGAAATTTAAACTAAGCAGTATTGGCAGCAAAAATATCTCCTTGTTAAAAAATAACTTTGCAAAATAATCAAGCCACTTTGCGTTTATTATAAATACTTTAAATCACAATTAAACAATTGATTTAAAAGAAAAACACTTAAAATTAAGGTTTTTCTCCACATTGATTACACATAAATCAAATATTTAAATTCATCTAAAATAATGGTGATACTTTATCTTACCTAGATGATCTATAAATATAGTTATTTATACTTATTAAACCAAACGTGAATATTAACAACTCAGCCACATAAAAAATATTAATGTAATCCATTCAAATTAATAAATTTCAAATTTAATAATAGGGTGGGTTACATTTTCAAAAAATAAAATCAATAACACCCTAAATTATTAACTTAGGGTAAAGGTAATACTCTCTTTATAACGGAGAGAGTATCCCCTTTATATCTAAGGAATAGAGTAAAGGAAATTAACTAACTTTAAATTGAATGCTTATAACTGATGTAACCTGAATTTAGTCTAGGTAAATAGATAATATCGTACTCTATACGTATATATCTATAGTAAAACTGCGACATGGAATATGACCTTTATATCATCAATTTGATTATTTAACTTTGGACAAATAGGAATCTTAATTATGTCATTTAAAACAACGGTACTTTCTACTGCATTATTTATGGGTCTGTCTGCGGTAAGTCTAAATGCACTGGCTGCACCTTCAGCGGAAGTGACTCTGCAAGGCATTCTGACTAACACAACCTGTGACGTCACCATTAATGGCGGTAAATCGGTATTAAACGTCGGTGTTTTAAAAACATCGGTTGGCGAAGCGGACTCTGACTTCTCTGCAGTCAACGCAATGACCTCTACAACCGTTGATATGCCCGTGACTTTAGTCGGCTGTGCTAAGGGTGAAGAAGGTAACTTAATCATTCAAGGCATTACGTCTGTGGGTAACAACCAACAAGACCTCTTTGTTGCGACAGATTCACAAACTGTGGGCTTTATGATTGAAGATAAAGACAACAAGCGCATCACCAACGGTAGTGGCACAAAAGTTGACATTGGCGCAGATGAAACCGCTGCGCAATACACCTTCAAAGTCGGTATGGCAACAGCGACAGATGCACCTGCTGCTGGCTCTTACAGCGCAGCGCGCCAATCTTAGTTTCTTATATCGTTAACTAATTCGATTGAGTTAACTGTATCAACTTAGGTAAGACAGCATCACCGTCTTACCTCCCTTTTCCTAACGAGTGAGATAAGGATAGACAAATGCGACATAACCGATTTATGCAAGGGATCTGCAGTGGCTTGCTATTGCTATCTGCTTCATCGTTAGCTGGGGTGGCGATTGACACGACTCGCATTATTTTTTCTGCCAGCGATAACTCAACAGGAAAGAGTGTTGGCGTAACGAGTTCAAGTCAATCAGCGACCCCGTATTTAATCAAAGCGCAAATCTTGCAAACCCCCTATGGGGATAACGGTGAAACCCCGTTTGTGGTGACGCCGTCGTTATTCCGGTTGGAGCCAAGCTCGACCAATCAGGACGAAATGCGTGTCACAGCAGATGAGTTTGATGCACAACGTTGCCAACAGTATTCGTACTCCTTAGTCCGTTCTCCGATGACGGAGCCCGTTCAATCTGAATCACGCGTTGACACGCTTGAGTTAGCCGCCAAGGGAAATCATGCCTTGCTAGAGGCATCGCAAAACCATAAACCGCACCGGATTTATACCTCTATTCGGGCATTACAAAATGCGCTAACGACAATATGGCAACCTATTGCCCAGCATCGTGAACGCCTGATGCTCGCCTCGGCACATAACGCCCACCTCCAGCAACAAACAGCGCCAGCAGGAAACGAAGCCGTTTCTGATGAACCCACGGAAGTGATCATTACCCTCGTGCTGCCCCCGTCAGAACAAAGAAGTGAAACTGAGCAGATAGAATCGATACCAATCGACATGCCTAGCAAGCCGATAGAAGTCACGATCCCCACGACAAAAAAAACCTCGGTGAGCACCAATTTAGGCGGCGATATTCGTTCTGCATCCTCTCGCCATTACACGCTACAACTAGGGAGTGCTGCCAGCGCTGAAGGGCTTTATGAACAAGCTCGCCGACATAAATTGAGTAATTATTTGGTGTATGAAACCGTCAGAAATAACCGCCAATGGTATGTGCTCGTGTATGGCGAATACCCGTCAATCCGCTCAGCCAAACACGCCATACAAAATTTACCTTCTGCGTTTCAACGGGATAAACCGTGGGTGTGCAGCATTCAACATGTTCAATCTGAACTGAACTAATATATCGATGTTTAGGTAAGTGAATCTTGCTTACCTAACCCCTTCCCCCTCACCCATCCGCCGCAAAAACTGTTGTTGATAACGCCACAGTGTTTTGGCGTCAACACAATGATAATCCAAACCAAATTGCAGCGCGGTTTGCTGAATAATCTTAGCAAGGGCGGGATAATGCCGATGGTGCCAATTGGGAAAAACATGGTGCGTTAGGTGTAAATTCAACCCACCGAGCCAATAAGTCAACCATGTCGGTGTGGTTTGCCAATCGTAGGTGGTTGAAAATGTATGAGTATAAAATCCTTGTGCCATTCGTCCCGATTCTGGCGGCGTATAAAAGGTGGCTTTTGCCCAATGAGTACCCAAAATCAGCACCACAAAAATAAATGACGCGAACATTTGGCTAAGCAGATAAACACCCAGCAACGTGCCAATACCGATGCCATAAGGGGATAACACCCAATAGGGTAATAATAATGCCAATGCAAGATGCAGCATTTTACTTAGCAAAAATATACCAATACCTTTTACACCTTGGTGGCGCATTTTTGGCGCGACACGCGTGAAATGAAAACGGTCAAACCAATCGTAGCCCCAAATCAGCGCGGGAAACGTCATTGCCGCTATCAACGGCCAATACAAATGCTGCCAACGCATAAACGGATACCAGCGCTGGTATGGGGTTTGGCGCAATAAAAAATTCTCTTCAATATCCAGATCATAATCACGGACATTAGTATGGGAATGGTGAAAAACAATGTGCCGCACACGCCAACAATCGGGATCTAACCCTAAAGGAATAGTCACCCAAAAGTTCACAATCCGGTTAAGCGCCCCTCGCTGAAAAACAGCGTTGTGGGAAGCATCGTGCACCATATTAATCGCCAGCAATAAGGCAAAGAAAATAAACAGTGGGTAACCAATAAAAAAAGCCACACTCCCTTGAGAGCTCAGCATAACAAAATAAGCGCTAAAACAAGCAATAACCAATAACGCACTTTTCAGGAAGGCTTTTCCATTCGCAAAGCGGTGCTCCCCACATTCTTGCAAGTATCCGTTTGCGGCCCGCTGTAATTCACGATGGAAAGCAAGGTCATCTTTCTGACGAAACGCCAGCGGAGGTAATGGGCTAGGCTTGAACATCATCGCTATCCACAACAGTTGATCCAATGCCGATGAGCACACACACACTGTGTAGCCATAACAGTGTGCTAGCCACCAGCCAGAATGGCGTCAACCAACCTGCAATGATGGTCAATAACAGCGTCATACTGGCAACCGCAAACCAGCTCCATTTTCCCCAACCATAACCACTCGATAAGCCAGACAACGCAACAGTCCCCGCCGCCAGCAGCAGAAATAACCCAACTTGCTCAAGGGTCGTTCCATTAAAACCGTACCCATAGCGATACACATAGCCAATCACCAACGTGAACAGCAGCAATGTCCCACCCACTAGCCCTATTTTTCCGGTGTGATACCGAGGAGAATGGATCGGTTTATTCACTTTTTTCACACCCAAGATACGCAAAAATGGGCGATTACTGTCAATCAGTGGGTTTTCGGTAGCAGCTTCTCCGCCGATACCGTATTGATGCGGCGTTTCAGGGGATTCAGAAAACGTCCCAAATAGCTTGTCCCAAATAATGAAACTGCCGCCAAAGTTACGATTGGCGTACCCGCCCGTTTTAATATGGTGAACCCGATGATGATGCGGTGTCACCATCCACGCTTCCAACCATTTAAAACGGGGAATTAACCCACTGTGGTTAAAAAATTGAATGGTGTAATGAAGCACAGATACCGTCATAAAGACGGTGAGCGGCACGCCCATCAACGCCAATAACAGAAAGAACGGAATCGAAGTGAGTGAGGAATACCACGAATTACGTACCCCTAACGAGAGATTAAAATGCTCCCCTTGATGGTGCACCACATGCACGGCCCACAAAAGACGGTAACGATGGTGCAAACGATGCAGCCAATAAAAACCTAAATCCCAAGCGATTAACGTAAACAACCACACCAGCCACATTGGCCAGCTATCGGTAAGACCCAAAGAAAAATGCGTGACCACAAAACCGTAGCAAAATAACTCTAACCCACGGAATAACCACAGCATGATATGCCCAGAATTAAGGTTAAAAACCACATCTTGCCAACTGAATGAAACGCGCTTTTGGCGAGCAATAATCAGCGCCTCCACCATCACAATCAACACCATAAAGATAATGGGAAATGTCAGTTCATTCATCGCACTCTCCGTGACGGATTAGCCGCCAATAAGCGAAACGTCAGTAAACGAACAACCGTTATCGCTATCCACGCACAAGCCGCGCCCCCAACCACATCAATAAACAGGTGCCGCTTCAGCATTAAGACAGAAAAAATAATCATCAACGCCCACAATAGCCACAAGAGGTTTCTCAAAAATTGGTCTTTTCGACACAAAGCCCTCCATGCAATTAACGTCAACGACACGTGGAGCGAAGGCAGCATATTTTGCGACGTATCCACCTGCAATAACCCGGCAAGCACCTGCTGAGTCAACCCGCTGCCTATATTTTGAGGAAATTCGGCTGTGGTTGGATAAATCAGATATACCGTGCCAGATAGCATCGCACAGAGGATCATCTGCCACATTAGCGGCTTCACTTTTTCTGCGTGACTCAGCAGATAACCGCAAGGAATAAAAAGGAAAAAAGAGAGATAAAGCCATACCGCATTTGGCGAATAACCGATGGCATCATCAATCAGTGTGGGGGAAATGACATGCGCGGAAGAGTAAATATGCCCCGTCAAAGAGTAAATAAACCCAACACATCCCCAACCTAATAGTAAATACCCCACACGCTGCCATACTGACATCGACGTTATCATGACGCCTCCCGCGTGATCCGCCGACGTTTGATTGCCATTACGGTCACGGGCAAGGCTGTGTTGAGTTGCCAATGAAGATGCTCAGTCACTGCGCCTTGCAGTTCAAAGTAGTCAGTTAGTGCTTGCTTACATGCTAACAAAGCCGCGTCTTCACAATCCGCGGATAAGGTGAATAACTGCCCTTGTTGATGAAGTCGGTAATCTGTTTCCGTTGGTAAAGTATTACATATCACTCGGTTACAGGCGTCCGCAAACAGGGTTATTGGCTCACCTTGTTGGTTGGCTAACACCAATTGATCATCGCTACGCCCTTCGATGCGTTCAATAGCTATTTGCGCATCGCCGCAGGGGCATGGGGTCTCTCTAACGACCAAGATATCATCCAGTTGATAGCGCACAATGGGCTGAGTTTGCCGCGTAAAATCGGTGATAATCGGTAAAAAACGGCGCTCATCAATCCACTGTTTTTCAATATGCAAAAAAGCTTCATTCAGATGCAATGTGCCATGAGGGCAGGTGCAACCAAGAAAACCTTCCGTCGCTTGGTACACTTCGCCAACATCTGCAAAAACAGCTTTTAGCTGGGCTTTATCATCTGCATTTAGCACTTCCGCCACTGATATCACCCTTTTTGGGGTTAGTGAGCACGCATTTCGCTGCTGGCGTTTTGCGATTTCCACCAGCACCTGAGCAGGAGCAACAATAATGGTAGGCTGCCATTGATTAAGTACAGCGAGGTGTTCATCGAAATCCCCCAGCAAGTCGTAAAAGCGAAATGAGAGCCAGCGATTATTCACACTTTCGTATAAGTTATTGTTTGCACGTAGAAACAGTGCAACGCGTTCCCCTGCAAATAATCCATCCGGCAGCATCTTAGCCAGCATAGTTCCCGACCAGCGAGCTTGCTCACCTGGGCTGACCACAAATACGCCCCGCTTTCCTGAAGTTCCAGACGATAATCCCACACTGAATTTTCCCACTGTTGGGGAGAAATCTCGGGAAGATTCACTCTGTTTTGCGCAGGCAAGCAGCTCATCCACTTTCAGCCCTTGGGTGTTCATGCGATCAAAATGCTGCATCATCAAAGCTTTATTCATCACAGGCCACTGAGTAAGTGCTTGCTCACAATATGCCGAAAAATAGGGACTGCACCGTAAAAAACGCTGAGTAAATGCCGACAATTTTCGCTGTTGATATCCTTCTAGCGCTGCACGATCCGTAAAACGCAGTCGGCGAGCCTGCCAGTAATGCCACAGAATTTTCAGCAGTTTCACAGCTCGCCCTCATGACACAGTTGGATCGGTATCTGGCGTTTATCAATCTGATGCAATTTATTGAGCGTATCGTAATAGGCATGGCGGTCATCCATAATTAAATTCGCTACCGCCATTGGTCCGCGTAATTCTCGGTAATTCGTTGGTGACCATGCCGCATCCCCCGCCAGCAAGATCCAGCCGTCATCCGTCGCGACACACAGCCCTGTATGCCCCGCGGCATGACCCGGCAGCGGTACTGCAATTAAGGTTTTTTCAGGGTTTATTGCATAACCAAATCCTAATTCGGCTAAAGCTTCGGGCAGCTCAATATGCTCAAAACCTTCATAAAACCGCGCTCTTTCTTCGAAATCTTCGGGTATCAATCCGCGCACAAAGGCTTTACGTAATGCGGAAAATCCGGTTAAGTCACGGTTTTTTTGCCACCCTTCCCCCGAACAGATCAACGGTACAGAGGGGAAATCCCGCAACCCCGCAATATGGTCACCATGGAAATGGGAAATAATCACCCCAGTAATATCAGCGGGCGTGATGCCATCCGCCTTTAGCTGAGAAACAAGAGCATCTTTGGTATCAAAATAAACAGGCGTAACCGCACGATACAGCCGCATAATCCCCTCGCGGGTATGGTCATAAAAGTGGTCGGCATACCCCGTATCAAACAACCAGCGCTGGTCATGCCCTTCAATCAGCCACGCCCGAGCAGGGAATTTACACGCCTTTATACTGGCACCTTTGAGGGCAACACAACCGGGATGGGTGCAATATCCCACTTCAAATACCCGAATGTTCATCATGATTTGCCCTCTTGATTTTCATTAAGCCATTTGGCTGTGCGTGCAATGCCCTGCGCCATGGAATAGCGAGGGTGGTAACCGAGTTCCTGCTGAGCGCATTCATTATTTAAAATCATCGTGAAATAAGCAGCACCGAGGCTATAACGGGTTAATAACGGCTCTTTTCGCTGCATAATCGCCAATTTTTCTAAGCAGAATGCCACACCGTATAATAGCGAATAAGGGGCTGATTTAATCTGACACGCCGTTCCAGTTTGTTCAAACAGCATTCTTAATGTCGTGGCTAACGGTTGAGGATCTTGGTTGGTGATATTAAATATCGAGCCACTTTTTAACGGTTTTTCGGTTGCCAACATCATGGCATCCACCACATTTTCAACGTAGGTCAAATCGAAGGCATTTTTGCCCCCTGCCGGCAGTACCAATTTGCCATGGCGGGTGCGGACTTGTGCCATCAAACGCGGCAATAAAACCCGATCATGAGGCCCAAATAATCCTCTAGGGCGCAAAATCACAAAGGTGGTTGAAGGATAATTCGGCACTATCTTGGCAATTTCTTGCTCGGCAAGGAACTTCGTTCGCGCATAATCATTGGCAAATTGCGTGTTATTCGTTGATTCGAAAATATTGTGCTGGTGAGTAAAATTAAAATAGATAGCTGGTGTGGAGATATGCACAAACCGCTCGATGCCCTGCTCTGCCGCGGTCTGCGCCAAGGTTTTGGTTGCTTGCCAATTAATGGCTTCAAATGTTTCACGCGCACCCCATGGCGCCGACAGTGCGGCGCAGTGCCAAACTGCCTGACACCCTGCCATCAATTCGTGCGCGGTTTCAGGGGTCAGCTGTGCTAATTCAACGGGAATAAATACCGCCCCTGCATCCGTTAATTCCTGACCAATAACCAAATCACGCCCGCAAGCTACCACCTGATGCCCATCACGTAGCAAGATTTCTGTGGCATTGCGCCCAAGCCCACTGGTCGCGCCTGTCACTAAAATTTTCATGGGATCAAAACCAAGGCAGATAACGCCAAACCGGCTGCGGTTCCTACCAACATTACGTGGGATTTACCATAAAAACGGTCGGTGATAATGGCTTCATGTAGCGCGGAAGGAATTGATGCCGCCACTTGGTTGCCATGTGTGGCATAGATATCGACTAACTGCTCGGTGGTGACACCAAGACGCCTACGCATATGTTCCAAGGATAAGTGACTCGCTTGATGGGGAACCACCGTGTCTATCTGCGCTAAGGTCACTCCCGCTTGAGACAGTATTCTCTCCATAAAATCCTCAACCATGGCGGATGCCATCTTGAATAGCGGTTTGCCTTTCATGTGGAATAAGAAATCGCTCGGCTCCATACCTGAGCGTGGATTACGGCGAGTCCCCCCCGCACGAATTTCACAGAGATCTAATCCTTCAGGATAGGTTTCCAAGCGAAATGCCAAAATGCCACTATGCCCATCACCGTGCTCAACAAGTGTACAAGCTGCGCCATCACCAAAGATCAGCGAAGATTCTTCATGCTCCCAATCGATCCCACGAGAAGCAATATCCGCAGAGACAATCGCAATTCGACGATACTGATGGGTTGCGAGTAGCCCACCCGCGATTTGCAATGCCGATAAATAACTCACACAGCTCGCATTCACATCAAAGCAGGCAATACCCGAATGAAGTGCTGAACTTGCAAGAATATGAGCTGCGCTACAAGGTAGGGCTTGAACGGGAATAGCCGAGGCACAAATCAAGGCATCCACTGAAGCAGGATCAATATGGTGGCGAGTTAATGCATCGTGAATTGCTGCTGCAGCTAATTCAGCTTGGCTATCCGTATTGGATGCATGGTAGCGCCAGCGGATCCCTGAGCGCTTTTCAACGTAACCGTTCGGCTTATTTAGCTGCTTATCCAAATCCATCGACAATATTTTATGTGTGGGTAGTGCGATGCCAGAAGCAATAATTTTCAGTGGCACAAACGTGTTGGGGTTAAGCATTTTTTACCTATTCTTGTAGTTTATTGCTTTATTACCCTTTCATTTATCAAATAACTCGTCGTCATGGTATCGGAAAAAGTGCATATAAAATAAATATTGGATAAGTTAGCTTATTTTCCATCAAATAAATGCGCTTCGCTTTTATTTCAAAGATGGCGCCCCATATTCAATACTCGAGCCACATTGAATGCTGTATTTTCTAAGTTTTCTGCACCCTGCTTAAGTGCCTCACTAAGCGAAGACAATCTTGGAAGAATACTAAATACCGCTGTTACACCTTCTTGGTGCAGCCCTTCCACCCCATCCCCTAACACACCACTTAATGCAATAACCGGAACCTGATGTTTTGCCGCGAGTCTCGCAATACCAAAAGGCGCTTTTCCGCCAGCAGTCTGCCCATCCATGCTACCTTCACCGATGATCACCAAATCGGCATCTTGTAAGTGTTGCTCAAACGCTAAAGCGTCCATCACAATCTCAATACCGGATTTAAGCTCACCGCCGAGTAGCGCAGCTGCTGCAACAGCAATCCCCCCCGCCGCGCCGCCACCAGCAAGATAACGATAGTCAGTCCCCGTTAACTGCTGAAGAAGCGCCGCAAACTGATTTAACCCGTTGTCTAACTCTGCCACCATTTCTGGCGTTGCTCCTTTTTGTGGGCCAAAAACTGCCGCAGAGCCGTGTTCCCCAACCAAGGGATTACTCACATCGCAAGCAATGTCGATTTTGCACTGAGATAAACGCGGATCAAGCTGCTGAATGTCGATATGCGCTATCTGCGAAAGGATATTCCCCTTGCTCTTCAGTAATTGATGATTTTCATCATAAAATCGAACACCCAGCGCCTGTAACATGCCGACACCACCATCCACTGTGGCGCTGCCGCCAATCCCTAGAATAATCCGCTCAACCCCTAGAGCAAGCGCATTGGCTATCAGCTCTCCCGTACCATAACTGTTCGTCAACATCGGGTTTCGCTTGGCTATAGGCACTAACATCAACCCACTGGCTTGCGCCATTTCAATCACCGCTGTCTTACTTTCAGCTAATAGTCCATAATAAGCCATGACAGGGAGTCCCAAAGGACCTGCCACGGTAACTGGTATTTTTTCGCCGTGCTGTGCCGCAATCAGCGCATCCACCGTTCCTTCTCCGCCATCAGCCACTGGCAGCGAAATATATTCCGCGTCAGGAAACACGCGTTGAAAGCCTTTTATCACTGATTGAGTTGCAAGCTCGGCGCTCATGCTCTCTTTAAAAGAATCAGGTGCAATGATAATTTTCATTAATCAGCATTCCTTATTTGCACGATGTCATATTTATTCTTATTTCTATAAACTATTTAAAATAATGCCGATAATCAATAAACAAATCTGTATATTTATGACGAAGTAAATATAAATCTTTCTCTCGAAACATATTTATGAATAATATATATATAAGTGTAACAGCCCATTACCTAATTCATACTTCATTATTATTTTTTGCATTATTTTTATAGAAAATAAGTCAGTAATTATCGCCATAATAAACCAATCAAAACCCCATAATCCAGATTATTGAGCTAATTAAATTAAAATAATCAAACATAAGACCCATAATCCTTCAGGATCTTACTCACTAACTGAGTGATCGAAATAGCTATTAACTATCGAAAATAGCCTATCAATCCGTCATAAATATTGGTAATTAGTTTAACTTAGCGGTTAAATACGCCTAAATTGATATAGTCAATTTTCGACTACTCTCGCCAATTAAAGATAATAATATTTAATTATCTTTGAATACTATTATCTCAATAAAACTCGCATGGAGGGATCATGCTAGCTAATCAACAATTCGATAACCATGAAGTATCCACTTACATTGGTTCATTTCTTAAACGACGACGTAAAGTTGTTGGGCTCACGGGCGCTGAACTCGCTTCTCGTTTAAGCATCAGCCAACAACAGATTTCTCGATATGAGCGAGGTGTCAATGCGATTACTATTCAAAATCTTTTGGGAATTTTGCATGCTTTAGAATTAAAAAAGCACGATATTGATGAGTTCCTACAAAATATTTTCAATTTTTATCATATCGATATTGATATGGAGAATAAGTTGTTTAACTAGGAATTTGTTTCTACTAAACAACTCGTTAGGTATAGAGAGGGTAACGCCTCTCTGCCTCTTCACTCTCTGACTTCCCCGTAATTCCCCTCAACCTTCCTCATACTTGTGACAAAATCAACGCCTATAAATCAACTTTGAACATTGCTATGATGGAAAAATTAGCAAATCTTGTGATGGAGATAACGATGAGTATCCAGCGCGACATTATTTTGAGCCATGCGTTAAACCAGTTAGAGAAACAGGGGTTATCCGCCTCGACAGAAAGCTTGCTCACTGAAATTGAGTCCGATTTTACGACCTTACGCCAATTTTGGCCTGATGATGAAGCACTCGTTTATGATTCTCTACGCTATCACGGGCAGCAAATTGAAGTGTGGCAGCGCCAAACCTTATTAGATGAGCGACTCAGCCCACAACTAAAACTCATGGCTCGTTATCAACAACTGGCAGAGAAAGTTCGTGAAGGACGTTTCCCTGGCTGCCTGTTTATTTCTGCCTGCAACTATTACCCAAACCCAGAACACCCTATCCACCAATTAAGCCGACTGCAAAAATCCAACTCATTCAGCTTTACTAAGCAGCTGCTCGATGAGCTAGATATTGAAGATGCAGAACTCGTCGCCAATCAGATGGAGTTGGTCTTAGAAGGCTGTTTAAATCGCTTGTTGGTTAATCGTGATATCCGTGATGTGGAAATTGCTCAACAGCTTTCTGAAGATATTTTGACTATCGCTCTGTGCCGTAAAAAAGGCGCATTAAGTTAAAATTCGTACACTCGCGCGTTAAACAGGCGTTTTTTGTCGAAAAAGAAAACACTCAGTACGAAAATGGTTTTTTTTATTAAAAATGCATTGACGAGAACAGCCTAATACGGTTTAATGCGCCCCGTTGCCCGGATAGCTCAGTCGGTAGAGCAGGGGATTGAAAATCCCCGTGTCCTTGGTTCGATTCCGAGTCCGGGCACCACTATTTAAAGAACCCGCCCTAGTGGCGGGTTTTTGCTTTTCTGGCAAATCACGTTGATAAATCGTTCCGTCCTTGCTGCATTTTCACAATATCCATAAAAACAAAATCATACTAAAGGCTCTTTTGTAGCGCTTGACGATAAGGTAATGCCGTCATTGCCCCTTTCGCAGTCGTGGCTAACGCACCACAAATTTGTGCTTGCCCAATAATCACACCCAGCGTGTCTTCATCACGCGGCAGACCATACACCGCCAGCCCTGCCAGTAAACCTGCGACAAAAGCATCTCCCGCACCTGTCGTATCAACCACCACTACGGGTCTAGCAGAATAATGCAGGATATCTCCCTGCCAACACACCATCACCCCATTTTTACCTAA
Organism: Providencia sp. wls1943; assembly: GCF_009706275.1. Classification (NCBI taxonomy): domain Bacteria; kingdom Pseudomonadati; phylum Pseudomonadota; class Gammaproteobacteria; order Enterobacterales; family Morganellaceae; genus Providencia; species Providencia sp. wls1943. The sequence goes on from NZ_WLTU01000017.1 coordinate 322,491, forward strand.
AGTGACCAACAGTAAATCAAAAGAGTATTGCGCTGAAAGATGTGTAATACCTTGCTGAATATCGGTTTTACCACTTAGAAAAAACAGTTCCTCTTCGGATAACTTCACCACAGATGCAAATGTCAGCGCTTTATCTAAGCACTCACGTAACAGGGTTTCATCCTGCCATAGGTCAGTTCGAATATTCGGATCAAAACTCACTCGCCCCCCTACACGGCGAATCATTTCCATGGCATGAAATGTTGTGCTACGACTCGGCTCAGCACTAAGAGCAATAGAGCAAGCATGTAACCACTCATTTTTCTGGAATACGGGTAAATCGTCAATTTCTAAGAAAAGATCTGCCGCAGGACGTACCATAAACGTAAAAGTCCGCTCCCCCTCGTCATCAAGTTCAACCACCACGGTCGATGTGCGATGTTGTGGATCTAACTTCATATAAGCGATATCCACATTCTCTTGCGCGAGTGTACGGCGCATAAAGCGACCGAATGGATCGTTCCCCACTCGACCAATAAACCCACTTTGACCATCAAGGCGAGCGATACCAACAGCGACATTGGCAGGCGCTCCTCCCGGAAGCTGTAATAAGCAACCATCTCTTTCAGGGATCAGATCAATGACAGCATCACCAAGGACCCACACTTTATCGGTCATAAATTACTCCACAGATAATAGTTAAAAATTAAATTGAATCCCTTGGTAGCCAAGGCGATGAAATATAAACAGTATCTCGGTGTGTCTCCCCATTAATGATATGCAACGCACTGCGCTTGCCTATCTCATAATGGGGAAGCTGTACCGTTGAAAGCGGAGGGATAAATAATTCACCGATCCCAACCATATTGTCATAGCCAACCACCGCCACGTCTTTTGGGATCTTTAATCCACTTTCTAGCAAGATCTGATAAACAATAAAGGCGATCCGATCGTTTCCACAGATGACTGAATCAAAGTTCGCTTTACGATGGTGGATCTGCTGACGCACGATTTCAGGAATATCCGAATAATTGTCCGTCGTCAAAAAATGATGAATGAGCGTGTCGGCATGAATCCCATGCTCCTCACAAGCACGTTTGACCCCAAGAGATCGACGGATAGTCGCTGGATGATTGGCAGGTAAATATAGACACAATGGTCGACGATAACCTGCATTTAATAGTGCATTAACCGCGTTATATTGCCCATCTTCATCATCAGGTACATAGCTCGCAGTTTGTACATTTAAGCTTTCACAGTTAGCAAGTACCAATGGCACTTTCATCATGTGCTTGGTAATTTCAACCTGTCGAAGTCCCATTGCCGTGTAAATAATGCCATCTGGGCGATGAGAAAAAAGTAGACTTGCAATGGCTTCAGGATCATCACCTTCTAGCATGTTCACCACATAGCTATTCCAACCGTGTGAACGCGCCGTTTCTTCAATAGACAGCGTGATATCGACAGAAAAAGGAGACGTTGCCGTATCTAGCGCCAATACCCCAATCGTTCGAGGCTTTTGTCCTGAACGTGTACCGCGGATCATGCGTGCAGAGAGGTCAGGGGTATAACCCGTTTCGCTAATTGCTTTTTGAATACGCGCCAGTGTCTCTTTTTTCAGTTTCTCAGGATTATTAATCGCTCTTGAAACCGTCATCATTGAAACACCCGCCAGCTTTGCGACATCTTTTAAGAGTACCATTTTGCCCTCTGCGCTCTAAATTCGACATGTGTCTTAAGCGATGAAATGACTTATCCAACGTCTTTTCATCGGAGTATATCAACCAAAAAATAGCCACATGATTGTGATAATAAAAAACCTGTGACACCCCTCACATACCACCAATGTTAATGTTAACATTGGTGATTAACATCATATTTATTCACAATGCCTTCTTTTCTAATGCTGATGTTAACATTAACAATATAGGTATTCTGACAGTAGGAGAATAGCTATGGGCAAAAAAACACGCGCTAACATGCATGCCTATCTCACATTAAGTGGTTTGTTATTTACTTTCTTTTGGACATGGTCATCCGTGTTTTCCTTGGTATCTCTGTGGCTCAGTCAAAAAATTGGCCTAAAAGGCACCGATACGGGTATTATTTTTTCTGTTATCAGCCTAACCGCATTTTGTGCTCAGCCTCTTTACGGGTTTATCCAAGACAGACTTGGCTTACGCAAAAATCTATTATGGTTTCTGGGTGGATTGCTATTAATCAGCGGACCTTGGTTTATTTTTGTCTGTACCCCGTTATTAAAATGGAACATTTTTGCGGGAGCTTCCGCATTGGGCATTTATGTTGGCGCAACTTTCTTTGCCGGCATTGGCGCCCTTGAATCCTACACTGAACGTGTTAGCCGCATTGCGAGTTTTGAATATGGTCGTGCCCGTATGTGGGGTTCACTGGGCTGGGCAGGCGCCACCTTTTTTGCTGGGTTATTATTTAATATCGACCCCAATTTAAACTTTGCTATGGGTTCTGCCAGCGCACTGCTGTTCATCATCCTGTTATGGCATTTACGCAATGTTCGCCCTCATACCATGAATGAGCTTGAGTTCGGTAAAACTCAATCGCTAACTGTCTCTGATGCGCTGGGACTTTTACGTATGCGCTCATTTTGGTCTTTAGTAATATTTGTCTGTGGTGTGAGTGTTTATAACGTCTACGACCAACAATTTCCGGTCTATTTTGCCTCGTTGTTTGCTAACCAAAACGAAGGTAATGAGATGTTTGGCTACTTAAACTCGCTTCAGGTCTTTTTAGAGGCAGGCGGGATGTTTTTAGCGCCTTTCCTTGTAAATCGTATCGGTGCTAAACGGGGTCTATTGTTAAGTGGTTTGATCATGGCGCTACGTATTTTGGGTTCAGGACTTGCCGATGACGCCATCACTATCTCATTAATGAAGCTACTGCATGCCGTTGAACTTCCTATTCTCTTAATTTCATTATTTAAATACATTACGTCTGTATTTGATAAACGCTTATCCGCAACCATCTATTTAGTCGGCTTCCAGTTTACGGCGTCACTGTGTGCTTCATTCTTATCCCCGTTAGCAGGGTACGGCTATGACACATTAGGCTTCGCCGATACTTATATGATCCTCGCCGCCATCGTCATTTCCATGACGATAATCTCTAGCGTGCTTCTGCAATCAGAAAACACATCAACCGTCAGCAACCCCATGACAACGTCGAAAAAAACGGTGGAACTATGAAACAGAAACTTCAGCAAGCACAATTTGCCCTTAAGCAACTTAAAGCTCAACGTGGAAACACCTATTACCCTGACTTCCATCTTGCGCCCCCCGCTGGCTGGATGAACGATCCCAATGGCTTGATCTACTTTGATGGGTTATATCACGCATTTTATCAACATCACCCAATGAGTGCTGATTGGGGGCCGATGCATTGGGGTCACGCCACCAGCCATGACATGATCCATTGGCAACATCAGCCTATCGCGCTAGCGCCGGGTGATGAATATGATCGTGATGGTTGTTTTTCGGGTTGTGCTGTAAATGATAATGGAATCCTTTCACTCATTTATACAGGGCATGTGTGGCTAAAAGAAGCCGGTGACGATAGCGCTATCCGTGAAGTTCAATGCTTAGCAACCAGTACTGACGGTATTCACTTTGAAAAACAAGGTATTGTACTAACGCCTCCTGATGGCATTATGCATTTTCGTGACCCTAAAATTTGGCAAGAAAATGGCACTTGGTGGATGGTACTAGGTGCACGAGACGCAGCAAATTGTGGGCAAACACTGCTCTATAAAGGTAACTCGCTCCGCGAATGGCAACTTGATCGAATCCTCGCCCATGCTGACATTGATGGTGGCTATATGTGGGAATGCCCAGATTTCTTCTCGTGTGGCGACCACCACTATTTGATGTTTTCACCACAAGGCATCCAACAAAATACAGGTTATCAGTATCGTAATCGCTTCCAATCCGGCGTAATTCAAGGTCACTGGCAACAAGGAAGCGCCTTTATACAAAGCCAAAAATTGACTGAACTGGATAATGGACACGATTTCTACGCACCACAATCCTTCACTACAGCGGATGGGCGCCGTGTCATTATGGCTTGGATGGATATGTGGGAATCAGTGATGCCATCAAAACAAGAAGGCTGGGCGGGCTGCTTAACCTTACCACGCGAGTTATTTGAACGAGATGGGCATTTATGCCAACGCCCAGTGATTGAAGCCAACTCACTGCGCCAACAGAGCCAACCCATTAAGCCGCACTCGATCAGTAATACGGAAGTGTTACTCGACCATTCCAGCGCCATCGAGTTAGAACTCGTTTGGGATATACGCCAAAGCCATGCAGAACGATATGGCATAGCGCTAGGTAATAAAGTTGGCGATGGATTAGAGCTGTATATTGATAGCCAATCTCAACGCTTAGTGCTCTGGCGGCACTACCCAGAATATGAGTTGGACGGTTATCGCAGCATTCCATTACCTACGAGCGATAAACTTTCATTGCGTATTTTTATTGACCGCTCCTCCGTTGAAGTCTTTGTCAATGATGGTGACGCCACAATGTCTAGCCGTATATATCCCCAGCCTAATGCGCGCAAGCTAATGTTATTTGCTTCTCATGGCAGCGCGGTTATTTCTGAAGGAACGCTTTGGCAACTCAAATAATGATTGAGCAGGAATTGGGATAAACAAAAACGCCTCGTGATGTGCTTTATCACAAGGCGTTTTTAATCTTTTAGACTCTGGTTGAGGTCCGTCTCATTTTTATATTCTTAGCTTAAATAGATAAGTATTATCATCGACCTTATAAGTCATTCACATCAAAAAAACTCTCGGAAAACCTGCATAAAATACGGCTTTAACGTATAATCAACTCTATTGAGCTTTGGCTCACTTCACACAGTGTCGATATCATCATAAATAACACGCGAACCCAGACTAAAATGGGCTTTTGAGACTCTATTGATCAGGTGAGATATGCTAGATTTTCTAAAGAATTATGACAACTTAACCGTCAGTGAAAAAAAAGTATTAAAATATCTTACCGATAATATTGCCGATATTCCCTACTTAAATATTAATGAATTAGTCGCCAAAACGTTTGTATCTAAGACTGTCATTATTAATTTGTCCCAGAAATTAGGTTTTAGTGGGTTTAAAGAACTCAAATTCCAAATTAATAACCATATACTTTCGCAGAATAAAGCTGAGAAAAAAAATCCAGCGTCATATAAAAAGCAGCTCGAAAATAATATTCATAAAACGTTCACGCTGATTAATGAAGACCAAATTCGGGACTGTGCGAAAATATTGCACGGTTCACGAAATATTTTCCTAGTGGCACGAGGAACCAGTAAAGCCGTCGGCTATTATCTCGAGCATTTACTCTTCTCCCTCGGATTACATTGCTTTTTTATCAATGATTACAACCTTTCTGACTCCTTTACTCGTCTGGTTAACCAAAATGATACCGTCATTTTTATTTCTCTTTCAGGCGGTACGAAAAAGATCATCGAAACCGCCAAAATCGTTCAACTGAAAGAAGCCAACATCATCAGTATGACCGCCTTTCATACCAATGAACTCACCGCATATGCGAATAACACGCTTTTCTGCTTTGCCGACAGTTATGACACCAAACGCGATGATTCAAAATCGAGAACCGGATTTTTTATTCTGGTAGATTTACTTATTAATGAATTAGAAAATCTACTGTAAATACGTTCCTCTATTCTCTTTTATTTAGCTTAAAGTTAGTTAATTACGCCTCACTCAATTATTTTTGATATTTTTAAAATAATTATTTATTTAAAAAATCCCTAATACATTGATAAGAAAATCATTATCAATATGATTTTTAAAGATTTACCTTATTTAAATGACCTATGTCTTAAAGCGTGACCTGAGATAATATTTAAAACCGTAACATCATTTCATTTAAAAAACCCAGTGCTAGTATTCCAGTTAATTTCAATAATTCTTCGTCATTAGGAAAAAATATGGCTAAAAGAAAGTTTGGTGAGTCAATCCAACGCTTTGGTAGGACACTGCTCCTGCCAATCGGGGTTCTGGCTCCAATTGGTATGATACTGGGGATCAGTGGTGCATTAGTTCAAACCTATATGATTGCTCGATTCCCTTTCCTCGGCAATGAAACCGTTAACGCATTACTTGTCAGCATCCGTTCTATTGCGGGCGTTATCTTCGACAACATCCCATTACTGTTCGCCATGGGGGTTGCCTACGGCATGAGCCAGCGCGATAAGGGGATCGCGGTCTTCGCCTCCGTTGTGGGTTACCTTTCGTTGATCATCACCATGAATATTTGGTTGGTACTCACGGGTAAATTGGCGGATCCAGCGATTATGGGTCAAGTGGGACAGATTAAAGTTTTAGGTATTCAAACCTTAAACATCAGTGCCGCTGGGGGGATTATTACAGGGTTAATTGGTGCATGGGCCACCGATAAATTCTATAACCTCGAGCTGCCGACCGCCTTCGCCTTCTTCTCGGGTAAAAAGTCAGTCGCGATTATCATGGTCGGCTTAATGATCATGGTCGGCGGAACATTACCGTTTATCTGGGAAGTGTTAGTGCAAGGCTTGATGAAGCTTTCCGCCATATTCTTAAGCCCTGTCGGTCCATTCTTTACCGCTGGTGGTGAGCGTCTGTTTATTCCATTCGGGTTACACCACGTTTGGAACGTTCTGTTTAGATTTACCGAAGCGGGTGGTACCTATGTTATTGATGGACAAACCTTTGTCGGTGTCGTTCCAGCCTTAACGGAAGTGTTATTTAAGCAAGGTCCAAGTAGTGAATACTGGGCAATGATGCCAAGCCTGACGCGCTTTATGGCGCAGCAACAAATGCTGGTGACGCTGTTCCTGTTCCCTGCGATTGCATTAGCTATCTATAAAACATCGAAGAAAGAGAACCGTGCTGAAGTTAAATCGATGTTGGTGACCATGGTATTGACCGCGATGCTCGGTAACGTGACCGAACCACTCGAATTTACCTTCGTATTTATCGCACCGCTGCTGTACTTAATCTATGCCATTATCGTCGGTATTGGTGCAGTGTTACTGTCATTCGCTGGGGTTGCTATCGGGTATATCCGTGGAACCGTGTTTGACTTCACTATCTTTGGATTGCTGTACGAGCACACTAACTGGATATTCTTAGTCCTGATTGGTGGTGGTCTAGCGGTTGTAACTTACTTCATCTTCTACTGGGCGATTATCAAATTTGATATCAAAACCCCGGGTCGTGAAGAGTCGAGCAACCTGAAAAATACCTTAATTAAAGAAAAACGTTATGGCGAAATCGCTGAGATCCTTGTTGAAGCCTTAGGCGGTAAAGAGAATATTCGTAACGTAGATAACTGTATTACCCGTATGCGTATTGATGTCGCAGAAGTGAATAAAATTGATAAAGATTTAATGTTGGAATCAGGATGTACCGCATTCTTCTTTCCATCGGCAAACCACGTCCACGTAGTGTATGGACCAAAAGTTGAATTTGTTCGCAACGCTGTTGATGAGTTCATGAAGAAATAAAAGGATATATGATGAGAGCCTTATATGATTCTAAGAGTAAAACCATCGATGACCGCGGTATAAAAGCCCTGTTATCGGATGAAGCCAAATACAATACTTGGCTGATGTTTGAATCCATGTTAGCTCAAGCGCAGGCTGAAGCGGGGTTCATTCCCCAATCAGCGGCCGATGAAATTAAAGAAAAAGCGGTTATTGAAAACATTGATTTTGAAGAGATGAGCCGCATTTACCAAAAAATTGGGCACGGCTTCGTTCCCTTCTTAAAAGTGTTGGTGAATGCCTGTTCTGAAGAGAGTGGTAAATACATCCATTACGGAATTACCACTCAAAATATTCAGCAAAGCTCGCAGCTGTACATGATGAAAACAGTCCATAATAAATTTATGCTGCTGTTAAGTGAGATCATCGAGAACTTATCAGGTCTTGCTGAAAAAACGAAACACATGGTGATGCCGGGCAGAACCCATGGGCGCCACGCTATCCCAATTACTTACGGGTACAAAGTGTCCGTGTGGATCAGCGATTTCATCGACTGCTACCAGCGTATGAAAGAGTGTGAAAAGCGCGTATTTACCATCATGATGGGTGGTGCTGTGGGCGCGTTTAACTCTATGCCGGGGATTGGTTTAGAAGTGCAAAAACGCGTTGCTGAACTGACGGGTATGCATGCGATGGAAGTGCCATCACGTAACCTAAGCACCCATAAATTAGAGTACATGGCAAACTTAGCGCTGATGGCGAATATCTGCCATAAAATCGGGGAAGAAGTATACAGCACGACGCTGGAAGAAATAGCGGAAGTGTCTGAAGGATTCACCAAAGGCACTGTGGGCAGCAGCACCATGCCACACAAAATCAACCCGAAACTGGCGAAAGGGATTATTGCTAACTCCCAAAAACTGTATTCGTTACCGAGTGTTGGGATGTATTCTGCCGTCAGACCGTATGAAGGTGATAGCAGCTCTTATATGTTATTCGATGGGCTTATCGAAGAAGCGCTGGAACTGACCACTGAAATTTTATTAAGAACCGAAGAGCTTTCGAGAACTCTGGTACCTCACGAAGAGAGAATGCTGCATAACGTTCTGAGAAATAAAGGGTTAGATAATACCGAATACGTAATGATGAAAATGGCTGAGAAGCTAGGTAAAGATAAAGCGCACTCATTACTGTATGAAGAAGCTATCAAAACCGCAGCGGATGGCGAGGATTTCTACACTAACCTCACCAAGAACGAAACCATTACGGCGGCATTTAGCAATGATGAAATCAAAGCCATGCTAGACCCACGTTCGTATATTGGTCTATCCGTGGAAATCGCAGAAAAAGAAGCGAAACGTGGTTTAGCGGCAGCCCAAGAAATTAAACAGCTTTATCAGTAATTATTCGCTTAATAATTTAACGTAAAGTCGTTCTTTGAAGCCGTCATTTGAAAACAATGGCGGCTTTTTTTGGTTATAAAAATATGAATATTGCTAAATAATAGAAAGATAGTTCATTACTTTAAATTAGTCATTAATAATTAAAAAATAATTAGCAAGAATGACTGTTAATAAATAATATGAATTTGTTACCACATCTGATTTATTCTCAATAAATTTATCTAAATTTTAATTCTTGTATTCAAAAGCAAAAATTAATTTAATTCCCCACATAGAACTATCATTTAATTTGTTCTTTTCACGTTCTATTAATCTGCACTTCATGTGATTGACTAGTCAATAAATCTACTTTTTCGATAAATAAAAATATTTTGAGATGTCGTTCAAGTATTTATTTTTATAAAACACAGATTATCTCTGCGATTCTGTTTTTGATTCTTAATGATGTTTTTTGATTGATAACAAAGGTATCAGAATGAACAAAGCACACAAATTCGCTGTATCTTCACGCAATAAAAATAAAGCTGTAATCAATAAAAAAATTTTCCAACTCTCGATTATTACCTCTGCTCTATTATTTTCTAGTTATACACTGGCTTACTCTGAAACTGGGCAACTCGGTGATAAAAATAGTTGGGAAAGCCAAGAATATAAAAATGATTGGGGCTTAGCCGCCATGAATGCTTCTAGTGCATACGCGCTGGGATATCATGGACAAGGCGCTAAAATCGGAGTCATGGACTCCGGTGCTTTATTATCTCACCAAGAACTGAGTGGTTCCCGCTTCCACGCCGTTAAAGCCAAAGGTGAGTACGGCTCTACGGGGATGCGTTATCCTCAAGAATTAGGCGGTCACTATGAAAAAGGCCAAGCTTTCGATGTGACTGGAGATTGGATCAAAGGCGTGAATGATACTCACGGCACCCACGTGACAGGCACCGTCGGCGCTAACCGTGATGGCGAAGGAATGCATGGGGTCGCATGGGGCTCTGATGTCTACGTTGGCAACACTGGAGCTACCGACAGCAATAACTACGGCCCTTATCAAGATTACCAATATTTCTATACAGGCTGGAAAGCCATGGTGGATGCAGGTGCCCAAGTGATCAATAACAGCTGGGGAACCAACCCAAGAATTATTGATGCAGGGAAAACAGTCGGCCCTGATGGCGGTAACACCACCGTACATTTACCGGTCGATACCACTCAACAAACTGAGTACGAATATTTCTACTTCAAAAAAATCTACGGGGATAATCCATCCTTTGTGGATGCCGCCTATGATGCCGTGAAAGGCACCAATGTTGTTCAAGTCTTCACCACAGGCAACCGTGATTTCAAAAACCCGTACTACCGCCCTCTTTACCCTTATTTCAATCCACAAGCTGAGAAACATTGGATTGCGGTTGCTGGATTAAAACAAACGGCAGACAAAACAGGCTATGAAATTGAAGGTATGTTCAACGAAGCGGGTAATGCCAAATGGTGGACCGTCGTTGCGCCTAGCCGCTATATCTATTCCAGCGTTGTGGATGAAAACGGTAATCCGGGTTGGGATACCTTTAGCGGTACTTCAATGGCAGCGCCGCACGTCACTGGTGCGATGGGCGTATTAATGTCCCGCTATCAATCCATGAATGCCCTGCAAGTTCGTGATGTGATGTTCACAACTGCCAACCGTTACAACCCAGATGGCAGCCTCTATAAAGGTTGGACATCCGCTGATGGTGTACCTGATGAGCGCTATGGTTGGGGTACACCGGATCTCGAAAAAGGTATGTATGGTCCCGGTCAATTCTTAGGTAAATTCGAATATCAACTGGATGCAGTACCTCTCGATGTCTGGACAAACGACATCAACCAAGCCGCGTTAGATCAGCGTGAAACCGAAGATTTAGCATGGTTAGCCGATTATAAAGCCCACGGTATCGATGCCGGTGGCGATTATAATCTTGGTACCGATTTCGTGGTAAACGATGGCAACCCAGACCCGACGTCTCACATTGTCGATAAAGAAGATGCTAAAAAATGGCGTCAGGAATATTACCAAAAACGTGCTGAGGCCATCCAAGCCAAAATCGATGCAGGTCTGTATGATGGCTCTTTAGTCAAAGCGGGTGAAGGCACATTGGTGATGACAGGGGATAACACCTACCGTGGTGGTACAACCGTCGAACAAGGCTCTCTGTACGGTTTTACTGAATCCTTCGGTACTGCAGACGTGAACGTTAACGGCGGCTCGTTGAGTGTTCTTAATCGCTATAATGACCAATTTACGCAGAAAGGTCAGTTAGTCTCCAATGAAAGCCATAAAGCCAATATCAACATCAACGACAAAGGAACCTATTTAGTCACCGCAGGTCATGATGTGAATGTCGGCAATATGACCTTAAATCAAGGCGCTAAACTGGACGTTGCTGCTGATAATATTGGGCAACTGAAAGACGTTTATCTTAATGATAATTCAATCCAAGGTACGGTTAACGCAGATAATTTAGCCGACAACCGCGCTAAAACCAAAATGCTCGCAGCAAATACCAATAATGCTGCCGCAGATGATTATGCGCTATTCCAAAAAGACGTTTCCGTAAAAGACAACACCATTACAGGCTCTCTGAGCAAAAAAGCGGATACCTCATTTGCTTCATTTGCCAATAATGAGAATAGTCGTTCAATTGCCAATGCATTAGAAAGTAATGCTAAAGGTCAGCTGTTTGATGCAACACTACCGATGAGCGAACGTGACCTTCGTAATACTTATCAATCACTCGGTAGTGATATGTACCTTAATGCGAACAATGCCAGCGTGGTGAACGTATTAGGTCTAACTCGTACCGTGAAAGATCAGGCTATCGGCGTGGGTCATGGTCGTTATGCCAATATTGAAAACAGCAATGCGCGTATTTGGATGACGGGTGTTGGTCAATGGGGCAACCTTGACTATGGTTACAGCAATATGGACACCGATTTCTACGCAGCGTTAGTCGGTGCAGAAATTGATGTGGCCACTCACACCAAAGCGGGTCTGTTCTTCGGGGCTGGTTCATCTAAATATAAAGCCCATGAGTACGGTAAAATTGACAGCAATGACCTACATGTTGGTGCCTACGGGGTGTCGAATATCAAGGATGTTGCTGCCATTAACTACGGTGTCACTCATACAAACCAAGACAGAGATGCAAAACGCACGCTGTGGGTAGGCCAAGAGTCCGGTTATAACTCCACCAGCTATGATGCGAAAATTACTCAGTTCTTCGTAGAAGGTGCCTATACCCAACTGAATAATGATCGTTATTCTGTTGAGCCTTATGCTGGATTTAACTGGCTGCATGTGACTAGCGACAATTTGCATGAGCAAGTGGGTAATATGCAATTCACCACCAAAACTGACAACCAAGATATCCAAGTCGGTACTGTTGGTTTACGTGGCGGCTATCCATTCAGCGCGGGTAATGTAAATCTCACACTGAAAGGTGACGTGTCTGCGAGCCATTTATTTGGTGATACTCGCCCTGAAGCGATGTTGTTCCTGTCTGACACTGGCGAAGCCAAAATTCGTGGTGGCAAGTTAGATAACTTATTTGGCGTGGGCTTAGGGGTTGATGCTCAGCTGAATAAATCCACGACTTTCGGTGTTTCTTACCAAGGTCAATATAACAGTGACGTGAGCTCCAGCGGTGTGAACGCGACATTAAAAATTAACTTCTAATTCAGTTAATTAAAAAAGGGCGGAGTCAATTTTATGTTGATTCCGCCCTTCACCGTTTTTTATCAATACAGTTTTTCGATAAATACAGCGTATGTTAATTAACGCATAGCTTGAACTTCAGAATGGGATAAACCTGTAATTTGACTAATGATATCAATATCTAAGCCTAGTTTTAAACTGGTCAAAACTTGGGTATAAGTGCGTTGGTTAGTCCTAATTTCCGATAATGACTTGACTAACTAACTCGTTGCTTTTAATAAAATTATTTCCTTATTTTAGCCATAAAAAACACCTCAATCAGCGTATTGCTAATTAAGGTGTCATTCAAAATAAACGCATTTTTTAATTTACTCTGCGGGAAAATTTGGGCCGATTAAATCAATACGATCAGTACAAATTGCATTAACGCCCCACGCTAATAATAATTTGGCGCGTTCAGGGTCATTCACCGTATACACCAGAATATATAAGCCCGCTTGCTTCAATAGCTCGACCCGAGCTTTATCCAATAAGAGATGGTCTAAATGGATAGAGACACAGCCTAAACGCGTTGTCAGCTCACGCCAATCCTCTCGCCACTCTTCCAATAATAAACCACGTGGCAATTCAGGTGCTGCGGCTTGAGCTGCTTCAAGGGACTCAATGGAAAATGAAGAGAGTAACGGTGCAGTTTGTCCTTCCCATAATTGTCGAGCCGCTAATGCCACCACGGTTCCTGTCTCAATCTCCAAGCCAGTGGTTGGCTTAATTTCAATATTCGCCATCATGCGATGTTGTCGACAACGCTCAGCCACTTGCGATAGTAGCGGCAAATGCTCGTTGGCAAACTCTTGGCTATACCAACTTCCCGCATCAATTTTAACCAGTTGGCTCCAGTCAAAATCCCCTGCAATTCCATACCCATTACTCGTGCGCTCAAGGGTATCATCATGCAGAAGGAAAATTTGACCATCGCGAGATAACTTGGCATCAAACTCAATCATGGTGTGACCATATTTCGCCCCGACATCAATCGCCGCAAGGGTGTTTTCGGGGGCTAATTTACCGCCGCCACGATGGGCGACAATTTTAGGATAGGGCCAAAAATTCATAAACGATGTCCGTATTGAGTATCAAAAAAATGCTGATGAGCAACAGGGAGATGAAGCCATAGCGTAGAGCCAATCGCAGGGCGATGCTCATGCCCTAAGCGTACAATGACTTTCTGCCCAGCCCACTGACCATGCACGAGATTATCAGCACCTAACATTTCAAGGGTCTCTACTACCAGCGGGATCCCCCCTGACGATTCAGAGCCTAACTGTAAATGTTCCGGTCGGATACCTAACGTTAGCGCATGCCCTACCCACTGTAAATACGTTTGACCTAGCGGTAGTTGCATTCCCCCCTCAAGCTCAAAATGAGAGCCATCCGTACTCAGTTTTCCTTCCAGCAAATTCATGGCGGGGGAGCCAATAAAACTCGCCACAAAACGGCTAGCAGGACGCTCGTACACTTCAACTGGGGAACCGATTTGCTCTGCTACACCTTTATTCATCACCATCACTCGCTGCGCCAAAGTCATCGCTTCCACCTGGTCGTGTGTCACATACAAGCTGGTGGTTTTTAAGCGACGATGGAGCTGTTGCAATTCAAGGCGCATCTGTACCCGCAACTTTGCATCAAGGTTAGAAAGCGGTTCATCAAATAAGAATACGGCTGGGTCACGCACGATGGCACGCCCCATTGCCACACGTTGGCGCTGGCCGCCAGAAAGCTCTCTCGGTTGGCGATTTAATAAGCCATCAAGCTCTAAAATCCGTGCAGCATCCGCCACTTTTTGTCGAATAATCTCTTTTCCTAGCCCACGAATTTTTAGTCCCCATGCCATATTTTCTTCAACACTCATATGGGGATACAGAGCGTAATTTTGGAATACCATCGCAATGCCACGCTCTTTGGGCTCGAGATGTGTGACCCGCTTTCGGTCAATCCAAATGTCACCACTCGTGACTTGCTCGAGTCCTGCCACCATCCGTAGTAACGTAGATTTACCACACCCAGAAGGCCCCACCATCACGATAAATTCGCCATCCACCACATCCACTGTCAGCGGCTTAATGACTTGGTTTTTTCCGTCCCAGCTTTTGGTGACGGCTTGAAGTTTTAATTCTGCCATGGTTATTTCTCACTATCGACCAAGCCACGCACAAACGCCCTCTGCATAGCTAATACCACAAGAACCGGAGGAATAAGCGTGAGCAACATTGCCGCCATAACTTGATTCCATTGCGTCGTACCCTCACCCGATGCGATCATGCCTTTGATCCCCGCAACTGCGGTTCCTAAGCTGGGATCTGCAACGATCAAGATCGGCCACAAGTATTGGTTCCAACCATAAATAAAGGTGATCACAAACAGCGCCGCTAAGTTTGTTTTGGACAACGGCAGCACAATGTCGACGAAAAACCGCATAGGCGAAGCTCCATCAATACGTGCAGCCTCAATCAATTCATCCGGTAACGTCATAAAAAATTGGCGAAATAAAAAGGTCGCCGTGGCGGATGCCATCAATGGCAAGGTTAGCCCTGCGTAACTATCCACCATGTTTAAGTTAGAAATTACCTCGACCGTGGGAAAAATTCGCACTTCGACAGGTAACATTAACGTGATGAAAATCATCCAAAAAAATAAACTACGACACGGAAAACGGAACCAAACGATGGCAAAAGCCGATAACATCGAAATCGTCATTTTTCCAATCGCTATCACCAGCGCCATAATGGTGCTGTTCACCAACATCAACCAAAATGGGGCGCTATTCACTGCCACGCCGTTATTCCAAATATGCAGGATGTTTTCCCATAAATGAGAGCCAGGTATTAGGGTAATGGGGGTATCGAAGACCGCTTTATCGTCGAGTGTCGCGGCAACAAAAGCCACATACAGCGGAAATAAAATCACTAAAATCCCAATTACCAGCATTGAATGACTGAATACGCTCAGCCCACGATTTTTCTCAATCATTGGTAACGTACCTTACGCTCGATAAAACGGAATTGAATCACCGTTAGGATGATCACCAAACCCATTAAAATCACGGATTGTGCTGCGGATGAAGAGAGATCGAGCCCTGAAAAACCTTCACGGTAAATCTTATAAATCAGTGTCGTCGTCGCTTGTACTGGCCCCCCGCCCGTTGCCGCATCAATCACAGGGAAAGTATCAAAGAAGGCATACACCAAATTCACCACCAGCAAAAAGAAACTCACTGGAGTAATTAATGGTAAGGATATTTTAAAGAAACGACGGATAGGCCCAGCGCCATCAATAGCGGCTGCTTCCATCAAAGAGCGAGGAATAGACTGTAAGGCAGCGAAGAAAAACAAAAAGTTATAACTGATTTGTTTCCAAACTGAGGCTAAAACCACTAAAAACATTGCCTGACCGCTATTTTGGGCATGGTTCCAGTCATAGCCAATGGATTCCAAACCATAGGTTATCAATCCTCTGCCGGGACTAAACAAAAACATCCATAAAACTGCCGCAACAGCAGGGGCAACAGCATAAGGCAGCAGCATTAATGTTTGGTAAAAACGGCTTCCTCTTACCACATAATCAACCAAAGCCGCGAAAAATAGCGAGACCACAAGCCCACTTCCCGCCACCCAAGCACTAAAAATCATTGTGGTATAGAAGGAGTCTACATAGTAGCTATCGCTAAAGAGTTGAGTGAAGTTTTCTAACCCCACAAATTCACTGGATAACCCAAAAGGATCAATACTTTGTAATGAATACCACAGCGCTTGCCCAGCAGGTAAAATAAAGAAAATCACCGTAATGATTAGCTGTGGTAATACTAGCGCGTAAGGTAACCAGCGGGAGCGAAAGACGGGACGAGATGATGACATAAGCAACCCAATAAATCAGATGTGATGCAGCGCCCCTCTTAATTCCATCAAGAGGGGCGAAAGAACTCATTACTGAGTGGATTTTTCGAAACGGCGCAGTAATTGGTTACCACGCTCAACAGAGGCATCAAGGGCTTGTTGTGGGGTCTTTTTACCTGACCACACGGACTCTAGCTCTTCATCCACGATGGTGCGAATTTGCGGCATATTGCCTAAGCGTAATCCTTTGGTGTAAGGCAATGGAGCTTTGTTTAACATTTGGCGAGTCGCAATATCTGCTCCCGGGTTTTTGTCATAAAAACCGGATTTTTTCGTTAACTCATACGCTGCCGTTGTAATGGGTAAATATCCGGTATTTTGATGCCATTTCGCCGCATTTTCAGGTTCAGCTAAGAATTTCATAAACTCTGCAACGCCTTTATACGTGGCAGGATCTTTACCGCCCATCACCCACAGGCTCGCACCGCCAATGATAGCGTTTTGTGGTGCCGTTGGGATTTGTGCATCGTAAGGCATCATGCCAACACCAAAATCAAACTTAGCATGCTTGCGAATATTCGCGAGAGAACCGGAGGAGCCAGTAATAATGGCACAATCTCCGTTATAGAATTTCTCAGTTGGCTCGTCTTTACGCCCTAAATAACTGAATGTGCCTTTTTTATTCATATCTTGCAGCTGCTCGATATGCCTTACATGGTCTGGAGTATTGAATTCCAATACCGCGTCTGCGCCGTCAAAACCATTATTCTTCGATGCGACAGGCAAGCCATTCCATGCACTGAAGTTTTCAATTTGGATCCAGCCCTGCCAACCGCTGGCATAGCCGCATTTCATTCCTGATTCACGTAATTTTTCAGTATATTGAGCAAGATCTTGCCATGTTTTAGGTGGGGTATCTGGGTTTAAACCCGCTTTTTTGAAGGCTTCTTTATTGTAATAAAGAACGGGAGTAGAGCTATTGAAAGGCTGAGATAACAGGTGTCCTGTTTTTGCATCACTATAATAGCCCGAAACAGTAGGCACAAACTGAGATTCATCAAAATCAATTCCGGCTTCTTGGAAAACTTCGTAGACAGGTTTGATAGCGTTGGATGACATCATCGTCGCAGTACCGACTTCATAAACCTGTAATATCGCAGGCGCATTGCCAGAACGAAATGCCGCAATCCCCGCAGCTAGGCTTTGCTCGTAGTTCCCTTTATAAGTAGGAACCATCTTGTAATCTGGGTGAGTTTCATTAAAGCGAGTGACAAGGTCATTCACTTCTTCGCCAAGCTGACCTTCCATTGAATGCCAGAATGGGATTGTGGTGACTGCCATTCCTTGACTACTAAAAGCCAAGCCTAACATCATTGCTAAAGCGGACTGTTTGATAGATGCCATGCCAATTCTCTCTTTTATAATGACTGAAGTTTATCCGCAGAGATTTACACTAAAATGTGCGAATTCACGCAGTTTATGTTCGAGAGAGAATTTATCACCGAGAAATGACAGAAATATCGCCAACACATGACAGATTGATGACGACCATATCTCTAGCAAATGACGTTTACATGACAATCAGCGTTTTTTATTTTCACGCTATATCGAAAATAAACACTCCATTTAATTTAAATAATAAATTCTTGATTATTGAAAAATGATTAAATAACAAAAAATAGGAAAAATAAATAAAAAAGCAAAAAAAGATACCAGAAATAATTTTGCGGTCATTGTCATTCTATACATATTATTCACCTTATTTTTATTTAAAATAACACATAAATAAAAACAAACTTGAGAACAAGTCCATTCTTGACATAATCATGAAAATAAATTTAATTTCTCATTTAATTTTAGGGTAATAAAGAGATAACAACAAATATTTAATCCGATAAAATATACAAACTAATAATAACCTACCAAATAAGCCATTTTATGACTATCGTTTTATAGCCAATTATGAATGCACGTATCAATAAATAAAAAAGGGCAAATAGAAATCTATTTACCCTTATAGATTAATTATTAGATTAACTTCCAGGCGTAAAGTAAATTGGTGAGCCTGGCCCTACTGGCAGCCCCAAAATAAATACCCAGACAATAAAGAACAGTGACCACCCAATAAAGAAAATAATGGAGTATGGCAACATCATGGAAACCAAGGTACCAATCCCTGCATCTTTCTTATATTTGACGACGATTGCCATAATCAAGCCAAAATAGCTCATCATTGGTGTAATAATATTGGTCACTGAATCACCAATACGATAAGCCGCTTGGATAGTTTCTGGGGAATAGCCTGCCAACATTAACATTGGTACAAATATCGGTGCTGTCACAGCCCATTGAGCAGAAGCTGATCCGATCATCAAGTTAATAAAGGCGCATATCAGAATAAAGCCAACAAATAATATTCCACCGTGTAGGTCAATACTATTTAAGAAATTAGCGCCTTTGACCGCAATAACTTGCCCGATATTTGTCCATCCAAAGAATGCAACGAACTGTGCTGCAAAGAAAATGATGACTAAATAGAGACCCAAAGTGCTCATTGCGCTTGCCATCGCATCAACCACATCTTTATCACTGCGCATGGTTTTTGCAATATAGCCGTAAACAATCCCTGGAACCGCAAAGAAAATAAAGATAAACACCACAATCGCTTTTAAGAAAGGTGAATTACTCACTAACCCTGTTTCTTGATTACGTAAAATTCCACTTTCCGGTACCACCATTAAGGCTAATACTGCCGCTAATCCCCAGAAAGTCACTGATGCCCAGAACAGCGCTTTTTTCTCAAGCGGCGTCACTTCAGCTGAGGCGCGGAGCTTATCTTCATCTTCATCAACACCACCGCCTTGGTAAGGGCCTAACTGTGGCTCAACAATTTTCTCTGTGATGAAATAACCCAAGATAGTGATCAAGAAGGTACTGGCAAACATAAAGTACCAGTTTGCTTCTGCCCCAACGATATAGGTAGGGTCAATAATTCGAGCGGCTTGTTGAGTGATCCCTGACAATAACGGATCCACGGTTCCTAATAACAAGTTCGCTGAGTATCCACCGGATACCCCTGCAAATGCAGCTGCAAGCCCAGCTAATGGATGGCGACCTAATGAATGGAAAATAATCGCAGCCAGCGGAATCAGTACCACATAACCGAGTTCTGCCGCGGTATTAGACATAATTCCAGCAAAAACAATCGCAACGGTGGTTAATTTACGAGGTGCTTTGATAACAATCAGACGCATTGCTGCAGATAATAAACCGGCACGTTCTGCGATCCCAACCCCTAAAAGAGCCACTAATACCGTGCCTAGAGGCGCGAATCCCGTAAAGTTGGTGACCACGTTAGACAGAATTTTACGGATGCCTTCCGCATCTAACAGGCTAACAATATGAATAATCCCGTCTTCAGCACGACCTTTCGCACCTTCAGGGCGAGGGTCCGGCACACTAACGCCAAAGTACTGACCAACGGCGGAAGAGACTAATAAAATCCCAATTAAGATAATGAATAGAATAACAGGATGTGGCAGAGCATTCCCCAGCCATTCAACCGTTCGTAAAAAACGGCTACCCTCTTGTTTTTTTTGTTCCATATAATCTCCTTATAAACAAGAGAAATGAACATTACACAATGTTTTTCTCTTCACCTAATCACAAGCATATAATTTCAAACCAACAAATTTGATACAAATTGAATACATTAACCAACAATCAACATGACAGTGGCAAAAAAATAACATTTACTTTGTTAAATTTTATTTATGTTAAGACCTAAAACCATAAAAATTAAATATCATAAAAGTACGAAAATGTGCTCAAGCTAACACTTTAACCATATTAAATCGCCATTTCTTATTGTTTTTAACTATATAGATATCAAATTTCGTCAGTTTTATTTCATTTAATTCGCTTAATACTCATTTTTACAATTACAATAAATTTGAGTTAGATAGAACAAAGTAAAATACCAATTAGCCTGATTAATGTATGTTTTTAATCTAGGTTAATCAGCGCTATAATCGACGCCTGTTCACTACAAAGCGAGCCATAATGTCTGTCATTGATCTTTGGGCAGAGCGCCATATTCAAGACGCTTTAAATAAAGGAGAGTTATCCAATCTCAATGGTGAAGGGAAGCCTTTGCAGCTTGATGATGACAGCCAAGTTCCTGAAGAATTAAGGGCGAGCTATCGTATTCTTAAAAATTCTGGGTATCTGCCGCCTGAACTGCAACAGAAAAAAGAAGCGCTGAATTTATGCCATATGCTGCAGCAACTCTCTGCCGATGACCCCAATTATGTCGCCATCAGTAAGCAATTAGCCTTACTTGAATTAAAACTAAAACAAGCCAATATCAATACCGACTTTTTATATGGCGAATACACAGTGACAATTTCAGAACATTTAGAGTCTAAATAGCGAAGAATTAACGTTTAGGTAGGGATTGCAGACGATATTCCTGAGGGGTTTTACCGTAAAACTTACGAAATGCTTGGCTAAAAGCAGAGTGCGAGTCATACCCCACCAAAGTGGCAATATGTTCAATGGTTTGGTGAGTTAATAATAGACTTCCCGCGGCCTCCATCCGTTTTTGCAATAAAAATTGCATGACGGTGATCCCCATTTCGGCCTTCACTTTACGTTGTAAGGTACTGACTGACATATAAAACGCGCTGGCGATATCTTCGCAGCTTATAGGTAAATGCAGACGTAACTCCACCCAATGAACCAGCTCATCCACCCAGCGGTTTTCAGGTTTTAATTGAGCCAATAACAGGCGAGCAACGGCAAAGTTTTGTTCCGGTGCTTGAGGAAAACGTTGTAACCAATTTAATAACCCCACCGCCGCTGGCGTCAGCGTGAAATGCGTCGTTTTTTCATTTAATGACCATTGTGCCGTTGCAGGCATCTCCAGCACATAATTTTGATTGCCTTCTTGCCCACTGAAAGCGTGACTAACACTCGGCGGGATCACCACTCCCTGACCTGCATTTAGCAGCCAATGTTGACGATGCATATTGATTTCCATCGCTCCTGATAACGCAAAGACCACCTGCCATTGCCCATCATGTTGATGAGAAATAACCTCTTGGGAATATTGGCGATAGTGCAATTCAGGTAATAACAAGGCAAGCTCCTACTGGGTGGCATACAGTAGGAGTATAACGGTTTTAATCGAGAAAATGCAGCCTTACGGCTTAAGCGAGGCGAGAACCATTCGGTACAGGTAGATTAAATTCAGCTAATACAATGGCACCCGTTTCATCGGGGGCACCTGTAATTAACACTTCAGATTTGATACCCGCAATACGTTTAACTTCAAAATTACACACACATAAAACCTGTTTGCCAATTAAACTTTCAGGGGTGTAATGCACGGTAATTTGTGCACTTGAACGCTTTACTCCCAATTCCCCTAAATCCACATCCATCACATAAGCGGGCTTTTTTGCTTTACTGTTCACTTCTGCACGAATAATCGTACCAACACGCATTTCCACTTTCGTAAAATCGTCCCACTCAATAATTTGCATATCTTTATTCCTAAATTAAACGGTGGTAATAGCTTAAATTAGCATAGGATAGATAGAGGCTCTTAGCGTCAAACATGCATTTTATGTTGTGAAACCGTCATTGATTATCACCTGATAATCACAGGTAATAATCAATGGGTACAAGAGAGATAAAACGCGAGGTTACATATTTGAAAAAGTATTCATAATAATGCCGCCAGAGATAATTAATCCCATCGCGAAGACTGCGGGCACATCCGGTTTTTGTTTATATAAAATCATTGAAACTAACGTCACACCGACAATACCAAACCCACACCATAAAGAGTACGCAACACCCACGGGGATATAGCCCATTGCACGAGTTAACGCAAAATAGCATAAACAATAAGCCACAATCACTAAAATGGATGGACCCAATTTACTAAAGCTGTTGGTTTTTTTGATCATCGATGTGCCTGTAATTTCTGAACCAATCGATAATGCCAACCATAAAAATCCAGTAAACATACTATTCCTCTCTTCTTATTAGTGAGCAACTTTGTTGGTTGAAGACAGTGACGCATCCGAATTTTCAGCCGGTTCCGCCTCATCCGAGCCCATTTTAGAAAACAGGTTCATAATCACGATACCAGACGCAATAACCCCCATCCCAATCATTGCCGCCATATCTGGGTGCTGCCCATAAAACAGCATACCTAAAGTTGAAACCATCAAAATACCGGTACCCGACCAAGTCGCATACGCTAACCCAACTGGAATATATTTTACTGCTCGAGAAAGAGAGTAATAACAAATGACATAAAGAACGACGATTAAACCTAATAATAATGATTTAGTTGTTCCTTCACTATTATCGAACATTTTCAATGTGGATGTTGCTGAGGTTTCAGAAATAATAACCGCTAGCATCCAAAGCCATGATTTTGCTTTAGAGGACATAGATAATACTCCTACATAGATAGACGTTTAAAATATTAAATTGAAATAAAATTTATTTTTTTAGAGACTTTAAATAATCCATTGCCGAATCTGTTAATTTATTTTTATTTAGGGAATATTCCTTTGGGTCATTCATTACTTCTCTCAAAGTAATATAGCGATTCTGGTTTATTTTATTTTCACTCGATATCTCATCATGTTTAATGAGCATTTTATTTTCAATATTATTAAATGTATCGAATTGAATACCTAATGAGATAGCCTTATTCATATTCTCTTTAATAAGGCGGTTATAATGTTCATTTTTATTCAAACCTAATATTTGGTTCAAATCACTCTCAGGGCAGCAATGATATTTCAATGCCATGATAGGAATATTTCGAGAGAGTGTTTGGATGATAATTTCGCTCTCTTCGTTGGTTGCCAACCCATTCACGACTTCATTCAGTACCTTGGTTCCTATAAAAGGGAGAAAAACCCCGTGAAATCCTGCGAGTTTTTCCATATTAAAGGTATGAATATCAAAACATTGCCCAATTTCTTTCCATTGATTTATCGTCGATTGCGTTAGCATCTCCTTGGTGGCATAGAAAGAAAAAGACATTGAAGGTAACTGCAATAAACGCTGATAAACCGCCTGTTGATAATCTTGGCTTGGGGACAATAACACCAATACTCGCCGTTTCAGCTGTTGCAGTACCTGTAATACTATCTGCTCAATCATTTTTTCGTTCATATTGCCACCGCTCATTTAGTCCTTAGCTGACAACAAACACGCTGTCACTGTTACGTAACCCTGCCGCATTCGCTTCATCTGTATCAATATGAAACTCCAGAGAAAACCTTGCATCCACTCGAACAACGACTTCATCAAATACGAGGCTACGCTCACCTTCCGTGCGAACACATACGCGCTGCCCATTGGAAACATTTAGCGACCTAGCATCTATTAAATTCATGTGAATATGGCGCTGAGCGCAAATGACTTGCTCACAAAGATTAACATGCCCTGCGGGACCAATTAACAACGCACTCCCCGATTGATTTAAATCTCCAGATTCACGTACTGGCGCTTTAATACCTAATGCAAAACAATCTGCTTTCGAGACTTCCAACTGGGTTGTTGGTCTTGTGGGTCCTAACACTCGCACTTTACTGATCGACCCTTTAGGCCCAACCACCATCACACACTCTTTTGCCGCAAATTGACCAGGTTGCTTCAAATCTTTAAATGGCGTCAGTTGATAACCTTCACCAAAAAGTGCAGTAACATCTTCTTGTGAAAGGTGGACATGGCGGTTCGAAACGCCCACAGGGATAGCAATGGGGCTATCAATCATTGAGGTTGGATTTGACATAGCTAAACGAGACAAAATCTTTCCCATCAACTGCTGGTTTATCATGATTTTTTCCCTTTACGCACATCAGTTTTTGGCTCCACAGTGGCAGTCTCGACAGCCATCACCACAGGTGCCTCAACGGTCGGTTTTTCAACACTGTTTTCTTCTTCACTCGCTTTATGCTTAGTGGATAGCAGCTGGGTGATCACTCGCTCTTCTGGGCGGGCAATGACTAATGTGCCTTTTAATAGGTCTTGATGGCTGATAACCGATGCACCATGGTCAACGGCGGTTCTTACTGCACTAATTTCTCCCTGAAAACAAACAGAAACTAAGCCAGAACCGATTTTACGGTAGCCAACAATCTCGACACTCGCCGCTTTGCATGCAGCATCCGCCGCTTGTATTGCTGATGTCAGCCCGTAAGTCTCAATGACGCCTAAACTTTTCATTTTTCTCTCCTACTTAGTGACGAACCAGTCGAATATCGAAATCGAATTTTTTAAAGAAAGCCTCTAATTGATCTAACTCTTCCGCGCTGTAGGTTGGGTCTTTCTTGATGGGATAAATCATGTCGAGCTTGTCGTATTTTCCCCGACCAAGCTGGTGATAAGGCAGAATATCAATTCGACTTAAATTGCCGCGTTTCGACAATTCTATGGCGTATTCAATTGCACCTGTTATTGCATCAAAAGAATCGTTATATCCGCGAACTAAAGGCATACGCATCACCACATTTGCCCCTAACTCCATTAATCTTTCGAGGTTGCGACGCACATTTTCATTACCAATACCAAACAGATTTTTGTGCTCAACGCTATCGATATGCTTAACATCAAACAGGAATAGGTCGACAACTTCGGCTAACTTTTCATAATTCGCTAATGATGTCGTACCTTGCGTTTCAACCGCTGTATTGATCATCATTTTTTTGCATTCACGCAAAAGCTCAACGGCAAAATCTGTCTGTAAACTCATTTCACCGCCACCAATCGTGACACCACCGCCAGAGGAAATATAAAAATCGTAGTCTTGCATGATGATCTCCATCATTTCAGAGACCGTGACATCTTTTCCCATAATGTCTAGCGCATCAGAAATGCACACTTCCTCACATTTACGGCAACCGATGCAGTCAATACTACGATTCACGCGGTGGACAGCTTCACCTTGTTCATTGGTGGTCATGTAATGGATCCCCGCAGGGCAAACATCCACACACTTCCCACACCCAACGCATTTATCGTGGGAAAACATCACTTGGAACTGGCTACTTAGCCCTTCAGGGTTAGCGCACCAAGGGCAACGAATATTGCATCCTTTAAGAAAGATCAGGGTTCGAATGCCATCACCGTCATAAATTGAGTACTTCTGGATATTAAATATCCGCCCTCTGATTTCTGCCGCTGTGTTCATCATTGCATCTCCAAAACAGTTTCAAACTTATTGTTTTTATTATGTATGGTGGGAATAGCCGCCTATCCCCACCCAGATTTGGTTTAGAATTTCTCAATCACGGTACGGCTGATGATTTCGTCCTGAACCTCTTTACATAACTCAACGAAGTAAGCACTGTAGCCAGCAACACGCACGATTAAGTCACGGTATTTCTCAGGTTCTTGCTGTGCTTTTTTCAGCATTTCGTTATCAACGTAGCTGAACTGCATTTGACCGTTACCCAAAATGGATGCCGTTCTTAACAACGTGATTAACCCATTGCGACCTTCTGGTGTATCCAATAAGCCTTTTAAGAACTTAAAGTTATGCACCATACCGATATTCATCGTTTCCACGTTCATCTTACTGATAGATTTAATAATTGCCGTTGGGCCCTGTTTATCCGCCCCTTGAGTTGGGCTAATCCCATCTGACAGCGGCATCCACGCCAAACGACCATTCGCAGTCGCGGCAGTTAACTCGCCAATCGGTGTGTTGTTAGAAATGGATAATGTGCCGTGACTCAATGTGGAATACAGCATGTCGTATTTGCGGCACTCGCGTTCAGTCCATTCAGTAATGTCTAAAGCATATTGGTCGACATAGTTGTCATCATTACCGAACTTAGGTGCATTTAGGCAATCACGACGTAACTCTTCATAACCTTCAAAGTTGGCAAGCAGGCCATCGCGCACTTGCTCTAAGGTATAGCGGCCCTCTTCATAAACCACTTTGCGAATAGCCGCCATTGAGTCAACGTAAGTTGCTAGACCAGAGAAAATCAGCCCTGGGCCGTGGTTAATCATTGCACCACCCGCCGCAACATCTTTCCCTTTCTCCATACAGCCTTCCACCAGTAAAGACATCAATGGTTTTGGCGCGACATCACGGTGAACACGCTGACTGATGACCGTACCAATCGCCGACAAACGAACAATATGGGCAATTTGCGCTTTCACGGCATTGTCGAAATCTTCGAACGTTTTCAGGTTACGCAGATCCCCGGTATCTAAACCTTGATGGCTATCGAACAGCACCATCCGACCACGGTTCAGAACAAACTCAATGGCGATTGGCCACTGGGTGTAACCCGTTGATGTCCACTGATAAATTCGACCTGATTTTTGTGGTTCCACGCAACCCATTAAGCAATAGTCGCGAGCATCTTCGAAATCAAAGCCTTTACGCAGCATCATTTTGATATGGGAATCATCAAAGTGGCAGGCAGGGAAGCCCATACCGGCTTTCACCACATCCACGATTTTTTCCATATATTTTTGTGGAGATTGGTTATGAATACGGCATGCTAATGATGGCTGATAAACTTTCACGAAACGAACTGCATCCATAATTAAGTACGTTAAATCGTTACACGCATCACCACCCGAGCGTTTTTGCCCCCCCACAGTTAAGTTGATAAACGGCTGATATCCAGCGAAATATTTAGCACCCAGCTCACTGGACATCCACATTAATTCCGCACATTTGATGATAAATGCCTGCATCATTTCCAATGCTTGGTCTTGGGTTAAACGACCCGATTGAATATCGCTTTCATACATTGGGAAACAGTATTGGTCTAAACGACCTAATGATAATCCTGTTTGGTTTTCTTCAATTTCAAACAAGGATTCCACAGTCCAAATACTTTGCAGCGCTTCTTGCAATGTTTTTGGTGGGTTCGCGGGTACATTTTCGTTCACTTGAGCAATTGTCAGTAACTCTTCACGACGTTTCTGATCTGTCTCTTGAGAAGCCAGTTCACGAGCATGTTCAGCGATACGATGCGCATAAGCCACCACACCTTCACAGGTTTCAATTGAGGCTTTATAAAAATAGATGCGGTCGATGTCCTCTGGATTTTGCATGCTTAACTCAGCCAGTCTTGCCTGAGCATCCGCTTTAATGCCATTCATGCCTTTAGTGAAAAGCAATACGTCATAACCTGGGCAAGTATCGCCGCCGCCATTGATTTGGTGATAGGACAAGTCACTCACAAAAGTTTCGCCGCTGAATTCCCAAACCCCAGCTTCACGATATTGCGCTTCACAAATTTCATCCAGAGAACGACCTTCCCAGAATGGTGCGATTTCTTCACGAATCACTTTTTTATCTTCTTCAGCGATCACAAATGGATCTTGTGGGCGAGTGCTCATTGTATCGAGCTCATCCACCACCCAGCGCCATGCGATATCAGGTGAAAATGCACCTGCGCGCGCTTTACCACATGGGTGACCGACAATCAGCTCTTCAGGCTGGATCAAGATAGGCGCGGTTTCACACGCACGACGGAATGCTTTTGCACGTAATAAAATCGGCGGTAAACCTGGGTTATTTTTCACGACTTCCGTAAAGGCTAATGCGCGATAGATAGACACGCTTGGGCGCGCTTCTAGATAACGGTTACGCAAACGCTGTAAGCGTGGCGTTAACCCTTCCATCACTTTGAATTCATTATCTTGTTGAGCCGTTGGTGCGACATAACTCGCTGAAGCCGCAGAATATTGAGGCTGCCTGCTTGCTTGACCACAATATAAACGGACCTTTAATCCAGCATTAATTGCGCTGATATTTTCATGAGCAGAAAGCATCATCGCGGAAAGTTCGTTGATGCAAACTTGCGGATCATTAAGATAGACACCGCCTTTCAGTGCATCAAACATTGGATAGCCATCAATGGCGCGTGTTGCACGGACTTCTGACAGCTCAGCCAGTTTTAACCATAAGCTTTCAACAATCTCGTAAGCCTGTTGTTGAGTTAATCGACCTTGCTCAATGTCGCGCTGATAGAATGGATAAACGGCTTTGTCGAAGCCCATTGGGTTCACGGCATAGCTGCCATTTTCTAAATGCAAAATCAGTTGTAATAGGTAGAACGCTTGGCAAGCTTCTTTAAAGGTTTGTGCTGGTTTCGCAGGCACTTGGCGTAATACTTCCGCGCTTTCTTGTAATTCGGCACGACGATATGGGTTAGCTTCTGTGGCCGCAAGATTCTCTGCTCGTACGGCTAAAGCATTTGCAAAATGGATGGCTGCATCACAGGCATAAATTGCTGCACGGCAGTTATTTGCCTCATCAATACTATTACGGCTAACGGCACTGCCAATATTTCTGACGCGGTTTTCTAGCTGATTTTTAATTTCCGCAAATCCGACATTGAGTACCACTAAATAATCCGGTGCGGCAATTGCGCTATCGCCCGCTAAAAATTCATAAATACTCTGGCTGTGTACTTCATCTTCCGTATGGAAAATTGCACCGCGAGGTGTTGAAGATTGGCTACCAATGATCAATTCATCTTGTGCAATAAAAGTGGGGAAACTACGAATAAACTCATAAAAACGCTGAGCGGGTTTAATCGCTTGAGGTGCCCCTGTTAATTGATTTCTGACAGTTTCAAGAATGTTGGCACGTTCGGTAATGATTGAGCAATTGCGAGCACTTAAACGTTCAGCCAGTGTTTTTACACGTGGGGTCAAAGCATATTTGGCCATGTTAGCCTCTCCTGATGTTCTTTCTAGTTCGTTATTCATCACATAAAAAGCGTTAACTATTAAAAAGACTGTCTGTACAGTGCTTCTAGCTGCTTTTCATTTACGTCCCGTGGATTAGTTGGAGTGCAACTATCGCGCAACGCTTGTCCAACCATTTCCCCTAAACGGGCATTAAAATCAGTTTCATTGACGCCTGTAGCGTGAATGCCTTTCGGCATATTCATTTCATCTTTCAATACGTTGATTGCCATAATTAAGCTCTCAACGCCTTCACGTATATTTGATGCGGGTAAATTAAGTTTTCTGGCTAAATCGGCATAACGCTTCGCCGCGTTGGTTTCACAACACCCTTCCAGCCCCGCGTTAAATGCCACCACTTGAGCCATCAATAGCGCATTGGCACGACCATGTGGAATGTGGAACACGCCGCCAAGTGCGTGCGCTAAGCTATGCGTGATCCCCAGAGATGCGTTGGTAAATGCCATTCCAGCAATACACGATGCGTTATGCATTTTTTCA
This sequence comes from Providencia sp. wls1943, assembly GCF_009706275.1. Taxonomy (NCBI): domain Bacteria; kingdom Pseudomonadati; phylum Pseudomonadota; class Gammaproteobacteria; order Enterobacterales; family Morganellaceae; genus Providencia; species Providencia sp. wls1943. The sequence continues at coordinate 352,241 of NZ_WLTU01000017.1, forward strand.
CGAGCCACTAAGTTACTGCCGTCGCGATAGCAATCAATTAAGTGAGCAAACACCAACTGAACCGCTTTCTCGGCAAGTGCATCTGAAAAGTCAGAGGCACTGCGTGAAACATAAGCTTCTAGGGCATGACATAGCACATCCATTCCCGTATCTGCCGTGATAGCGGCAGGGACTGACTTCACTAAAACAGGGTCTAAAATCGCCACATCGGGCAACATAAATTCATCAACCAGCACCAATTTCTCAGAGTGAGATTTGATCACTGAAAAAGACGTGACTTCAGAGCCTGTTCCGCTAGTTGTCGGAATAGCCACAAAATGAGGTTTAGCTCTATGGCTGTCTTGGCGGGTATGCCATAGGGAATAAATAACCGCTTTTGCCGCATCAATCACCGAACCACCGCCCAGTGCAATCACTAAATCTGGATATTGGCTATCCATGATTTTCATGCCTTTTACGATGGACGAGATTTCTGGATCCGGTACTACATCGTCATACAGAGAAAATGAAATTCCCTGTTGAGATAATCGGTGAATCACCTCGTCGGCTAACCCAAATTTCACCATCGCTTTGTCGGTTACGATAAACGCGTGCTGGGCGTTAACCTGAGATAAATAATCCAAAGCATTCGCACCGAATTGCACCCTTGGTTTAATCAAAAACTGGTTCATGCGTTATTTACTCCCTACCGTCTCGATACACTTTTTCAACAATGGCAACCACGGACATCGCTTTGTATTTGTCCTTATTCAATGCGAAGTACTCTTCCGCCAGAACAAGGTCATTAATACCTGCGCCTACACTGTCCACCGCAACATACGTTTTGTCCTTCAACGGTTTGAGATCATCGCCAAGCGCCGTGATCATCAGTAAATTACTGCCACTAAGCTCTTGGCATTTCTGCGTTGCGACAACATGCCCTATTACCTTTGCCAAAATCATGATTTACCCGCCTTATCTCAATAAATTACTTATTTAGGCGTCCGAGAACGGCCTTAATAATCTGCTCGACATTCTCTTCCGTGATATCCCCATGAGTGGCGACCGCTTCAGCAACATCAGCATGACTCACTGCATTAGCAAATCGGTTATCCGCAGCGCTATTACTTTGAGCTTTTACTGGTTGAGTCTGACGGAAACGGTCATCATCGAGAATGCTGACAGACGCTTGATTTCCATGCCCAGTCGATGCAATTGGCGATGTTGAGTAAGCCGGAACACTCACTGGTGCGGGTTGTCTCAAATCATCAATGGAACGCACGCCATAACCGACTTTACGGATATTGAGCAAGTTCATCGGACCGACGTTGTCAGAACTAGAACCACCTCCAATCGCTCCACATCCTAATGTCAGTGCTGGCGTAATATTGGTGGTTGCACCAATTCCACCTAGTGCGGCTGGCGTATTAATCAAAATACGGTTAACCGGTTTTTCGAGAGAAAATTGGCGAATAACATCTTCATTTTGAGTGTGGATCACCAGCGTGTGTCCTAAGCCTTCGTTAGTCAGTAAATCAACAACGCGGTGACATGCAGAACGCCAATCTTCCTCAACATACATACCTAAGATTGGGCACAGTTTTTCCCGTGAATACGGGTTTTTCGGTGAGACCGTATCTTGCAACGCAATTAACACTCGAGTGTTAGCTGGAACACTAAAGCCCGCACGTTGGCTCAACGTAATCGCGTCTTTTCCTACGACTTCAGGGTTAATCGTGCCATTCGCTCTCAGTAGCATGGAAGCCATGCGTTTCGCTTCATCTTCATTCATGAAGTAAGCGCCTTGAGCTAATAACTCGCGGTGTACATCGTTGTAAATACAGCGTTCAACAATGATGGATTGCTCTGATGCGCAAATCACACCGTTATCAAACGTTTTGCTGGTAATGATGTCACTGACTGCTTTTTTGATATCTGCACTACGTTCAATGAAAGCAGGACCGTTACCCGGGCCACCACTGATTGTTGGTGTGCCAGATGCATAAGCGGCGCGTACCATGCCTTCTCCCCCCGTTGCCAGAATGAGAGAAACATCTTTGCTGTGCATTAATTCTTTTGTCGCTTCCAGCGTTAGCATAGTCACACCATCGACGATACCTGCTGGCGCACCCGCTTCAAGTGCCGCTTTTTTTACGATCTCAAGCGTTCTAAAACTACATGCTTTCGCGTTTGGATGGGGGGAAAAGACGATTGCGTTACCGGCTTTCAAGGCAATCAATGTTTTATAGATAATGGTTGAGGTTGGGTTAGTCGAAGGCACCAGCGCCGTGATCACCCCTAACGGAACACCCACATCCATAACTTTATTGATTTTGTCATCATTAATGATGCCAACTGTTTTCAGATCTTTAATATGTTCATACACACGCACTGAAGCGAACGTATTTTTCAGGACTTTGTCTTGCCACTTCCCAAAACCCGTCTCTTCATTCGCCATTTTTGCTAACTCTTCTGCATGACGAGCAGATTCTGTCGCAACGTGTTTAACAATACTGTCGATTTTCTCCTGCGAAAAAGTCGCAAAGATTTTTTGTGCTTGTTTCGCATTTCTAACCAGCTCTCTAGCCAGTTGTCTGGATTGCAGATCTTTATCTAATGCAACCATGTCTTCCCCCGTACCGGAGTCAAAAGATTAAACTTACTAATTTGTTGTTTTATCTAATACTTCTAATGATTACGCTTTATGCTGCTGCGCGATTTTGCCAATATCATTGTGTGGTCTTGCTATCACACGAGAAGTCACCACGGTGCCAACACGCTTCGCAGCTTCGACACCGGATTCAACCGCAGCATTAACAGCACCCACATCGCCTTTTACCATGGCGGTGACGAGTCCAGAGCCCACATTTTCATAGCCGATTAGCTCGACGTTAGCGGCTTTGCACATGGCATCAGCAGCTTCGATACACGCCACTAAACCTTTAGTTTCAATTAAGCCAAGAGCTTCTTTCATAAGTAAATTTCCTATTTATTCTGCGACTTTATACTGAGAGACAATTTTCTGGATGTCGCTGTGTGGACGAGCGATAACCAGAGAGGTCACGACGGTGCCAATACGAGATGCTGATTCAACGCCAGAATCAACCGCCGCTTTAACAGCACCAACATCCCCTTTCACCATGGCGGTGACTAACCCAGAACCCACATTTTCATAGCCAATCAGCACCACGTTAGCGGCTTTACACATCGCATCAGCTGCTTCGATACAAGCAACGAGTCCTTGTGTTTCAATAAGACCTAATGCATCACCCATATTTCCCCCCGAAAACGCTATGCTTTATGTTTAATCACGATTTTGTTGATATCGTTATGTGGACGGGCGATGACTAACGATGTCACCACTTCACCAACACGCTGAGCAGATTCAACACCGGAATCTACTGCCGCTTTTACTGCGCCAACATCACCTTTCACCATGGCAGTCACGAGACCAGAACCCACGTTTTCATAGCCGATTAGCTCGACGTTAGCGGCTTTGCACATTGCATCAGCTGCTTCAATACAAGCCACCAAACCTTTTGTTTCAATAAGTCCTAATGCATCACCCATTGTTGTTTCCTCCAAGGAAGCCGTTACGTTTTTCTCTACCCGCAGCACCTAAGAGCCATGTTCCAGAACGTTGATGCCTCTTAACTGTGAGTAAACATTTATGCCAATTGAGTCTGCGTGGTGATTAATTGAACGCAGCTTTTGGCTTCAAAATCACTATAATCCCCAAAAAATAAAACAAAATATAAATCCATGAAGTGAAGATAATTAGAATAAAAACCCAGAATTTATACTTAGCAGACAGTCAATTCACATCTCTATGCTGATAAACTGGAAAATTCACGTATCTATCTGGTGGAAGAAAAAACCATAAATGCGGATAACGGGTTTATTGGAGGAATGGTTAACAAGATGTGATTGAGCTGATGCGAGAAGGTAATTTGGTCAATAATAAGTGTGGCTTGCCTCACGCCCGAGCCATAAGCTAATGAGAAATGGGAAGATAAGAATATAAGTAGAAAGGGAATTACTGTGTTTTACGAGGCACTCCGCGTGATAGCACTGATTGCCAGGCAGTAAAATCATATCAACGTGTTAGTTAACGTTGCCCAGTAAACCAATAGGAATGAATGTGTGGATAAGCCCCCAAGCAGTATGGACTATCAATCAAGCCCACGCGCTTATTTAGGCGTACAGATAAACAAAGGGGAATTAATTGAACTCAAGAGTAGCGCTTTATCATTGAGTTTTTGGGCATTGATAAATAAGCCGTCATGACTATCTGACATTTCCCGCATAAAATAATCAAAAATCACATTAGGGGATTCATCAATCGAGGAAGCACTGGCTTCCCACTGGCTAATATTATAGTGCTGTTCCGTTGGCGAAATACGTTTGCTGGTGTATTTGAATTTGACATATCGTTGTAAATAAAGCCATCCGGCGCTGGAGGTGGTATATCCTTCGACAACAATAGAGCCTTCGCCTTTCGCCCCAAAATTAAAGTGAATATTACCGTTAACGTTTTCATCTTTCATATTCTCAAAACGCATAATCCCCTTGGTTGAACACGCCATTTGACCGGAATTTTTATTGGTCAATACAACTGACTGTGTATAAATCACAACACACGCAAAGATCAGCGCACTCACGAGACATAATAGCTTTCCCGATATTTTCATTGTGGCTTCCAAGAATAATAAAAATAATTATCACAATAACTAAATGGGTTGGATTCATTAGCAGCGCAATGGGCGAGAAAGACGCGTCCCAAACCATTTTTTTGTAATTTATCCCCATAAAAGAAGACAAAACGCTCTTTATCATTACACGCCAAATTTAAGTTTTTCCTAACTTTATCAAAGTTTTGGACATAGTTATCAGCCACAAAAGCGTTAATCATTTTTTCATTAGATAACACATCGCAGCTGGTATGTTCTAGCGTTGGCAAAACCATTGGTGCGGAGGGCTGAGATGAGAAATAGCTCATCGCTGCCAATAAAATGGAGCAACATAAAAAAGCCGCACTCGCGAGATACCAGCAAATTTCACGTTTCTGTTTTGGTAATGAATGCGGTAATTTTTCAGAAGGAGATTCGGTAGGTTTAGTCTCTAAAGAAGGTGCTAGAACCACTTCGGCTTTTTGTATCTCACTTAAACTGTTTAATAAGCGAGTGGTATTGAGCGTCTCTTCATCGAGTAATTCCAATAAAATCTCAGAATTAAACTCTAAACGCCCACGTGCAACGGTGACAATAATATTTTCAATACCGTATTGTCGAAATGTTTTCCTTAGCAGGCTGAGATACTGATTTAAATTACTGTTTGATGAAACCAAACCATTATCATCCCAAACCGCCTTAAGTACTTCATCACGAGAAACTACGCCTTTTTTTTGAATCAAATAGAATAAGAGTGCATTGGCCGTAATAGACAACTGAGTATCCACCTCATCTTTTTTTAAAGATAAAGTGCCATCAACAGCATCATAAATAATGAAGGCATTGATTTTATATTTCATTATCGCCTCATTGTATGTTTAGACGTATTTTCCCTTGGAAAACTAACCCATTTTTTCAAACGAAATTTGTGTTAATCGCTGAATGATGGCATTACGCTCTTGGCTCGATAATGTAGGACCTTCCGTTAACGCAGATAACCACAGTCCATCAGCGGCATAGCGCACTAAAGCCCCCAAATAGCCATTATCAAATGCATCACCTTGGGCTAGATGCCCCAACATCCAATCACGCCAGCATTTACGCAAAACAGGCTCTGTGGGCATAGCCAATGATAAAAGTGCGAGCTGAAAACTTTCATCGGAGTCTTTAAGCTCGCCAACGTAGTGCAAATAGGCGCGAGAAAATCGCCCATAAGGATCAGAATCATTCGCCATAATGGCGGCAATACGCACGTCCATGATGTCTAATAGCTGGATAAACAATGCATGAATAAGTTCTTGTTTACTGGGGAAATGGTGCATTAGTCCCCCTTTGCTCACCCCCGCTTCTCTGGCAACAGCATTCAGCGAAAGCGCCGCAATACCTTCCCGACCAGCGATTATCCTAGCTGCCTTTAGCAACTCTTCTTGTCGTTTGATTGGATCTTTTTTTCTTGGATGCGCGAGTGTGTTCATGGAGATGAATAATACCGACCAGTCGGTATGTTCTATTTTGACTCGTATCAATGAAGAGAATATTGAGAGGAATTAAATACGAATAGTGTAATTGACGTCACAGTATTCTTTTTTAGCCCCCCTAAATCACAAAGTTAATTTGAAAATATAAACAAATAACGCAATGAATTTCCTGCAATTTACAATTGGAAAAAATTAAATTTAACTTAATTTATTTTTAATGAATTTTATTATGCTAAATTATTAAAGACATTCCTATTCCAAAGAAAATATGCGAATTCGTTGTATTTTCACAACATAAGAAGAGGTTTTTATTATGTCCAATCAGTATAATATTGGTGTGGTTGTGGGTAGTTTACGTGCTGACTCTTATAATCTCAAAGTCGCTAAAGCCATCACTAAATTATTCCCATCGAATTTTACCTTCAAATTTATCAGCATTGCTGATTTACCTCTCTATAACCAAGAAGCCGACCAAAATGTTCCCGCGGTAGTCGCTAATTTTAAGAGCCAAATCAAAGCGTCAGACGGTATTATCTTCGCAACACCGGAATATAACCGCTCAATGCCAGGTGTATTAAAAAATGCGATTGACCAAGGTTCACGTCCTTGGGGAGATAACTCATGGGATGGTATTCCTGCGGGCGTATTAGGGGTTTCGATTGGTAATATTAGTACGGCGATTGCCCAACAACATTTACGCAATAGCCTCGCGTTCCTCAATATGCCGACGATGAATCAACCTGAGTGTTATTTAAAATGGTATGACGGCATGGTGGATGAGCAAGACACTATTTCCCCAAAAAGTAAGGATTTCTTGCAGCCTTGGGCAGATAGCTTTGCCAAATTTGTTATCCATAATCGCGCGCGTTAATCACTGATTTTGTATGTAAAAAAGGCATCACCAAGGTGATGCCTTATATAATAATCGTCAAATAGAATCGATATTAACGCCCTGCTTTCAGCTTTTGGAAATATTCTTCATACAGAATATTGGTATTCCCCACATCGCTTTGCCATTCCCCTTTTTTCAATACCTCTTCTGATGGGTATAGAGATGGGTCATTCGCAATCTCAGCGGGTAATAATTTTTTCGCTTCTAAGTTTGGTGTCGGATAACCGATAGACTCCGCCACTTGCGCCGCAATTTCTGGGCGTAATAAGAAATCAATAAGCTTGTGCGCCCCTTCCACGTTCTTCGCATTGGCAGGGATAGCTAAGCTGTCCATCCAGAAAATACCGCCCTCTTTTGGCCATACAACTTCAATCGGTAAGCCCGCTTGTCTTGCCACAAATGCCGAGCCGTTCCACAGCATACCGACATCCACTTCGCCTTCAATATACGGGGTTGCAGGGTTGTCTGAGTTAAAGGCCAGAATATTTGGACGCAATTTTTGCAGTTCGTTATAGGCTTCTTCAATCTGCTTTGGATCCGTGGTGTTACCAGAATAACCCAGCTTTGTTAGCGCCACTTGGAACACTTCTCGGGCATCATCCATCATCAGTAAGCTGTTTTTGTATTCCGGCTTCCAAAAATCTGCCCATGAAGTGACGGACTTAGGATCAACCGCGTCACCATTAATTCCAATCCCTGTTGCGCCCCAAATATAAGGCACTGAATAGTCGTTATTAGGGTCGAATTCTTTATGGATAAGGTTTGGATCGAGGTTTTTAAAGTTAGGCAGTTTTGTCTTATCAATCTTTTGCAGCATGCCCTCTTTGCTCATTTTGTCGATAAAATAAGTCGATGGCACCACTAAATCGTAAGCCCCTTCTTTATAGGTTTTCAATTTAGTGTACATGCTTTCATTGGATTCATAGGTGGAGTAAATCACCTTGATCCCAGTCTCTTTAGTAAATTGCTCTAATAAACCGGGGGGAACATATTCTGTCCAGTTATAGAAATACAGTACGTTTTTGTTATCGTCAGCGGCAGTTGCCGTGCCAATGCTTGCAGCCATTAAACCTGCGGCTAGCAGATAGGACCATTTTTTCATCACTGATTTTCCCTCAACAAAGTGCTTTTTATCTATCTTCATAGGCCCAGTTAAAGCCTACCCTCTCGCCTGATGGCATGGAAAGATGGGGTGCCCAAATGACACCCACCAAGTACAACTTAACGTTTTGATGACTTCGCGACGGCATTTTTACCGTGTTTATCGCGCATAACCCACTGGCTTAAACAGACCAAAACCAGCGACATCAGCAACAAGACCGTTGCCAGTGCATTCACTTCTGGGGAGACCCCTACTTTTACCATTGAGTAGATTTTCAATGGTAAAATTTCATAGCTTGGTCCCGTCACAAAGGAAGAAACCACCACATCATCCATTGATAAGGTAAAACTCAGCAGCCACCCTGCGACAATCGCAGGCAGCGCTAATGGCAGAATGATTTTCCGTAAAATGGTAAATTCCCCCGCCCCGAGATCCCGCGCCGCTTCCAACATTTTCACATCAAAATCTTTCAGTCTCGCGTAGACTGTCACCACCACAAAAGGCAGGCAGAAGGTGATATGTGAAAATAACAGCGACCAGAAACCTAATGAGACGCCAAGGATCATAAACAGGACTAGCAATGAAATCGCCATGACAATATCGGGGGACATCATCACCACAAACAGCATTCCACCGACAAATGGCTTGCCTCTAAAGCGATAACGAAAGAGAGCAACGGCGGTTAATGTGCCGACAATTGTCGCAAACGTCGCTGAAAGTACCGCCATGGTCAATGAATGCCCTGCAGCTTCAAGCAGGCTGTCATTATTGCTCAGTAACTCATACCATTTGGTCGAAAAACCTTGCCACTGAATACCAAAACGCGATTCATTGAATGAGTTCACAATCAAGATAATGATTGGAATATAAAGATACGCGTAGATGGTGGTCATAAAACCACCACGCAAAATACGTCCTATCATTCTTCATACGCCTTTTTATTCAAAAGCTTAGCAGCTCGGTAGTACACATACAGCAGCAGCCCCATCATCACCGTGAGAAAAATACTGGTTGCAGCCCCAAACGGCCAATCGCGAATATTCAAGAACTGGCTCTTAATGACGTTACCAATCAGCAGGTTTTTCGCCCCGCCCATTAAATCCGCCACGTAGAACAGCCCCATTGCTGGCAGCAACACTAATAAGCAGCCCGCAATAATTCCCGGCATGGTCAGTGGAATAATAATCTTCACAAAAGTTTGGCATTTATTGGCGCCCAAGTCCCGCGCCGCTTCTAAGTAGGATTTATCCAGCTTTTCAATACTGGAATAGAGCGGCATCACCATAAATGGCAATAAGATATAGATTAAGCCCAATACCACCGCTTCTGGGGTATACATCAATTTCAGCGGCTTATCGATAATGCCAATCCACAGCAAAAAGTCATTCAAATACCCTTTGGTACTTAAGAACACTTTTAAGCCATAAATACGGATCAATGAGTTGGTCCAAAATGGCACAATCAGCAGAAATAGCATCAGCGGTTGGATGCGCTTAGGCAACTTCGCCAAAATAAATGCAAAGGGGTAGCCGATCACAAGGCAGAAGAAAGTGGCGATTAACGCCATATTCAACGAATGCAGCATCACTTGGGCATACATCGGGTCTGACAGACGGATGTAGTTGTCCCAAGTAAACACCAGATCCACCAGATTCGTATCACTGCGCGTGAAGAAACTGGTGCCAATGATCATTAAGTTTGGCAGAAAGACGAAGAGTAACAGCCAAGCGACGACGCCCGTGATAATCACATTCTGCAAGATTTTATGCTTACGAATGATCATCCAGAACTACCTCCCAGCTTTCAACCCAAGTCACAGCAACTTTTTGGTTAAGGGAGTGGTCGACATCAGGGTCATCTTCGTTAAAGAACTCGCTGACCATAATAATTTTGCCATCTTCCATCTCAACCACTGAGTCTAACGTCATACCTTTATAGTTACGTTCTCGCACGTAACCAATCAGCCCTGGGTGATTATCGGCGTCATTGACTTCTTCAACGCGTAAATCTTCAGGACGCAATAAGACGTTTAAATGCTGACCTTCTGTGACCGGTAAATCGGTGAAAATATCACATTCATGCCCTTCAACGTTGGCACGAATACGTTGTTCATCAATACGATGCAACACTTTTGCATCAAAAATATTGATTTCACCGATAAATTGAGCAACAAACAGGTTTTTCGGCTCTTCGTAAATTTCACGCGGCGTTCCATCTTGCTCAATTTTCCCTTCACGCATCACAATGATACGGTCAGACATGGCCAGTGCTTCTTCTTGGTCATGAGTCACAAAAATAAACGTAATCCCTAGCTTGCGCTGTAAGGCTTTCAGCTCATTTTGCATCTGTTTACGCAGCTTATAATCCAGCGCAGATAAAGACTCATCCAATAACAGAACCTTGGGACGATTGACAACCGCACGCGCAATTGCCACACGTTGTTGTTGACCACCCGAAAGCTGGTTCGGCATACGCTCTGCAAAATCCGCCAATTGCACCATGTGCAAGGCTTGCTCCACCCGTTTTTGAATGTCCGCTTTGGGTGTTTTTTGCATGCGCAAACCAAATGCTACATTTTCAAATACGGTCATGTGTGGGAATAATGCATAGCTTTGGAAAACAGTATTCACGAAACGTTGTTCCGCAGGAATATCTGTAATGTCCTGACCATCAAGAATAATTTGACCGTCATCCACATCTTCTAATCCAGCAATCAGACGTAAAACCGTCGTTTTACCGCAACCAGAAGGCCCTAAAATGGTGAGAAACTCTCCATTTTGGATAGTGAGGTCAAGCTCAGAAATAATTTGTTTGCCATCAAAACCTTTATTTAAAGATTTTAATTCGACGAGTGGTGTGAGAGAAGTTGTCTCAGTCATTTATAATACACTCTATCCCTAGGAATAATGCAGATAGAACCGCCACCGTTAAAGACTGTTAAGCCCCCAGGAGAACCCCAGCAAAGCCCAAAACCAGTAGCGCCATTTTTAATAAAACAATAAGGCCAGCATAATAAACACTGTTAATGAAAATTGAAAGCCATTTTCAACACTTTGTTTGCCTTTCACTATGAATTTAAAACAAATAAAAGTGATTTATGATAAAAATAAGTGACATAGCCATATTTTTCATAGCTTTGTGCTTATCTATCATTTTTCATTATAGAACCAGAAATAAAAGAAACATTAAAAGAACATTAAATTCAATATGTTAAATAAAAAATCAAACTAAACTATCGATTAAGATAACTTGCTCAAGTAATAATAAAAACCCATTTTCCTTTTATTTTCACTCTGTCTTTTATTTATTATCTCCAGAATGCTAACCAACCATAAATGATTAATTAATCCGCTAATCTATTAGAGCATTTATGGAAAAATTGAATGCATAAAATCTAAATTAACTGCCCCTCGATAACATGAATAACAAATAGTTAAACCCAATACCCATAATTAATTTATGTGATTAGCTTCATACTTTGAATTTGAATATTAGTTTCTTGGCAAAGTTTAACCAAAGTCATATTTTCTTTTACATCCCTTTGAATATAATGGGTAATTATTCTAATTACATTCAGACTATTATCCCTATAAACGATTATCCCGCCTGACAAAACAAGCGGCATTTAGAACAAAAAGCCTATAAATAATTTATTTCTTATATTTTCCGTTAAAATTAATATGTGAGTGAGCAAAATGGCTAATAAAGAGTTTTTTTACCAAGAACCTTATCCGTTATCTGAGGATAAAACCGAATATTACCAAGTCTCTGATAAATATGTTTCTGTAGAGCAATTTGCTGGGAAGCAAATGCTAAAAATTGAGCCAGAGGCTTTAACCTTTCTTGCTGAACATGCAATTTATGAATCCCAGTTCTTTTTAAGACCAGCCCACCAAAAACAAGTCGCCGCGATTTTGCACGATCCAGAGGCCAGTGAAAACGACAAGTATGTCGCACTGCAATTACTGCGTAACGCCGAGATTTCTGCAAAAGGTGTTCTGCCAAACTGTCAGGATACGGGAACCGTTGCCGTCGTCGGGAAAAAAGGCCAACAAGTTTGGACTGGCTGTGATGACGAAGAATACCTCTCTCGAGGCATTTATAACGTTTTCCAACACGAAAACCTGCGTTTTTCGCAAAATGCCCCGCTGGATATGTTCAATGAAGTCAATACTGGCACCAACTTGCCCGCGCAATTTGATATTTTTGCCACCACAGGTGATGAATACCATTTCTTGTTTGTTAACAAAGGCGGCGGCTCTGCAAATAAATCCGCCCTTTATCAAGAAACTAAAGCAACGCTGACCCCAGCTAAGTTGAAAAACTTCTTAGTTGAGAAAATGAGAAACTTAGGGACAACTGCTTGCCCACCGTATCATATCGCATTCGTTATCGGCGGTACTTCCGCAGAAACCACGCTGAAAACAGCCAAACTGGCTTCGGCAAAATACTATGATAACCTGCCAACGACAGGTAATGAGTATGGCCGTGCATTCCGTGATATTGAGCTAGAAAATGAGTTATTAGAAGCGTCACGCCATCTCGGCTTTGGTGCGCAATTTGGCGGTAAATACTTTGCCCATGATGTGCGTGTTATTCGCTTGCCTCGCCATGGAGCTTCTTGCCCGATCGGTTTAGCTATCTCTTGCTCTGCCGACCGCAATATCAAAGCAAAGATCACCAAAGACGGCCTGTGGCTGGAGAAAATGGAGCATAACCCAGCGCAATATATCCCTGAATCGATGCGACATCAGGCAGAAGGAACCGTGGTTCATATCGACCTCAACCGCCCAATGAAAGATATTTTGGCCGAGTTGAGTAAACACCCTGTATCGACCCGTGTATCCCTCAGTGGTCCACTGATCATCGCTCGCGATATCGCCCATACCAAGCTCAAAGAGCGCTTAGATAATGGTGAAGAGCTACCACAGTACTTTAAAGATCATATGGTCTATTACGCAGGCCCTGCGAAAAAACCTGAAGATATGGTATCGGGTTCTTTGGGCCCAACAACGGGTAACCGTATGGATCCATATGTTGATCTGTTCCAATCTCATGGCGGAAGCATGTTAATGCTGGCAAAAGGTAACCGTACCCAAGCCGTGACTGACGCCTGTAAAAAACATGGCGGTTTTTACCTTGGTAGCATTGGCGGCTCCGCGGCGATTTTGGCGCAAGAATTCGTGAAAAGCTTAAATTGCCTCGAATACCCAGAGTTAGGTATGGAAGCGGTCTGGAAAATGGAAGTGGAAGGGTTGCCAGCCTTTATTCTGGTGGATGATAAAGGCAATAACTTCTTTGATATTGTGCAGAATGACACCTGCAAGAAATGCGTTAAATAAATAGAAAAACAGGGTGAGCCATTTTTATTTGACTCACCCTGATTTATTTATCTACCGCTATGTTCAGTTTTCTATTTATCAACTTTTTATTTATCAACTTTTTATTTATCAACTTTTTATTTATCAACAACAACGTTCTTATTCACTACATCCTGCTCGCTATTGCCGACCATCAACGCAAATTTGCTAATCGGGTCAGTACTGTAGGCATACAGGCGTTTTAATGCGTATGGATTATCACCGAGCTTCACTTTTCCTTGGATGGTGGACACCGCAATATGTAAGCCCGCTTCTTTTGCCGCATCAATCGCCGTTTGGTTATAAGCGCCAAATGGGTAAGCCAAATAACGCTGGTCTCTTTCGAATTTCGCCAACACTTTCATTGAACGTTTAAAATCCAGCATGATGGTATGCTCTTTACGGCTAAAGATAATCGGGTTATTACGGTTATCTAAGCGATGTAAAAAATGCGTATGAGATTGAATGTTGAAAACATCTTGGCTCTCTTTAATTTCCTGCTTACTCATAAATTGCAGAGAATCCGGATCCCATTTTTGTGGCTGAGTTTTGATACGCGAAGAGATGACAAACAGCGTCGCCTGTTGCTGGTTATCTCTTAAAATAGGCAATGCATAGCGATAAACGGATTTTAGTCCGTCATCAAACGTGAGTACCACAGCACGCCCTGGTAAATTCGCACTCTTATTTAAATAACCTTCCACATCTTCGAGTGATAATGTTTGATACCCCATCTCTTTGAGGTAATTCATTTGCTCACGAAAAGCATCAACCGAGGTTGTCGTCGAAGTATGACGAAAGTTTTTATTTTCACCGTCATCGAGAATATGGTGATAAGTAAAAATAGGAATGCCTTTATCAATCGCCACATCATCTAAGCGAACATAGCCCAGACGATCCCCGAGGCGAATGGTTAACCATGAAGTTTTGTCCCCATCTTCATCCGTTTTGATCATCCGAGCCAACACTGGATAGCGTAAATTTTCCCATAAAGAGGCGATTTGCCGCGAATCTTCATCAGTTGCACTGAATACAGGCGTTTTTTGGCTTGTAATCAAATAGTCATAGACTGGGTTTTTAAGATCATTTAAACGGTCATCTTCAGGGAGATTTCGAGGCTTCTTTTTGGATATCTGAGTGCTTTTAACATAAGCGAAATCATTACCAAACTGTAAGGCATTATAGTCACCATTTGGACTATAGGCGTAAAAACCATTGTCTGGATTGATCTCTCCAACAATACGCATTTGACCGCCTACAATGGCAAAGATGTTTTCTGGTGCTTTTGTCTGAATCAATTTAGGAGGTACATCCACCAGCTCCCAATTATCAAGATTGATCGCTTTTGAACCACTGATAATTAAATTATTATTTTTTATATCCGCAGCATGTGAAACAGAAAAAAGATTAACGAAAAAGGTCAAAAATAGAAAAAGTACTCGATTAGACATGTCCTTTCCACTCAGTATCACCAATACACCGCGCCAGTTTAAACCGACTTACAATTTAACCCTATACCCTGATAAAAATATTTTTGCATGGCAAAGCCACGATAATATTTCCGTGGCTGTTGTTATAGATAATTTGTTATAGATAATTTGTTATAGATAATTTGTTATAGGTAATTTGTTATGGATAATTGTGTATGGCATTCAATGGATACTGAGCGAGTTAAAACCTTTCAATTAAATGAAAAATAAATTTATCAACTTACTAACAACAAAATGAATAGTCTTAAAATAGCGTATTTAAAAAGAAATAAACTCTACTTTTGTCCGTAATACGCATTTTTCCCATGTTTACGTAAATAATGTTTATCCAGCAATTCTTGCTGCATATCGTCAATTTGTGGCGTCAACTGGCGCGTGAATAAATTCATATACGCAATCTCTTCCAGCACTACTGCATTGTGTACCGCATTATGAGCGTCTTTACCCCAAGCGAAAGGGCCGTGGCTATGAACTAATACCGCAGGAATATCCTTTGCAGAAATTCCGAGCTGCTTAAATGTCTCAATAATCACATGCCCAGTTTCTCTCTCATATTCACCGGCAATCTCACCTTCTGTCATTTTACGGGTACAAGGTATTTCACCATAAAAATAGTCGGCATGTGTGGTGCCTAATGCGCTTAGCGGTAAGCCAGCTTGTGCCCAAATGGTGGCATGGCGCGAATGGGTATGTACGATACCCCCAATCTCGGGAAAGGCTTGATATAACGCTAAGTGGGTGTCAGTGTCTGAAGAAGGCTTATATTTTCCTTCGACGACTTCACCGGTGGTTAATGAAACGACCACCATGTCATCCGCTTTCATGGTTTCATAATCCACCCCGGAAGGTTTAATCACCATCAAACCGGCGTCTCGGTCTACTCCACTTACGTTACCCCACGTAAACGTCACTAGCTTATGTTTTGGTAATTCAAGATTCGCCTCAAATACTTGCTGTTTTAATGTTTCCAGCATGATGACCTCCCTAGGTGTAAAAAGATGGCGTGAATACGAAATGAAAATAGCGAGTCATATCAACGACAAGGCTCTCTTTTATTCTCTATTTACTGTCGATGAATAGACGTTGTTCTGATTATTAAGGTAAACAGATTTAGCTGAATAAAAAAGCCTGACACTTTACAAACCATTAACAAATCAACATAAATCAGATGAATTCGGTCATAATCAGTCAAAATAAAACAAAAATAACGCCGATAAATATGCCCGAATATGATTAAGTTGATTAATGATACGTCTGGTTTCTGACTATATACCGCCATATTTAGTGATCTAATTAACGATAAAAATGAAAACATAAATATATATTTCATATAAACGTGACGAATAACTCTATAAATAGCTTTGTTTGTTTCTATCCGTTATTACATGAGTCGAGTCACGACAAAAAAAATCCATCACTGGCAGACTATTTATCGTGGAAAGAATGTTTATCGTGGACATAATATTTATCGCGGACAACGTAGATTCGTGGACGGAATAGGAGTTTTAAGATGCTACAAGCTGAACGCCACAGATTAATTTGCTCCCATGTTTCTCAACATGGCTCAGCGTTAGTGCGCGATTTAGCCCAGCTTTGTCACGTTTCTCAAGAAACTATTCGCCGAGATTTAACGGTATTAGAACGTGAAAAACGTTTAATCCGCAGCTTTGGCGGTGCGGTTGCCACTGAGCACGATGAAAACCCAGTACTGAATGTGATGCCCTCTTCGGTCAAACTCAGTCAAATGGTGGATGGTGCAGAATCCTTTCGTAAAAGAACGGAAGAGAACCCAGATGCAAAAATGAAAATCGCCAAAGCGGCGTTGAAATTTATTCAGCCGGGTGACTGCATCATGATGGATAACAGCAGCACATGCTGGTTTCTGGCGAGACAAATACCCGATATCGATATTACGGTGGTCACCAACTCCGTCAAAATCATTCAAGCATTAGCATGCCGAGATCGCGTTCGCGTCATTGGCATTGGTGGAGAATATTCAGAACGCCATGATGATTTTCATGGTCCCATTTCTGAAAGTATCATCCGTAGCTTTCAAATTAAAACGTTATTTTTATCATGCCAAGGATTCAATATTGAAACTGGCGTTCGAGATGGCAGTGAAGTTAATGCCAAATTAAAAAATATTATGATTCAGGTGTCTGAGAATTGTGTGTTATTAGCGGATAATAATAAATTAGACCAATATGCTTTTAGCCAAGTTTGTACCTTAAATGATATTAACGTGTTAATTACCAATAAACTTAATGATAAAAATTTCAAACAAGTATTTCCAAAGTTAAACATTATTGAATGTGATAAATAGTATTCAGTGTGATAAAGAGTATTTATATCGATGATAGTCGCAGCGTAACTAAGTGAGTAAATTAAGCAATTTGTTTTTATTTTAAATAACCGAATTACACCAGGCAGCCAAGAATCGGCTTCACGTATTGGTATTCGTGTTTGGGCTATCTACCTGTTCGCTTACGGCTATCTCGGTGCCATGGCGGCAATCGGCGGTATGTTGCAGACCTATCGAATGAGTGAAGTGGTGCCTAGCGCTCTAGTTGGTGGTGAGCTCGATGTTCTCGCGGCTGCAGTCTTAGGTGGTGCCAGCTTATCCGGTGGGCGCGGTAGCGTTATCGGCACACTGATGGGCGTTTTCCTTATCGGTATCTTGAAAAACGGTCTGAACTTAATCGGGGTTTCCAACTACTTCGTCAATATCGTCATCGGTATGGTCATTCTTATCGCGATTTGTATTACTCACTACAAAAAGCGTAAAGAAACGGACGTAGGCTTTGTTTAACAGGAATATCACCATGAAAAAACAAGATTTTTTTAAAATTGATGGCTCTGTTATCGGACTGCTTTCAATCTTTTTGGTCGCCATTGCGGCTTTCAGTATCGCCATGCCAGGGCACTTTTTTACCCAAAATACCTTTTTAAGTATTACGTTTCAGTTACCGGAGCTGGGTCTTCTGACCTTCGCCATGTTTGTTCCGATGTTAAGTGGCGGATTAAACCTCGCCATCATCAGTACCGCTAACTTAACCGGCCTATTTATGGCTTGGGTATTTATCAATTACTTACCTGTTGATGCCGGAACGGGCACGCAGCTAATGTGGTTGGTCTTTGCGTTAATCGGTGCCACTGTTATCGCCGTTATTATTGGCTGCTTAACGGGGCTGATGATTTCCCATATTGGTGCTCACCCGATTCTAGTTACCCTCGGTTCCATGACCATTATCAGCGGTATTGGCGTTTACCTCACCAAAGGCGCCGCGCTCAGTGGGATGCCGCCAGTGGTTCGCGCCATTGGCTCTGACACCGTTTTCGGTATGCCAATTGCCATGATTATCTTTATTGTGACCGCAATTATTTTGGCACTGTTTTTAGGTCGCACCCGCCTTGGCAAAAATATCTATATGAGCGGCAGCAACATCAATGCGACATGGTTTAGCGGCGTGCGTACCGACCGTGTGATGATCGCGATTTACACCATTTCCAGTCTGCTGTGTGTGTTGGCAGGGCTGATCATGATGGCGCGTTTTAACTCAGCACGCATGGGATACGGGGATTCTTACTTACTACTGACCATTTTAGCCATCGTATTGGGAGGCACAAACCCATTCGGCGGTGTCGGTAAAGTCAGCCGCGTCTTCTGCGCCTTGCTGGTTCTGCAAGTCATCGCAACTGGACTTAGCTTGTTGGGCGTCAGTCTCCACTTCAACCTCGCGGTTTGGGGAATTACGTTGATCCTTGCTCTGGCCTTCAAATTCTTTAAAGAAAAGTGGAGCGCTAAGCGTGCAATGACACGCAATCAACGCCTCAATAAAGCATCCGTACAAAATTAACTTACAGGGAATTAAAGATGACTATTTCACGAAAAAACCCGATTGGTATCTATGAAAAAGCCCTTCCAAAGCACAGTAGCTGGAGCGAAAAATTAGCTATTGCAAAGGCGGCGGGATTTGATTTTGTCGAGATGTCGGTTGATGAAACGGACGAGCGTTTAGCCCGTTTAGATTGGAGTTTGGAACAACGCTTAGAGTTAGTAACAGCCATCCAAAAAACCCAGGTACGCATTCCAACGATGTGCCTATCAGGTCACCGCCGTTTTCCATTTGGTAGCCATGATGAAGATACCCGTCAAAAAGCCCGTGAACTCATGACAAAAGCCATCAAATTGGCTCAAGATCTGGGTATTCGTACCATTCAATTGGCTGGCTATGATGTGTATTACGAAGAGCAAGATGAAGGCACCATTGCCCGCTTTGAAGAAGGCATGAAATGGGTCGCTGAAATTGCCGCCGCATCTCAGGTGATGTGCGCCGTCGAAATCATGGATACGCCATTTATGAATTCGATCACTAAATGGCAGGCTCTTGCCGATAAAATTCGCTCACCGTGGTTCCAAGTTTATCCTGATGTCGGTAACTTAACCGCTTGGGGTAGTGATGTGGCTGCCGAGTTAACCAAAGGCATCGAAAATATTGTTGCCCTGCATCTGAAAGATACCTACGCCGTAACAGACAGTTGCAAAGGTCAATTCCGTGATGTGCCATTTGGCGAAGGTTGTGTGGATTTCGTGGCACTATTCAAGCAGCTTAAGCAGCTAAATTATCGCGGTACTTTCTTAATTGAAATGTGGACAGAAAAAGCCGATGAACCGCTGATTGAAATCATCAAGGCTCGCCATTGGATTGAAGATAAAATGCAGCAAGCGGGTTGGGAAAACTAAGGAGCCGACAATGAGCACATTTTTCATGGGTGTCGACCTTGGGGGCACCGTGATCAAAGCTGGGATCTACAGCCCTGATGGCCAAGAGCTAGTGGTTGCTGAGCACCCTTTTCCCACTGAAAGCCCGCAAGCTGGGTTTAGCGAACGTAATATGGAAACCCTGTGGCAAGTCACCTGCAGCGTGATCCGTGAAGCCATCGCCAAAAGCCAGCTGTCTGCATCACAAATCGCGGGGGTCAGCTTTTCCTCTCACGGCAAAGGGCTATATTTACTGGATAAACACGGAAAACCTGTCAGAAACGGCATTGTTTCTTCGGATTCCCGCGCACAAGCGATTGTCACCCAATGGCACCAAAATGGTACCGCAGAACAAGCCTATCCCCTGAGCTTGCAGCAACTTTGGGCATCCCACCCCGTTGCCCTGCTAAATTGGTTAAAACAATATGAGCCAGACAGCTATCGCGATGGTCGCTATGTTTTGATGGTTCACGACTATATTCGTTATCGATTAACTGACCAGCTCACTTGCGAAGAGACCAATATTTCTGGCAGCCAACTCTATAACCCAACCACGTCCAGCTATGATCCTAAACTCTGTGAATTGTTTGGTATTGAAGAGGCTAACGACAAACTCGCCCCCGTGATTAACTCCGCACAGTCAGCGGGCTGCGTCACGACTCATGCCGCAAAAGAGTGCGGTCTTAAAGAAGGTACACCAGTATTTGGCGGGTTCTTCGATGTGGTGGGAGCAGCGTTATCATCGGGGGTCAGCCAAAAAGATAAGCTCAGTGCCGTCGCTGGAACCTGGACTATCTCCACGCGTGTTTTTGATAAAATCATGCCTGCCGATTACCCTTATGTGTGGGGAAAATACTGTATTCCGGGCACCTATTTTGTTCATGAAGGCAGCCCAACCTCAGCCAGTAACCTCGCTTGGTTCACACGACACTTTTTCGACCAACGCTTGCAAGATTACAAAGTACTCAATGCTTGTGTTGCCGAAGGGGCAACACGGCAAAACGATATTCTATTTTTCCCTTGGTTATATGGTTCTAACTACCACAGTAACCTGCATGGCGGGCTACTCGGGTTAAGCTCCCATCATACTGAAGGGGATATTGCCTACGCCATTTATCAGGGAATTGTATTTTCTCATTTGCTGCATCAAGACCGTATTGTGGGCATCGATGACTGCACTCAAGCTATCCGCTTTACCGGTGGCCCCACCAATTCAGCGTTGTGGATGCAGATGTTCTGTGATGCCAGTAATTTGCCTCTTGAAGTGGTAGATGTTCAGCAGTCAGGCTGCCAAGCCGCTGCGCTGTGCGCCGCAGTCGGCTCTGGGTATTATTCCGGATTTGATACCGCGATTGCATCCAGCACACCAAAAATCACTGCGTATCAGCCAAACCAAGCGGCTCACTTACAGTTACGGGATAAGTTTGCCCGCTTTAAAGCGGTAGCAGATGCATTGAGCCAATAACGTCAAAAATACCTCCTAAAATTCGTCACATTACGATGGAAGGAGGTATTTTTACCTACCATCCCCCTCTAATGACACGTCCTCTTATATATATTTTTTCGTGACTCAAAATTTCATTTACTAATTTAACATTTCATTAACCATCCCTTTTTAGCTTAAAAACCAATCAAATGTTAAATACTAAAATAAATGAAATTTTTCCAAATTAATTAATTTGAACAAATTATCAGCAAGATAAAAAATAAATTTGCTCTTAATGTGAAAAATGAAAATGCAAAAAATCAGCATAAATAAAAGCATTACATTTAGTGATGTTAATAACTGCATTTAAATATGAGCCATTAACAACCGAATACTCTCAAGAAGAGTGTGGGATGTATTTAGATTAAGGGTTGGAAGCAAAAAAATCACCAAATAAATAATTAACCTATTATGTTAAGAAAATCACAGTAAAAATAAAAAATCATATTTTTCATGTTGATACAAATAAAAAACTGCATAGAACAGAAAATAATCATCTATAACACCCTCAGTAAATATACGGTACGACTAAACGGAAATTAATTGAATGTAAATCCATCAAGTGATTATAAAATAGCTAAAAATTTAACTTGATCTTTATTTTTTTAAGATAAAAAACGAAATCAAACTTAATCTAAATTCAGCATAATCAACTGATATTAATTATTTAGCCTTCCTTCAATTTAACCACTAAAATATTTACCTTATCTGAAATTTAGATATTTACACCTGTACACTTTTTCTGACATTAACAATTAAAATTATCAATTTCTGCTATTGATAAAATAATCCAAATTGCGACAAACCCCCAACAACACTGACCAGATCAAATAACCCGCTCAAACTTTTCACTCAATTTTATTAACAAATACTTTCGATACTTAACAATTTAAAAATATATGATAAGATCATCATCTCAATTTGAAATTATTTACTATATAAAAAACAAGATTGTTATTGAGGTTATAGATGAAAATCTCGAGAAGAAAACTATTATTAGGGGTTGGTGCTGCTGGTGTTATTGCTGGGGGCGCAGCTGTTGTCCCTATGATCCGCAGAGAAGGTCGTTTTGAAGCGACGCCATCACGCGTACCTGCAGTCGCGGGTACCGAAGGTAAATTACCCGCATCTGCTGATGCGGTCGTTATCGGTGCTGGTCTGCAAGGCATCATGACTGCGATTAACCTGAAAGAGCGCGGCTTAAACGTTGTTATCTGTGAAAAAGGCGTTGTTGGCGGCGAGCAATCTGGTCGCGCATACAGCCAGATCATCAGCTATAAAACCTCCCCAGCTATTTTCCCATTACACCACTACGGAAAAATTCAATGGCTCGGCATGAACGAAAAAATCGGTGCTGATACTAGCTACCGCGTTCAAGGCCGTGTTGAAGTTCCTTCAAGCGAAGAAGATCTGGAAGTTGCAAGAGCGTGGATCAAATCTGCGTCTGAAAACCCAGGTTTCGATACCCCGCTGAGAACCCGTATGATCGAAGGTCAAGAACTGGCTAATCGTCTGGTGGATGCTCAAACTCCATGGAAAATTGGTGGTTTTGAAGAGGATTCTGGTAGCCTTGACCCAGAAACTGTTACCCCAGCAATGGCTAACTACGCAAAATCAATTGGTATTCCAATCTACCTGAATTGCGCAGTGCGTGGTTTAGAAACCGCTGGCGGTAAAATTTCTGACGTTGTGACTGAAAAAGGTGCAATCAAAACCTCTCAAGTCGTTCTGACGGGTGGTATTTGGTCACGTCTGTTCATGGGTAACTTAGGTGTTGATGTCCCTACTCTGAACGTTTACCTGTCTCAACAGCGTATTACTGGCGTTCCAGGCGCACCAAAAGGTAACGTTCACCTGCCAAACGGTATCCACTTCCGTGAACAAGCCGACGGTACTTACGCGGTTGCACCACGTATCTTCACCAGCTCTATCGTGAAAGACAGCTTCCTGTTAGGACCACGCTTCCTGCACGTATTAAGTGGCGGTGAATTACCATTAGAATTCTCTATCGGTAAAGACCTGTTCAACTCATTCACTATGGCAACTTCTTGGAACTTAGACGAGAAAACGCCATTCGAAGAGTTCCGTACAGCAACTAACACACCAAACAACGACCACTTAGATGGTGTTCTTGAGCGTCTGAGAAAAGAATTCCCAGTATTTAAAGAATCTAAAGTTGTTGAACGTTGGGGCGGTACCGTTTCTCCAACTGATGACGAGATTCCAATTATTTCTAAAGTTGAACAGTACCCAGGTCTGGTTATCAATACCGCGACTGGTTGGGGTATGACTGAAAGCCCGGCGGCTGGTCGATTAACTGCTGAATTGTTAATGGACGAGAAGACATTTATCGATCCAACGCCTTATAAACTGTCTCGTTTTAACTAATTAAAGCGAAACACAATTAGATGGAACCTATCGAGCACCTTACGGTCTTAATAGGTTCCTACTTTCATATATAAAGGAGTTATTATGCGCTACAAAACTTTACTGCTTTCCTTACCTTTAGTTTTAGGTGTAGCAACTGCAAACGCAGCAGACGATGTGAAACGTGTTCCAGTTAAAGGTTTCCCAATCGCTGAATCAGTAGAAATCAGCGCGAACAACAGCCTCATCTTCCTGAGCGGGAAAGTTCCTTCTAAAATCTCTAAAGATGCTCCAGAAGGCGTTTTAGAGTCTTACGGTAACACTGAAGTACAAACAATCAACGTTCTGAAACAAATTCAAGCGACTCTGGGTGAAATGGGTCTGACTATGAATGACGTTGTTAAAATGCAAGTTTTCTTAGTTGGTGGTGATGAAACTAAAGGCACTATGGACTTCGCTGGCTTCATGGCTGGCTACAACAAGTTCTATGAAACTGAAAAAGTGACCAATCTGCCAGCTCGTTCTACCTTCCAAGTCGCTAAACTGGCTAACCCAGCTTGGAGAGTGGAAATTGAAGTAACAGCGGTTCGCCCAGCAGCTAAAAAATAATTTTTAACTGACAACGAACGCCTAAAACGGCCGACTATTTATTTCCGCTTTGGCTTGGAAGTAAACATTAGCGGCCGTTTTGTTTTCCTGCTATTTGCCGCCCTTCTCTTTTATTGCCATCCACATTACTATTGTTCTTCCTTGATAAATACTTGCATTGTATTCACCTCATATTTGAATACGCTGAAACACCGGTAGGAAGGCTATGATTAAAGAATCTCTCAAGATCCACGGTAAAAAGCAGTTTGAAATCAAACAGCAAGTCTTTTTTCCTCGGAAATCAAAAGAGATCCGCTACCAAGTTGAAACCTTCTTTTTTCTTCCTGCATCGATGCAAGTTAACCCGGATCTCTACACCCCTTCAAATCTTCAGCGCAGCTTGAAAAACTATATTCGGCTGCGAGCGCCTACTGTGCAGCTCACTTCTATTCCTGCAGAAGGTGGGCTAGTCGATGAATTAAAAAGTTGGTTGGAACGGCTAGATCCTGAATTACCACCAACATTAGATGAATATGAAAACCATCTAAAACGTTTTGCACTCACCTTTAAGCGCAGCGTGCGGCTAACCCTGAAGATGGTCGCCCAAAACGCTCAACGGCAAACTGAAGAGTATATAACAGGGATGTTGGCAGACATTGAGCATGGGCTCAAACGCTATCGAGAACTCAGCGCCTATGCTGCCCCTATTGAGAGTGTGATTCAATCC
This sequence comes from Providencia sp. wls1943, assembly GCF_009706275.1. Taxonomy (NCBI): domain Bacteria; kingdom Pseudomonadati; phylum Pseudomonadota; class Gammaproteobacteria; order Enterobacterales; family Morganellaceae; genus Providencia; species Providencia sp. wls1943. The sequence goes on from NZ_WLTU01000017.1 coordinate 377,142, forward strand.
AACGCTTTCGCCTATTGCGATGAGTTTATGTCCCATTACACCCTGTTTTACTTACAGGATTTATTAAAAGACAAACAGCTTCCTCTGCGCGATGAAATTCGCCATCTGTGGTATCAAGAAATGCGTTACTTGAAAAAGCTAGCACCAGATAGCTTTCCACATGATGAAAACGATGCGGAAATGGTCACTTACCGCCGCAATTTGCTGAAAAAATATATTAATCGCTACCTCTACTTAGAGATCCGCCACAAACGAGGTCTACCGTTACTTTTGCACTCCATTTATGGGATTGCAGCTGCAATTTCGATGATTTTCGCCACATTTATCGCCTTTATGTGGCAAGGTAAATACGGTGCGCTCAGCGCCAATTTATTCTTAGCGATGGTGATTGGTTATATCTTTAAAGATCGTTTAAAAGAGATTGGACGAGAACAGCTATACCGTCTGTTTCAACGTTGGATCCCCGACCGCCAATTGCGTATTTATCGGGAAGGGGTCAAAGAGCCGGTTGGGGTTTGTAAGGAGTCATTCCGCTTTCTGAAAGAAAGCACCCTATCCCCTGATATTCATGAAATGCGACAAAAATCCCACTGGGTAAATTTGGTCAATGTACAGCGCGTGGAAGATATTCTGTATTATCGCAAGGATGTCACCTTGCACAGCCATTCTGCGGCCTTTATGCAGACTCAATCGTCTATTGTGGATATTACGCGGATTAATATTTCAGACTTTTTGAAATATCTCGATATTAGCTATGAAGAGTTGATGGTTAATGATGATGAACCCGTCATCATCGGCGAAAAGGTTTATCATATTTACCTTTGCCGCCGCGTCATCATGAATAAGAAAGCCTACAATGAATTAGCGCGTTTAGTGGTAAATGCAGATGGCATCAAACGCTTGGAAATTCTTCAGCCACTTGATGAATTAGACAGCGACGAAGATATTACTATTCCGCCACAATAAAACACCGCTCCAATATCGCCTATTGGAGCGGATATCACTAGTAATACAGTGCGATACGTTGCCCATCCAGCTCTTTGACTTCAAGCGGCGTATCAAAAATTTCCTCTAAAATCTCGGACTTCATGATCTCTTGAGGCTCGCCGTGGTAAGACAAACGTCCATTTCTCAGCGCCACAATATAGTCTGAATACACAGAAGCAAAGTTAATATCGTGGATCACCAGAATGATGGTTTTACCCAGCTCATCCGCCGCACGGCGCAGTAATTTCATCATGATCACCGCGTGCTTCATGTCCAAGTTATTCAATGGTTCATCCAGCAGCACATATTCGGTATCTTGGCACAGCACCATCGCCACATACGCGCGCTGGCGCTGGCCACCTGAAAGCTCATCAAGATAACGATGACGAAATTCAGTTAAGTTCAAAAATGCCAGAGACTCATCGATTTTCTGTTTGTCATCCAGTGTTAAGCGCCCTTTGGTATAAGGATAACGCCCGAAACCAACCAGCTCTTCCACCGTTAAGCGGCTAGCAAATTGGTTTTCTTGGCGAAGTACCGATAAGCAGGTAGCGAGTTGGTCGCTTGGTGTGGTCGAGACATCCAAGTTATTCACTTTGACATAACCGTGATCAGCCGATAGTAAGCGACCAATAATCGACAACAGCGTTGATTTCCCTGCACCATTTGGACCGATGATTGAAGTGACACCGCTATTTTTAATATTGGTTGTAACGTTATCTAAGACCTTAGTATCTTGATAACTTTTCGATATCTGATGAATTTCAATCATACTAAAACCTTCTTAACACCATATAAATAAAGAATATTCCACCGACAAACTCGAGTACTACAGACAAGGTACCCGCTTTATTCAATCCATATTCAAGAACTAACTGTCCGCCCACTAATGCAATCACACCGAGTAGGAAAGAAACAGGCAATAAATAGCGATGCTGGCTGCTTCCTGCGATGTAGTAAGCCAAGTTAGCCACCATCAAGCCGAGGAACGTTAGCGGGCCCACCAGCGCCGTGGAAATTGCCACTAAGACAGAAATCAGTAATAAGATGACGGTGACTTGCTGACGGTAGTTAATCCCTAAGTTCACCGCATTGGCTTGTCCCAGTGCGAGCACGTCAAAGCAGTAACGCATACGCCAAAGCAGAATGCCCACAATCACGGTGATCACCAACGTGAATAGAATCAGCTCCGGCGTTCCTTTGGTAAAAGTCGCGAACATCCGACTTTGCAAGATGGAAAACTCATTCGGATCCATTAATCTTTGCAGCAAGGTCGCCAAACTGCGAAACAGTGTTCCGAGGATAATTCCCACCATCAACACTAAGTTGATATTCATTTTGACGGAGATAAACAGCCAGCGGTACAGCAGTACGGAAAAAATCACCAGCAGGGAAGATTCCAATAAAAACTTACCAATATTCAACAGCCATGATGCGGGAAAACTATCGGTATAAAACACAAAGATAGTTTGCAGCAAGATGAACAATGCCTCTAACCCCATAATGGATGGCGTCAGAATTTTGTTATTGGCGATAGTTTGAAACAGAACCGTCGACACCCCAGAGCCAAACGCCACAATGATCATTGTCAGAACGATATAACCACGATGGGGCAGGATATACGCAAGATTACTGCCCAAATTAATGGTCATGTATAAAATGATCGACAGCACTGACAGCCCAGCCAATAAACCGATGCGCTGGATTGGCGTGAACGTTCTTTTCACTGGCAAACTTAATGAATTAACTTTTTCCATAACGCTGATGCTTTAACAAGAGATAAAGGAAAATAACCGCGCCGACGACACCTAAAATCACACTCGCAGGAATTTCAAACGGATAGCGAATTAGGCGACCAATAATGTCACACAGCAGTACTAAGCCGCCGCCTGCCAAACAGATCCACGGGATAGTTTTACGAATATTGTCCCCCATCATCAAGCTAATCAGGTTTGGGACAATCAATCCTAAGAATGGCAACGCACCGACAACGACCACGACCACGCCGCTGATTAAGGCGATAATAGATAACCCGATGGTCATCACTTTCTGGTAATTCAAACCGACGTTAACGGAGAACTCACGCCCCATCCCTGCCACTGTAAAGCTATCAGCAATTAAGCAGGCTGCCAGTGTTAAACCACCCACCAGCCAAAGTAGCTCATAGCGACCTTGTAAAATGCTGGAGAAATCGCCGCTCATCCAAGCACCTAGGGATTGAAGCAGGTCAAAATAGTAGGCGGTAAAAATGGTGAGTGCGCTGATCACGGCCCCAAGCATAATACCGACTAGCGGCACTATCAGGGCGGATTTCAAAATAATCCGGCGTAAAATCAGCATAAACAGCGCTGTGCCTAGCAGTGCAAATCCGCTCGCCACCACCATTTTGGTCATGATAGAAGCGGTTGGATACAGGATCATCACGAACAGTAACCCAAGGCTCGCTGATTGTGTGGTACCCGCAAGGGAAGGTTCGATAAAACGGTTTTGGGTGAGTAGCTGCATAATCAGCCCCGCGACGCTCATGGCGCTTCCTGCAAGGATCAGGGCGGCTGTGCGAGGGATACGGCTCACGAAAAAGATATCTTGCATCTCGGGATCGGTGAAAAGCGAAACGGGTGACACGTCACCCGCTCCAATAAACAAGCTTAATACCGCTAATACCAATAACGCGATGATACCAAAAGAGAGATAAAGCGTTTTCATTGATTAATTCGTTTTTTTCTTCTCTAAAGCTTTGTTTACATCATCCATTAATTGGGAATAGGTTTGGATACCACCAGCGATATAAACCGCTGAAGAATCTAAATAAGCCACTTGGCCTTTTTCCCATGCGGAGGTTTTTCTAACTAATGCGTTGTCTAACACGTCTGCCGCAGGCTGCGCATCTTTCGCACCAATCGCGCCATCACGGTCGATAACAAATAACCAGTCTGGGTTCAGTTTTAATAACAGTTCTGAGTTCACGATATTACCGTGACGACCAGTATCTTCAGTGAAGACATAAGCCGGTTCGAAACCTAATACATCAAAGATAAAGCCAAAACGGGAACCTGGACCGTAAGCTGAAATTTTACCACCGCTCACTAAGATCACCATCGCCTTGCCAGCTTCAGGGGTTTTGTCTTTGATATCATTAATTTTGTTTTTGAAGTCAGAAACGAGTTTATTCGCTTGTTCTTCTTTACCAAATAAAGAACCTAACAGCGCAGTACGCTCCATCAGGCTATCAATAAAACGTTTGTTATCAATATCCAGAGAAATCGTTGGTGCGATACCGCTTAATTTGTCATAAGCGTCGCGAGCACGGCTACCACCTAAAATCACATCAGGTTTTGCACTGCTGATAGTTTCATAAGCCGGCTCAAATAAGCTCCCGCCATTAACATATTCTGAGGTGCTATATTTCTCTAAAAACTGTGGAAAATGGGCGTTAGTTTGTGGAACACCAATCACCGGAATACCCAGCGCATCGATGATGTCTAAGGTTTCCATGTTCATCACAAACGCACGTTGTGGATGGCTAGGAATTTCAGTTTTGCCTTGAGCATGTTCAACGACAATTGTTTGTTTTTCAGCTGCTTTTTCTGTTGCTGGCTGCTCGGTCGTTGGCGCTGCTGTTTGTGTTTGCTGAGCGTCATCACAACCCGCTAACGCAACAACGGATAATAGGGCAAACCCTGAAACTAATGCTTTTGCGAACATCTAAATTCCTCCACCTTTCAATGTGATTATCGTTAGTCACGTTACCCATGACCCGAAGATGGCGGATATCTTACATGAAACATAGCGCTAATGATATTAGTTTGCATTTGCATTTCGTAAAATAATGATACATCGCACAAAAACACACATTGCCTATATTTAAAGCGACTTACTCACATCTTATTTTGATTAGGGAGAAAACAAATGGCTCAAGCCTGGTGGAAATCTGCGGTGGTATACCAAATCTACCCCAAAAGCTTCTATGACCATAATGGCGACGGTATTGGCGATCTTGCTGGTATCACCGCCAAGCTAGACTATATCCAATCTTTAGGCGTAAACGTGATTTGGCTATGTCCAATTTTTGCATCGCCGATGAAAGATAATGGCTATGACATTGCCAACTATGACAGCGTGGATCCGGTTTTTGGCAGCAATGATGACCTTGATATTTTAATCAGCCAAGCTTCGCAGCGTGGCATTAAAATTCTGCTGGACTTAGTGCTTAATCACAGCTCAAACCAGCACCCTTGGTTCGAAGCTGCCCTTGCCGACCCAAACAGTCCTTACGCCGACTATTACCAATTTATTGAATGGGATAAACCCACTCCACCGAACAATTTACGTACCTATTTTGACTGCCCAGTCTGGACTCGAGTTCCCGATAGTAATCGCTGGTACTTCAACTCTTTCGGCCCCGAGCAACCTGATCTTAATTGGGAAAATCCACAATTGCGCCAAGAAATTATCCAAATGATCAATCGTTGGATAGCTAAAGGGGTTGCAGGATTCCGCATTGATGCCATCGGCAATATAAAAAAGTCCCCTGAAGCCCTCTCGCCTTACCAGTTCCCTCCCGATCGGGAAGATGGCACCGCGTTTTTAGTCCCTTGGGTGGTGAACCAACTGGGAATACACGAATTTTTAAAGGAGCTCGCGAGCCAAACCTTCCACCCTGCGAACTCAATGACGGTGGCTGAAATCGATGTTCCACCGCAAGATCTTGCGAATTATATTGGTGAGGACGGCTCATTCTCTATGGTGTTTGATTTCAGTATTGCGGATCTCGACATTGCCAAGCAGCCCCCGTTTTCCATTGTTCCAATCACTGGTGAACGTTTGAAACCTGTTTTTCTAAAAAGCCAGCTCACAACCCAGCAAGTTGGTTGGGGCGCGCCTTATTTAGAAAATCATGACCAACCGCGCTCTCTGAACAAATTCTTACCGAAAGGCGCCATCTCCCCTGTCGCCGAAAAAATGTTGGCGATGTTCTTACTGACTCAGCGCGGCACGCCATTTATTTATCAAGGGCAAGAAATTGGCATGACGAACTGCCCAATGACGCTCAACGAGCACCACGATCTGCATCTCTTTAAACTCTACCAATGGGGTCAAACGCACGGATACTCTCATACCACCATGATGAACTATTTTACCCAACGCAGCCGCGACAATGCACGAACACCATTTCAATGGAATAACCAGCATCATGGCGGATTTACCACAGGCACCCCATGGTTGAAGGTCAATCCCAATTACCGAGAGGTTAATGCCGCCGCCCAACAGCAGCAACCCGATTCACTTTTCGCGTTTTACCAGCAATTAATTACCCTGCGCCGCCATTCGCCAATTAGCGATATCTTGGTTGAAGGCGAATTCTCAGAAATCAGCGCCCCTGAACCTGTTATTGCTTATCGCCGAACATTAGGCTCACGCGCCATCGATATTTACTGTAATTTCAGCGATAAACCGCAGGCTATTCACCAAAATTATCGCCAAGTGCATTTAAGCAATATCGCAAATACCCATAATGACAATATCCATAACGACAAGCAGCAAATTATCCTACAGCCTTATCAATCAATAATTTTTGAAGTAGAGAAAAGCGAATAATTAAATAAATCACTCTGAATAGGCGTAATTAAAGATAAATAATCACCCGATATTTCGATATCAATCATAATCGGGTGATAATCATTAAATTAAGCATTTAATTACGTTGAGTATTATTAATTGATAACTTAATAATACTATTCAAAAACAAATTAACTCATTGTTAAATAACGAATTTAAAAACTTTTAAAGCTAAATATGTGAAGCCTATCAAATACAAATTAAATAATTTAAGTAAAGTTTAAATTGCTCATTTCACTTTTCTTGAGGTTATTTATTTGCCAACTAATAATCGCGAAGTTATTTCTCAAATAACTTCAGGGCGTCATTCTGCGGAAATATCCATCGTAGAAACCCAAGCAATTAAAAAGCACACTGATGGCTTTGGCACTCTCATTCGTGACATAGATGGCTGGCTACTGGCAGAAGGCACCCATCTACGTCCCTATGAATGTCTTGGTGCCCACCCCGTCAACTTCGACGGTGTTGATGGGGTGATTTTTTCTTTATGGGCGCCCAATGCTCAACGGGTCTCAGTTGTTGGCGAATTTAATCAGTGGGATGGGCGTATTCACCCAATGACATTGCGCCATGAGGTGGGTATTTGGGAACGGTTTATTCCTGAGGCCAAAATTGGGCAAGCGTATAAATATGAATTACAAGATAACCGAGGCTATATGCGGGTCAAAGCCGACCCTTACGCACTGAAAAGTGTGCTATTTCCCCATGTAGAATCAGTGATAACGGCCTTGCCAGACAAACAAACACCGCCGCACTCCACCACTGCAAGTTCGCCACTTTCCACGCCAATCTCAATTTACGAAGTGCATTTAGGCTCTTGGCGCCGTCACCCGCACAACAATGGCTGGCTCAGCTACCGACAACTGGCGGAGCAACTTATTCCTTATGTGGCGGAAATGGGATTTACCCATTTGGAGCTGTTGCCCATCAGCGAACACCCGTTTGATGGCTCTTGGGGCTACCAACCTATCGGACTCTATTCCCCAACCTACCGTTTTGGTAGCGTTGAGGATTTTCTCTACTTGATTCAAACCGCCCACCAGCATCACCTTAAAGTGATCCTCGATTGGGTACCTGCCCATTTTCCCAATGATGAATATGGGTTAATCCAATTTGATGGTACCGCGCTGTATGAATATGCGGATCCGCGCGAAGGCGTCCACCAAAACTGGCATACTTTGATTTATAACTACAGCCGCTATGAAGTGGCTAACTTTTTGGCAGGCAATGCCCTCTATTGGCTAGAGCGTTTTGGTGTCGATGGGCTGCGTGTCGATGCGGTTAGCTCGATGATCTACCGCGATTACAGCCGCGAAGAAGGAGAATGGGTACCCAACAAATGGGGCGGCAAAGAGAACCTCGAAGCTCTCGATTTTCTACGTTATACCAACCAAATTGTTCAACAGAACTGCCCCCATGCGTTAATGATAGCCGAAGAGTCAACCGCCTTTCCCAATGTCACAGGCTCTATTGAAAACCACGGTTTAGGTTTTGATTTCAAATGGGATTTAGGTTGGATGCACGACACTCTACGCTATATGTCCCTTGACCCGATTTACCGCCAATATCATCACCAACAAATGACCTTTGGTATGTTTTACGCCCACAGCGAGCATTTCGTTTTACCCCTTTCCCATGATGAAGTGGTGCATGGCAAAGGGTCACTCCTCGGCAAAATGTCCGGCGACACATGGCAAAAATTCGCCAATTTACGGGCTTATTACGGGTTTATGTGGGGACATCCGGGTAAAAAACTGTTGTTTATGGGAGGAGAATTCGCCCAAGGGCGAGAGTGGGATCACGACACAGGGCTGGATTGGCATTTACTGAACCCTGAATATGATGGCTGGCATACAGGTGTACAGCACCTTGTACGTGATTTAAATCACTGTTATCAGCAGCATCCACCTCTGTACCAGCTCGACTACTCCCCACGAGGCTTCGAATGGTTGGTCGTTGATGACCATCAAAATTCAGTATTCGCCTTTGTACGGCGCGATGCTAACAATCATGAAATTCTGGTGGTCGCCAACTTCACCCCCGTTCCCCGCGAAAACTACCGCATCGGCGTTCACCAATCGGCTTGCTACCAAGAAATTATCAATACCGATTCTCACTATTATCGTGGCAGTAATGTGGGCAATCAGGGGGCAATATCCACCCAGCAAATAGCGGCTCACGGTAAAAATCACTCCCTAAATATTACGCTTCCCCCTTTGGCTACCCTGTATTTGAAACGGGCGGATTTGGAAACGGGAGGCACCGAATGACACATTTTAATTTTCGGCAAGGTCACGCTTCCCCCCTTGGCAGCCACACGGACGAACACGGCGTCAATTTTGCGGTCTATAGCGAACATGCAGAACACATTGACCTGTGCGTGTTGGACTCACTCGGTAATGAAACTCGTTACTCGCTCTATCGGGGGGATAACCCTATTTGGCATGGTTATTTAATGGGGGCAAAAGCGGGCCTGCATTATGGTTATCGCGCCAGCGGGAAATGGGAAGCGCAAGCAGGATTATTGTTTGATGAAGCCTACTTACTGATTGACCCTTACAGCCGCGAACTCAGTGGTAAACAGCATCCTTACTCCGTCGTCAGCCATGAACCTTATGACTGGCAAGGAGATGCCCCTCTTCATACTCCATGGTCAAAAACCGTGATTTATGAAGCCCATGTTCGGGGGCTTACCATGCTACACCCTGACATTCCGCCAGCCTTGCGTGGTAGCTATGCGGCTCTCGCACACCCTTGCATAGTCCAGCATTTAACGAGACTTGGTGTCACGGCACTGGAGCTGCTCCCTGTGCAGTTTCATCTGGATGAACCGCGATTACAGGCTAAAAATCTCACTAATTATTGGGGCTATAACACGCTGGCACCGTTTGCGATTGAGCCTCAACATTGGTCTGGGCAAGCAGGTTCTACGCCACTCAGTGAGTTTCGCGATATGGTCAAAACCCTGCATCGTGCTGGCATTGAAGTTATCCTCGATATTGTGTTTAACCACACGGCCGAATTAGACCGTTCAGGGCCTTGTTTATCGTTTAGAGGGTTAGATAACCCCACTTATTATTGGTTAAACGATAATGGCGAATATGCAGATTGGACGGGCTGCGGCAATACACTGAAATTGTCCCACTCGGCAGTAAGCCAATGGGTGCTCGACTGCCTGCATTTTTGGGCAATTGAATGCCATGTTGATGGATTTCGCTTTGATTTAGCCACTATTTTGGGAAGAACGCCGGAGTTTAATTCCCATGCTCCACTGCTTAAGGCTATCACCCAAGACCCCATTATTGGGCAACTTAAACTGATTGCCGAACCTTGGGATCTCGCCAACAACGGTTACCAATTAGGGCAATTTCCACCGCCTTTTGCCGAATGGAATGACCAATTTCGCAATGACTGCCGTCGTGCTGTTTTATATCGTGATATTCCTATCGGAACTTTGGCAAGCCGCTTAGCAGGCTCGCGGGACTGTTTTTCACACTCCCGCCTTTCACAGAATGATCGTCCTAGTTTTGTTTCAATTAACCACACCACCGTTCACGATGGCTTTACCCTGCGAGATTTAGTCAGTTTTAATCACAAGCATAACCATGCCAACGGTGAAAGTAACCAAGATGGTACCAACCACAACAACAGTCATAATCATGGTTTTGAAGGGTTAAATGCCCCCGAGAAAATAGCGCAGGAACGCCAAAAGAGCCAACGTCATTTATTCAGTTTGCTGTTCTTGTCATTAGGCACTCCGATGCTACGTGCAGGAGATGAATTAGGGCATAGCCAACAAGGGAATAATAACGCTTATTGCCAAGATAACCCGATAAGCTGGCTTAACTGGCAGGAAGCCGATCACTCGCTTATGGAATTTACCGCACAACTCGCCGCATTGCGCCAGCAGATCCCTGCACTGACATCGGGGCAATGGTGGCATTCACTGCCGCCCAATAAAACCATTGAGTGGCTAAATGCCCAAGGCTCCCCCATAACCCTTGAACAGTGGCAGCAATCATGCCCCATGCAAGTGTTACTTTCTGGTCAATGGCTATTACTGATTAATTTCACTGAGCAGCCCCATTCGCTCACGCTTCCCGAGGGGAATTGGCACCCTGTCCCGCCTTTTCATTTCCACTTGCTTAGCTCTATTCCCCCAAAAACCTTCGTGGTCATGCAACGCCACGAATTTTCGCAAAGTGCCATTAAGGAATTGATATGTTAGAGAAAATGCCTTTTTATGCCTACCCAAATTCTATTTCGAGGCAGCTATTAGCCAAAGAACTTCCGAGCAATACGGTTGCGCTTATCTTGGCGGGTGGTAAAGGCTCTCGTCTCAAAGACCTGACTCAGAAGCAGCCAAAACCTTCACTCCACTTTGGCGGGAAATTTCGAATTATTGATTTCACCTTATCTAACTGTATTAATTCCGGTATTTATCGCGTCGGTATACTGACCCAATACTATTCTCATCACTTAATCCAACATATTCAGCACAGTTGGTCATTTCTAAACGGAAAAACCAATGAATTTATTGAAATTTTCCCTGCTCAACAGAAACAGGATGCCGAAGATTGGTACCAAGGTACTGCCGATGCCATCTTTCAAAATCTCGATGTGATTAGCCAATATCAAGCCAAATACATCATTGTGTTAGCTGGGGATCATATTTACAAAATGGATTATTCACGCATGTTGCTCGACCATGTAGAAAAAGGAAGCCAATGCACGGTGGCCTGTATTGAAGTGCCCTGTAGCCAAGCGTCTGAATTTGGCATCATGGACATTAACGATGACGAACAAATCATTAATTTTATTGAAAAGCCTCAATTTCCCCCATCGATGCCGGGGAAGCCTTATGTCGCATTAGCCAGTATGGGCGTTTATGTTTTTGATGCCCAATACCTCTACCAATTACTTTCTGAAGAGCAGCAACAGCAGAATACACAGCATGATTTTGGTAAAAACTTAATCCCTAAAGCGGTACAGCAAGGCAAGGCTTGGGCGCACCCGTTTAGCCGCTCCTGTGTCTATTCTGATTTTAATATGGATGCATCTCCCTACTGGCGCGACGTAGGCACCATTGATGCCTACTGGAACGCCAATATTGATTTAGTTTCAGCGAAGCCCGCACTGGATATGTATGATCCCCATTGGTCGATTCGGACGGGTCACTCCCCATTGGCACCAGCTCGGTTTATTCAAGGTGAGTCACAGCAGCCCCCTCAGATTACCAACACATTGATTAATGCAGGCTCCATCGTCGAAGATGCCAAAATTACTAACTCCGTCATTTTCCAAAATGTCCGCGTGAATGCTCACAGCCAACTCAACGCCTGCGTGATCCTCCCCGATGTCTCTATTGGATATGCCTGCCGCTTACAACGCTGCATTATCGATAGCGGCTGTGTGTTACCCAACAAACTGGTGATTGGTGAAGATCCACAATGGGATGCCCAACATTTCTACCGCTCGGAAGGTGGCGTCGTCCTTGTCACTCAAACAATGCTCGATAACCTTGCCGCTTAAAGGAGACTCAGATGCGCATACTTCATGCTGGCTCAGAATTATTTCCACTGCTAAAAACAGGCGGATTAGCGGATGTGCTCGGTGCATTACCTCAAGCTCAAATCGCTGAAGGGGCGGATGTCCGTATCGTATTACCCGGTTTTCCTGCGCTACTGGATGCCGTTCATCACACCTTGGTTGGCAACCATATCAATACATTTGCAGGCCCCCTCACTCTGCGTTTTGGCCATTATGATGGCGTCGGCCTCTATTTAATTGACGCCCCGCATCTCTATCAGCGTACAGGCAGCCCCTACCACGACAATAATCAACAAGAATACAGGGACAACTATCTGCGCTTTGCCTTATTAGGCTGGATAAGCTGCGAACTTGCCTGCGGTTTTGATGCCGCTTGGCGACCCGACATTATTCACGCCCACGACTGGCATGCGGGACTATGCGCCGCCTATCTCGCCGCCAAAGACTACCCTGTTCCTTGCGTATTTACCGTCCATAATCTGGCTTACCAAGGGCTATTTTCGGCAATCCATTTTCCTGAGTTGCAGCTGCCTAACGGATTTTATTCCCCCGAAGGCTTAGAATTTTATGGGCAAATTTCCTACCTCAAAGCGGGGCTGTTCTACGCCAATAAAATCACCTTTGTTAGCCCCACTTATGCCAAAGAAGTGACTACTCCCGAATACGGGTATGGGCTCGCCAGTTTATTGAAACAGCGCCAATCTCAAGAAGATATTTTGGGGATCTTAAACGGCGTGGATTACCAAGTTTGGGATCCGCAGCTTGACCCGTTGATCCCCCATAATTACGGGCGGCAAAATATGCTCGGCAAAGCCATCAGTAAAATGACCCACCAGCGAGAAAACAAACTTAATGTCACCGATAAAGTGCCATTATTCGGTGTTGTCAGCCGCCTCAGTACACAAAAGGGATTAGACCTCTTGCTGGAAGTGATCCCCGATTTGTTGCACCAAGGCGGACAATTGTCGGTCTTAGGCAGTGGCGATGCTGATTTACAGCAGGCCTTTGAGCAACTTGCCGACCAATTCCCAAAACAGGTTTCTGTCCTTATTGGCTATGACGAACCCCATGCCCATAAATTGATTGCTGCCGCTGATGTGATTGTGGTGCCTAGCCGCTACGAACCTTGTGGGCTAACCCAACTTTATGGTCTGAAATATGGCGCTCTCCCACTGGTTCGCCACACAGGCGGGCTAGCCGATACCGTCACCGATTGCTCCCTCGAAAATTTAGCAGATCGCACAGCAACTGGTTTTGTCTTTCATGACTATCACGGTTATCGCTCCCACCATGGAAAAGCTACCGAACTCAATGATGCTGTACGTCGCGTTTTCGCTCTGTGGAATGAACCGACTCGCTGGAAACGCGTACGCCGCCAAGGTATGCAGATGAATTTTAGCTGGCAATCTTCCGCCCAAAAATACCTTGCGCTTTACCAGAACTTAATTGAGCCAACGCTTCATTCCCCAACGATGGAAGGTGCTAACCATGAATGATCCATTTACCATCCAAAATCGCGAGCAGCGGATCAAAACACTGATCGACTCCATTCAAACCAAATTGAAATTTATGATTGGTAAAGACCCCATTATTGCCACCCAGCATGATTGGCTCAATGCCATCTCTTATGCTATTCGCGACTTAACCGTTGACCGTTGGTTACGCGCTATTCGCCGATCTTTATCCCAATCCAATCGCGCTGTCGCTTACCTATCTATGGAATTCCTGATTGGGCGCACCCTCTCCAATACTTTATTAAATTTAGGTATGTATGAGGATGTGGCTGATGCTTTGAAAAAAATGGGCTTTGAACTGGGTGCTATTTTAGAGGAAGAGGATGATCCCGGTTTAGGCAATGGCGGTTTAGGGCGTCTTGCCGCCTGCTTTCTAGATTCTCTCGCTACCTTAAAAATTCCTTCCGTTGGGTTTGGAATTCGCTACGAATATGGCATGTTTCAGCAAAATATTATTGATGGTCAACAAGTTGAGTCCACCGATCGCTGGCTACAATATGGCAATGCATGGGAGTTTCCACGCTATAACCTTAGCTACAAAGTCCGCTTTGCCGGCCGCCTTCAGCAAGAAGGTAAAGTCGTTCGTTGGGTGGAAACTGAAGAAGTGCTTGCTCGCGCCTATGACCAAATCGTGATGGGCTATGGCTGCGACGCCACCAACACCCTACGCCTATGGTCTGCCCATGCCACGAATGAAATGAACATCAACAAATTTAACCAAGGGGAATACTCGGCCGCCGTTGAAGATAAAAATTTCTCTGAGAATGTCTCCCGTGTGCTCTACCCCAATGATTCTACGGAATCGGGGAAAATTTTGCGCCTTGGGCAAGAGTATTTTCTTGTATCAGCAACCTTGCAGAATATCCTCGATGTCCATTACCGAGTCCATGGCACGTTGAGTAACCTTGCCGATAAAGTGGCAATCCATCTGAATGATACCCATCCTGTTTTAGCCATTCCTGAACTGATGCGCTTGCTTATCGATGAGCACGAATATGAGTGGGAAGCCGCATGGCAAATGAGTGAAAGAATCTTTTCCTACACCAATCACACTCTGATGGGTGAAGCATTAGAACGATGGTCTGTGGACCTTCTCGGGCGATTGCTCCCTCGCCATCTACAAATTATCTTTGAAATAAACGACCACTTTCTCACTAAGATCAAACAGTGTTACCCCAATAACCCAGAACTTTTAACCCGCCTATCTCTGATTGATGAATCCCATGGACGCTATGTTCGCATGGCATGGCTTGCCGTCGTGGGTAGCTACCAAATCAATGGCGTGTCAAAGCTGCACTCTGAGCTCATGACGCAAGAAATTTTTGCTGATTTTGCCAAAGTATTTCCTGAGCGTTTTAGCAATATCACCAATGGTATTACCCCACGCCGCTGGCTGGCGTTGTGCAATAAACCCCTAGCAAGCTTGATTGATGAAACCATCGGTGAAAGTTGGCGGGAAGATCTCACAGAGCTTTCGCGCCTACAGCAACGCACCGATTTTCCGCTATTTATTGAGCGGTTAAAAACCTGCAAGTTAGAAAACAAAGTTGCTCTCGCCGACTATATCGCTAAAAACGTCAATATCATCGTCGACCCTCACGCTATGTTCGATGTACAAATTAAACGTATTCATGAATATAAACGCCAATTACTCAATATCTTGCAAGTCATTGGACGCTACCAGCGTATCTTGCAACTTCCCGAAAAAAATTGGGTTCCGCGCGTGGTGATTTTTTCAGGAAAAGCCGCCTCATCCTACGTTAACGCCAAAATGATTATCCGACTCATCAATGATGTCGCTAACGTGATTAACCATGACGCCCGAATCAAAAACCGCTTAAAAGTGATTTTTATTCCAAATTACAGCGTGAGCTTAGCGGAGTTAATTATTCCCGCCACCGACTTATCCGAGCAGATATCCCTTGCAGGAACTGAAGCTTCTGGAACAGGTAATATGAAATTTGCCCTCAATGGCGCATTGACCATCGGCACATTAGACGGTGCTAATATTGAAATTCGCGAACATGTTGGCGAAGACAATATGTTTATCTTTGGGCATACCGCCGAGCAAGTTAACGCGATTCGCACACAAGGCTATGACCCACGAAAGATTTACCAAAATCATGAAGATCTGCACAATGTCCTCAATTCCCTCGTTTCGGGCATTTTCAGCCCCGATGACCCTAACCGCTATTACCCGCTTTATGATTCTCTGATTAATTTTGGCGATCATTACCAATTGCTTGCCGATTACCACTCTTACGTTCAAGCCCAAGATGCCGTCGATAAGCTATATCAAAACCCAACGTTATGGACGCAAAAAACACTCAATAATATCGCCAATATAGGTTATTTCTCTTCCGATAGAACCATTAATGAATATGTTGAAAAAATATGGCGAATGAAACCCACTCAGTGAAATAAAAAAACATGATTAAACTGCCCAGAGATTTAACGTAAATACTCGCGTCAGGTTTAAAACTTTGAAGATCAAAAAAATGCATCAATACGCTGTATATGCGTATTTTTGCAGTTTTATCATTCGTTAATTTTATTTTTATATTTTTTTATATTGAAAATATACTTAATATTATTTTCAACTTATTTAAATTTAAAAAAACTTAACTAATTAAAGCTTAATTATATAAAAAAAACCAAATCAAAATCCCTATTCATTATTTTATTAATGACATTCAATTACCTTTGCGATTAGTATAATTAAAACCTAATAATAAAAATTCAATATCTACGTAAACTTTACGTAGGTTAATAACCCTACACGCAGCAATGCTATATTTCATAGGAAGTCATTATGAATAAAGTTTATAAAACTATTTGGAACGACGCGATAAAGTCGTGGGTTGCCGTACCTGAAATAACGCAATCCGGTTCTAAATTAAAAAACTCAACAGACAATAAGATTAATCCAAAAAATAAAGGCAATAGTAAAAAAGAAAATATTTTAAGAATATTCAGTATAAAAAATATTGTCATTACTTTATCCGCTCTATTTCCATTAATTGCTAATGCAGTGGTTAGTGATAAACTAACAGTAAGAGTCGATGACGACGTAAATATGGTTGCCGTTTATAACATCGATATTGATAAAAAATATTTCCCTAATGCTAAATGGAATCCGAATAACTTATCTAACCTTTATTTATCTGAAACCATTGTTGTAGGAAAAGATTCATCTATAGCGAACTCATCAACAGATTCAAAAACGACCTCCACAGGCGGAACCGTGGTTTTCGGCCCAAACTCAGTCGCTTATGGTTTTGGTAACACGGCATTTGGCGCCGGAACTTATGTCAGCTAAGGCGGTACTGCGGTGGGAGTTGCAACCATCGCAAATAACTTAAGTACCAGCGTTGGGCGCAGTGCGGTTGCTGAAAATAATGGTGTCGCGATTGGTCGTTCTTCCGTGGCCTTCAAATGTTAATGAAGTCTCCTTTGGTAACGATACAATAAAACGTAAGATCACCAATATTGATGCGGGTAGTGCAGATAATGACGCAGTTAACTTTAAACAACTATCCACCACCAATGCGAATGTTGCTAAAAATACTCAAGACTTAATTGATACGAATAATGTATTAAATACAGCAAAAACAGATTTAACTAAGCAAATCAGTGATAATAAAACCGATGCTAACAATCAAATAACTACCGTAAATAATAAAATAACCCAGATTAATAATGGGAAATAGGTCTTGTTAAAATTAACAGTGCCAATAACCTTATTACTGTGGCCAGTGATAAACTTGGAAAAATAGTTAGCTTCACCGGCTTAAATGGCGATCGTAAATTAACGGGCATTGATAAAGGTACAGAAAATAACGATGCCGTTAATGTCAGCCAATTAAATGAAACTAATGCATTAGTCGCCAAGAACACGACCGATATCGCCGATAACAAAACCGCGATTGATAAGAACACCACCGACATTGCCGATAACAAAACCGCTATCGATAAAAATACCCAAGACATCTCCAAACAAGGTGATGCGCTGAAAGATATTTCCACCAATTTAGAATCCGGCACCTTAGGCCTCGTTCAGTTGTCGGCTAACGGTGAAGAAGTGATCCTCAGTGACAAAGCCAAAGATGCCAAAGCGTTTAATATCGGAAATAAAACCCTGAACGGTGTGAAAGCGGGTAAATTAAGTGCAGACTCCACCGAAGCGGTGAATGGTAGCCAGCTCCATGCCACCAATCAAACAGTGAAAACCAACACTGACAATATTACCAAGAATACAAACGCTATCAGCCAAAATACTCAGGATATCGCAGAAAATAAAAACGCGATTACCACCATCACCAAAAACATTGATTCTGGCTCGTTAGGATTGGTGCAATTAAGTGCAGACAACCAGAAAATAGTGTTGAACAACAAAGCTGATAGCGCCCGTGTATTTGAATTTAACAACCGGACATTAAGCGGCGTATCGGCAGGCCGAGTAGCAGCGGACTCTACAGAAGCGGTCAATGGTAGCCAATTGCATTCCACCAACCAAAATGTGGCTCAAAACACGCAAAAAATTCAAGAAAATAGCGACAAAATAGCGCAATACGATACGGCGATTACACAAAATACCAAAGATATCCAAGCCAATACCGATAAACTGACGCAGCATGACAAAATGCTTAACCAGAATAGCCAAGATATTAAGGAAAACACCAACCGTCTAAACGAGCACGATAAGGAAATTGCTCAGAGTAAACAGGATATTAAGGCGAATACGGAAAAACTGGCTGAGCATGATAGCGCCATCAGTAAAAACACTAACGATATTCAGAAAAATACGGCTACGTTAGATAAACAAGGTAGCGAAATTGCGCGTTTATCCTCAGAAATGGGAGATGCCGGAACGCTGAAAATGAGCCGTGATGGTGAAAGCATCAATCTCAGTGATAAGGCAAAAAGCGTCAAATCCATCAATTTTGGTGATAAACAACTTTCCGGTATTGCCGATGCGAAAAATGACAGCGATGCCGTCAATTTAGCGCAAATGAAACGCGGTAATGCCGAAACCTTAAAATCTGCGAATACCTACACCGATGAACGAGTCAATCAGTTGGGCGAATTTACAGAAAATGGTTTAAATCGCCTGAATACCAAAATTGATGATTTAGACAAAAAAGTCGACAAAGGTTTTGCTGCAAATGCCGCACTATCCGGTTTGTTCCAACCTTATGGCGTAGGGAAAATGAACTTAACGGCAGGTGTCGGGGGTTATAAAGATGAATCCGCAGTCGCTGTCGGTATGGGGTATCGCATTAATGAAAATGTCGCTATCAAAGGGGGCGTCGCCGCATCAACGGGTACAGGTTCTTCCACTATGTATAACGCGTCAGTTAACTTTGAATGGTAGTTTGAGTTGATATATGAAGGGGAATACCTATTGTATTCCCCTTTTTGCTATTAATACTCGCTGTAATCCACTTCTTCGTCATTCAGCTCAACCATGACGTCGAAATGTTCCATGATGTCCATAAACGGTTCGAAAATACCGGAAGGAATTAAGATCTCATGGTAGGCATCATTGCCGGAAGTCAGACCCAATAAATAGTAACCAAGGGCTTGTAGTTGCTGATTAGCGCGAACAAAAATTTGGTCTGGTCTTAAATCGTTTTTAGGGTCTTTAACGGCAAAATTTAGCTGAATATCCAACCCTTCAACGTCAACAGCGTCTTCCAAGAAACTCACCGCAGATTCACTGTCTTTCCAGTCTATCCAAAAGCTGTTTCCCATATTCGACCTGACAATAAGATCTGCCATTAAATAGCCAATTTCACCCTCTTCGATACGCTCGACGAACCCCTCTTCGTCTTCACTGATCGACTCTTTTAACTCTTCCTCAAATGAAGAGATATCCGTTTCCATATTCTCGATTGAATCTGGATTTAACAGCTTCGCCAGCTTGTTAACCACCTGCATAATGTCATTGAAATGGTCGAGCGCTTCTGGGTTCATGCCCTGCATCGTTATTCCTTATTTTTAGCGTAATTGGCTGTATTTTCACTAAAATAGGTGATTCGGTATATCGACTAATTCCGATATTTATAGTGAGTTAACCCTGTACTGACGTGCAAATTTCGATCAAAAAGCCATTTAGGTCATGAACATAACCGATGGTTTGTCCCCAAGGCATCTCCTGCGCGTCTTGTACCAACTCAGCTCCGGCTTTAACCGCCTGAGCCAACGCGTTTTGTACATTATCAGTCTCAAAAGCAAGTTCAAAAACAGGGGCGTGTGGATTGGGAGCAACCGCGCCTTTACCTAGTTGATTCATTAACGCCAATGAAGAAAATGAAATCGTTGTACTGCCAGTATCCAGCTCACCATAATCACCACTTTCATGGAGAAACGATTTTTTAAAACCAAAAGCTCGTTGGTAAAAATCGAGGGTTTTCTCAACATTCTCGACATACAAAATAGCGTATTTGAATTTCATTATTTTCTCTCACGTCATAGGAAGTATTAGATAGGGAGTATTAAGCTTTGTCGATATCAAATTGCTTGGCGACATCCACCAGCCATTTTCGGATCACTTTTTCATCAGATTCACTCACTCCACTTAATAACCTATTTTCAGTGGACTTAACAGCCCCTTTGCATTGACGTAATAATGCTTCCCCTAATTGGGTTATTTCAATAATTTGGATCCGTCCATGCTCAGGGTGCGGCAACTTAGAGATCATTCCCGCCTTTTCGAGATTTTTAACAATCACACTCATGGTCTGTGGCGTTAATAATGATAGCCTCGCTAAATCAGCCCCTGAGGCTTTAGGATATTCTGCAACCATTAACAACACAGAAAATTGAGGAAGCGTTACTCCCACATCCTGCAAAACTTGCTCCATGCGAATACGATGAGCCGCATGAGCCTGTCGCAGTAAATAGCCAATATGACCTGATTCCCCACGTTTGCCTTCCCCTATTTCAGGGATCATCGATGTATTAACTTTTGACTTGCGCATAATGTAAGAATTCGAATATTATTATCAGAGTTCTTATATTATCCGTTTGGAGCACATAATGAAACCTGAAATTATAGGAAGAAGTGATTGGAACCAGTTTGAAAAAATCGCCCCTGACGTCGTTGCCGCGATGGGAGAACTGGGAAAAGCCGTTAGCAATTCAGGGCTTGAAAAACCACTTACTGAGTTACTGAAAATACGCGTTTCCCAAATCAACGGTTGCGCGTTTTGCCTGCAATATCACTTAAACTTAGCCCGTAAATTGGGGATTGAAGCCGCTAAATTGGATCTCTTGCCAACTTGGCGTGATGCCGGTATTTATACGCCTCGCGAACAAGCTGCGCTCGCTTGGGCAGAATCACTAACGCTAATGGCTGCTCAGCATGTTTCTGATGATGTTTATCAAGCACTACAGAATGAATTTACTGAATCCGAAATTGCGTTTCTAACCTCAGCGATTGGGGCGATTAACGCTTGGAACCGCATCGCGGGTGCTCTGCAATTTTCGCCACCAATTCCTAAATCGAGTTTGTAACATCATGCATCCCAAGGTGAATACCACCCTTGGGATGGTTGATTAACGGCTATACCGCTGCTGAATAAATTGCGCGCACAGCATCAAGGTTAAACTTATCAATACCGCCAGACAGGCCATCGCCATACCGCTGCCAATGGAACCTTGCTCAAACTGGCGCCAAACAAAAATCGACACGGTTTGCATACCCGCAGGAGCCAGTAACAGCGAAGAAACCAACTCTCGCGATGCCACCGCAAACACCAACATCATCGCCGCCACTAAACTCGGTAAAACTAACGGAAATAAAATCAGTCTCAGTGACGTCATTAACCCAGCACCATGAACCCGTGCCGCATCGGATAAACTGCCGCCAATTTGCGTAAATGCCGCACTGCAATAACGCACGGGATAAGGCAGTAATAAGCAACTATAAGCGAGCAATAAAATACCCCAAGTATGGTAAGGCGTGATGGGCCAAAACGGTTGATTCCACGCCAAAATTAGCCCTACTGCGACCACAATGCCCGGAATGGCGATTGGCAGTAACGAGAGCCCATCCAGCAAGGCAGCACCACGGATCCGCTGCGCGACGACCAGCCATGCACATAAAAAGCCCAATATCCCCGTTAATATCGCGGTTGCCGTGGCGAGAGAGACACTCGTCAATAATGCATCGAGGGCTTCCGTATGGCTATTTAACAACCCAGAAAAATGCCGGAGTGTTAGGTTATCCAGCGTCAATCCGCCAGAAACCGTATTGGAAAATGCTGTGCCAAACATAGCCAGTAATGGCATGCCAACCGCACAAAGCGCCACGAAAGAAAACAAACACACTGCAGGAATGCGCCAAATACCTAATGAGCGAGTCACTAATGCAGCGGCTTTACCCGTATTGGTCGCCACATTGCGCCCAGACACTAACGAACGCTGTAAGGTATAAGCCAATAGCGCCAAACTGGCTAACACCAACGACAGTGATGCCGCTCCCGGTAAATCAATCGGCCAATCGGCAAGTCGCTGCTCGATATCCGTTGTCAGAACCCGAATCCCATTCGGAGAGCCAATCGACGAAGGAATGCCGAATTCTTCAATCGCCAAAGTGAAAACCAGCAATAAGCCTGCTGCAATCGAAGGCAAAGAGAGAGGCAATGTCACTCGCATAAATGCCTGCCATGCGGATGCCCCATGAACTTGTGCCACATCCGCTAGCCGGCTGCCAGTCGCCGCCATACTGCGAGAGACGGCGAAGTAAAGAACGGGAAATAAATTCAATGACATAATCACCACCATTCCCCCAAGGGAAAATAGGGCGCTGCCGGGGCTAATGCCAAACAGTTGCTGAGAATAACCATTCGGTTGCAAGGTTAACATCCATGAAAGCCCTGCGATATAAGGCGGAATTAAAAATGGGATCAAAAACAGTAAGTCCCAAACACGGGCAAAAGGCAGGTTAAATAAACCACGTAAAGCCCCTAACGGAATAGCTATCACGGCACTCACCAACGCCACGCCTAAACCCAATAAAAAGGTATTTTGTAGCAAGTTTGCCAGTTCCGGCTCATTAAATAGATGGATAATCGGCTGGAAAATCTGGCTGAAATCCCCTTGTCCAAAATGCGGAAATAGCGCTTGTAACACAATAAAACTCAAAGGAATAATCACTAAAATCGCCAAGGCGATTAAGATAGAGAATGGCAATAAACGACGTGTCATCATCAGAAAATCAGCTCCTGCTGGGTCGCTAATACCACCCAGCGGCGAAGAAGAGAAAACCGGTTAGCGGAAAATGCCGCTAAAGCGAGATAACACGCTGCTGCGCTCTGTACTGTCAGTGGTCGGCTCTGGCAACAGTCTTAACGTCGAAAAATCAGGGCGCTTACCTGCAACGTCCGTTCTTGCTGGCATCAACCAGGCATCCGCAACGATTTTCTGACCTTCAGGGGAGAGCACGTAATCAACAAAAGCTTTAGCTTCATTTTGCTGTTTACTGCTATTTAAAATCATCATGGGACGTGGCGCGATGGCTGTTCCGCTACTTGGGAAAATCACCTCGATAGATTCACCTTCCGCGATACTACCGTAAGCCACATAGTCGACTGCACCAAATACAGCCGCTTTTGCCCCTTGCAACACAGGCGTTAACGCTTGCGCATTCGGGCCAGAAATCACCATTCCATTCGCTTTTAATTCAGAGAATAGCGTCCACGCAGCTTCTGGTTTCGCATTCTGTAATCCCAACAATAAGTCTAACGATGCCCCTGACAATGCAGGATCTGGCATGGTGACTTTGTCTTTAAAAACTGGCTGCGCTAGATCGGCCCAATCCGTTGGCTTCGGCGTGCCGCTTTTGCTGTTCCAAACGATCCCCAAGGCGGAGATCCCTTGCGCCACATAGTATGGTGTTTTGAATTGCGCAGGCACTTTTTCAGCATTTGGGCTTTCATACGCCAGTAACCAGCCTTTTTGCTGAAGGTCTACCGCGGTATCCCATGAGGCAGAAATCAAGACATCCGCACGCGGGTTGGCCTGTTCCGCTTCTAAGCGCGCCATCACTTTACCGGTCGTTGCCTGAAAAACATCCACTTTCACACCTGTTTGCTTTTCATACCCTGCGGCTAGCTGTTTTGCCATCGCCCCTGGCCCCGCGGTGTAGACGGTCAAGGCATGAGAAGAAACGGAAAATAGTGCGCAGGATAATCCTAAACTCATTGCGATACCTTTCATGGAAAAATGGTTTGATAACATCAGCTTTTGCATAACAGAGTCTCTCTTCATAAGGTGGTCAAACTGTCGATTTTGCCGTTTTGCATATGAGCGATTTGATGCGCCAATGCGTGGGCTTCTGCAGGATCGTGAGTGACATAAACGGCGGTAATTTCTAATGTGCGAAGTAGCTGCGCCATCTCATCACACAGAGAACGACGTAAGGCAACATCAAGGTTAGAAAGGGGTTCATCAAACAATAAAATTTCAGGTTCTGCGATAATGGCGCGGGCTAATGCCACCCGCTGCTGCTGACCGCCAGAAAGGTCGGCAGGTTTACGCTTGGCAAAACCGGCTAATCCAACCCGCTCTAAGGCTTGGTTTACTCTGCCCTCTATTTCTTGACGCGCCACTTTGCGCATACGTAAAGGAAAAGCCACGTTCTGAAATACGGTCATGTGGGGCCAAAGTGCATAATCTTGAAACACCATACCTAAATTGCGCTGTTCTGGCGGGACAAGTCGCTGGGCACTTGCTACCCGCTTTTCATTCAAGAAAATCTCGCCTGAGCTTGGTTGTAATAACCCAGCTAACAGCTTCAATAAGGTACTTTTACCGCAACCGGAGGGGCCTAATAGCGCTAAGATAGAGCCTTTTGCGACAGTCAGATCAATCCCATCCAGCACCGTTTGATGAGCAAAAACTTGAGAGAGTTTGTGAATAGAAATCATCGGATGCTGCGAGGCTAATTGCGTATTCGCTGCGTTAGCTTTTTGAAAGGCATCCTGACTCCCATTCAATGAAGAGAGTGCGTTTAACATACATTGTTATCCTCTTTGGGACTTAATCGTTATCGAGGATGCTACGAAAGGAATGGGTCAGTGAGATGACAAATTTATGATGGAATAATGACAAGGTGAATGGCATCGATGGGATTATTAATATAGTAAATAAGATAGGAAAGGATGAGTTTCCTCACCCTTCCCATCATTTTATTCAGTCGTCGATTGAGCTTGATGGACTGCGATATAGCGCTGATAACGTTGTGGTTTCAAACGGCTTAAATCCACCAAAACCAAACCGTCGATGCAGTCGTTAAACGCAGGGTCAGTACCAAAATCAATAAACTGCACACCGCCGGGTTCACACAGTTCAGTGTACTGTTTATACAAAGTCGGAATAGAGCAGCCAATATTGCTGAGTAAGCTTTTTAGCTTCACTAAATCTTCTTGGTAGTTATTGCCATCAAACTGGGCTAAAACCTGTGGTAGTGACGCAGGGTAAGGCTTACGGGATTGCGCCATTGCCAGCTCCGAGGAGAAATAGAGGCGATAAAAAGCAATCAGCAAGTCACGCGCGGCAACAGGCATGCTTCCAGAGATAGACACTGGACCAAACAGATAACGATATTGCGGATACTTCGCTAAATATGCACCAATACCTAACCAAAGATAATCTAAGCCGCGTTTTCCCCAATAGGCAGGCTGAATAAAACTGCGTCCTAATTCAATCCCTTGAGCCAAAATCGGCATCATGTCTTGGTTATAGTGAAACAGGCTATTACTGTAGATCCCTTCTAGCCCTTTTTTCTCTAGCTGCTGCTCCGTCGGCACAAATCGATATGCGCCCACCACTTCTAAATCATCTTCATCCCATAAAATAAGATGGTAATAATCGTCATCGAAACTATCGAGATCACGGCGTCGACCGGAACCTTCTCCTACCGCACGAAATGCGATTTCCCGCAATCGTCCTAGCTCACGTAGAATCGGCGTTCGCTCTTCTTGCTGGCGCTGGTAGAGGTAAATAATTTTACCATCGGGAGTCACGCCTAGTTGCTCGCAAGCCGCTAGAGCCTTTTTCAGTTCAATGCGATCTTCAGGTAACGCGATTGGGGCTTCACAGGTAAACAGCCCCGCCTTTCCTTTCCCTAGCAGATACACATGGCGACGAAACCGCTCTGCCAGTTCATTATCATTCGTTCGCCCGTCATACCATTGGGAAAACGGGATACGCCCGCCGATACGTAATTTGATGCGATTATTGCGCTGCTTGAACATTTCGTTCACCAGCATCAAAGCCGATAGCGGCTTATACACCAAGGATGTTGTGTAGAACAGCAGGCTGTTATGGGCTTGCACATGCACAGGAACAATCGGTGCACGCGATTTGGCGGCTAAACGTAAAAAACCTGTGCGCCAATGACAATCACGAACGCCTTTCGTACCCCAACGAGAAACTTCCCCCGCAGGGAAAACAACCAAGGCCCCTTGGTTATCAAGATGAGATTGCATACCGACGACTTGCTGGCGGTTGGTGCGATTGCCAACATTATCGACAGGAATAAATAAGCTTTGAAGTGGCTCAAGGTAACTGAGCATTTGGTTGGCGACGATTTTGACATCTGGTCTAACCGTTGCTACTGCGCGTAAAATTGCGAGCCCATCAAGGGAGCCAATCGGATGATTTGCAACAAATAAGACCGGCCCTTGGCTTGGGATATTCTCTAAATCCCCATCGCCTAATTCGCAACGGACATTCAAGTCATTCATAAACTGCTCGACAAGATCGAGCCCTTTTAAATGCGGATAATCTTCAGCAAGCTGCTGGAAATCTCTTTCATGTAATAAACGCTTTAATAACTTCCGTTTCCAAGCGGGCAGTGTTTGCTGCGGAAAAGCACTTTCCAGTAAAGCATCAACACTAAACATAATGAAGTCCTCTCACATGCGCGTTATTGGCAAATTTAAGTCATAATAATGACGAATAAATAACCACTTTGTGACAAGATTATGAAATAAATGATGCAAGAACTATACGTCATTATCCGAGAAATCCTCGACACTTTTGACGATTTCTTCTCCATTTAGCTTCTGTTTACTTTCCATCTAAAAATATTTTCTTTTTATTCAGTCAATTACAAATTCAGTCTTCGCTAAAAAAACTGGCACAAACCCTGCATTAGCTCTCTTGAAAGGGCGGGAAACCGCTACACAAAAATAGAGGAGCAATGTTGATGGAAAAAGTCATCACCGTCTGCCCGTATTGCGCCTCAGGCTGTAAAATCAACCTGAAGGTGGAGAACGGGAAGATCATTGGCGCAGAAGGCGCAAATGGTCACACAAATGAAGGGGAGCTTTGCCTGAAAGGTTACTATGGCTGGGACTTCATTCATGACACTAAAATTTTAACGCCGCGTTTAAAAAATCCGATGATCCGCCGTCAGCGTGGTGGCAAATTAGAGGTCGTTTCTTGGGAGGAAGCCATTGAATTTGCAAGCTCCCGTTTATTAGCCATCAAAGAAAAATATGGCCCAAAAGCCATCATGACGACAGGCTCTTCCCGCGGTCCGGGTAACGAAGCTAACTTCGTGATGCAGAAATTTGTTCGTGCAGCGGTCGGTAGTAACAATATCGACTGCTGTGCTCGTGTCTGACACGGCCCTTCGGTTGCAGGTCTGCAGCGTTCGGTCGGTAATGGCGCAATGAGCAACTCAATTGTTGAAATTGAGGATACCAAATGTATTTTTGTCTTCGGTTATAACGCCGCGGACTCACACCCTATTGTCGCTCGCCGTATTTTAAAAGCGAAAGAGAAAGGGGCACAAATTATTGTCTGCGACCCGCGTTACATTGAAACCGCGCGTATTGCAGATATTCACTTACCACTGAAAAATGGTTCGAATATCGCATTATTGAATGCGTTAGCCTACGTTATCATCGAGGAAAATCTGTATGATCATGCCTTTATCGAGGCACATACCGACAAATTCGACGAATATCGTGCATTAGTCGCGCCATACACACCTGAATCGGTTGAAGAGATCACCGGCATCAAAGCCGAGGATATCCGCAGAACCGCACGGATGTACGCTAAAGCTGAAAATGCCACCATTTTATGGGGCATGGGTGTCACTCAGTTCTATCAAGGGGTGGAGACCGTCCAGTCTCTGACCAGCTTGGCATTACTGACAGGCAACCTTGGCAAGCCGCATGTGGGTGTGGGTCCTGTACGTGGTCAAAATAACGTACAAGGTGCCTGCGATATGGGTGCATTACCGAATACGCTACCGGGCTATCAGTATGTTTCGGATAAAGCGGCACTCGAGAAATTCGCTAAATTCTGGGGCATTGACGCAATGCCGGATGAAAATGGTATTCCATTGAGCGAAGTCCCTCACTTTATCGATGAAGGCGTGCTGAAAGCGCACTATGTGATGGGTGAAGATCCACTGCAAACAGAGCCGGATTTAGCAACTATCCGCCGCACGTTCGACAAACTTGAGCTGTTAATCGTGCAAGATATCTTTATGACTAAAACCGCGTCAATAGCAGACGTGATTTTCCCAGCCACTTCTTGGGGGGAACATGAAGGTGTTTATACGGCGGCTGACCGTGGTTTCCAACGCTTCTATAAAGCGGTAGAGCCTGTGGGTGATGTGAAAACTGACTGGGAAATCATCAGTTTAATGTCAACCGCAATGGGCTACCCAATGCACTACAACAACACCAAAGAAATTTGGGATGAGCTGCGTGAGCTTTGCCCGATTTATTTTGGTGCGACTTACGAGAAAATGGCGGGCTTGGCATACATTCAATGGCCATGTCGTACATTAGAAAGTGAAGGCACCGAGTACCTGTATGAAGGTGGTAATTTCGATACACCAAATGGTCGCGGTCAATTCTTTACTTGCGAATGGCGTCCACCAATAGACCAAGTCAGTGCTGATTACCCAATGGTTCTTGCCACCGTGCGTGAAGTGGGTCACTACTCTTGCCGCTCTATGACCGGTAACTGTAAAGCCCTAGCCTCTCTCGCTGATGAACCGGGTTTTGTTCAGATCAATACAGCTGATGCGAAAGCGTTAGGCATTAAGGATCAGGAACTGGTTTGGGTCTGTTCACGACAAGGTAAAGTCATCACTCGCGCCAATATCAGCGACCGCCCAAATAAAGGCGCCGTATATATGACGTATCAGTGGTGGATTGGTGCTTGTAATGAGCTGGTCGCCGAAAACTTAAGCCCGATAACCAAAACACCAGAATACAAATATTGTGCGGTGCGAGTTGAGCCTATCGCGGATCAACATCAAGCCGAGCATTATGTGGTTCAGGAGTATACGGGTATCAAGCGTCGCTTACGTGAGGCAGCTGAAGGCTTATAGTTTATTTTGACACTTTGCACTGTAGGAATGCGTATATAAAGCAAATCTACAGTGCAAATTATATTAAAAGCTACCGATATTAAAAATCACATAACGATAATAAACATCGCCATTCAACAAGCGATTAAAATAAAACATTAATCGCCATTAAAAACTATTTAATAAAAAAATAACCTTCCAACAAAATAATTAACATCCTTTATTTTCATTATTTAAAAGGTTTTTCTTTTATCTTTATTCCTTTCTACCAATCTCTAAATAATTCGCGTTGTGGCTAGGCGGCAGACGCAGCTAAGCCCTAGGAGCATACATAAGTATGTGACTAGGGTTAGTAAGGATAGCCAACAACGCCACAGCGTGAAGTATGACGAGATTAAGTATGTGACGAAGGTTAGCAAGGTAAGCCAACAACGCCACAGCGTGAAGTATGACGAGATTATTGGAAAAGGTCTTGAACGTTGATTCCCAATCTCTGCATCCTTGAAAGCAACGTCGTACGCTTCAACCCTAAACGAGCTGCCGCCCCTCTCGCCCCTGCAACCACCCCATTGGTGGCTTTCAGCGCTTCAATAATGCGGTTTCGCTCTTCATCATCGCTCTCTGGCGCATCCGTCTGCATTTTCCGCTCTAATGAACTGGGCTTATTCAGAGCTTCTTTAATACGAGATGGTTTTGGGATATTTAGCTCATGCAGTTGAATATTCAGCGTATTTCCACGGGTTAAAATGACCGCGCGTTCAATCACATTTTCCAGCTCTCGCACATTTCCCGGCCATGGATACAGTGATAACTGCGCGAGTGCATCGCGAGGAATACACTCAATTTTACGGTTCATACGCTGCGCCATTTTCTTGGTGAAATAGGTCGCAAGCAGCGGAATATCTTCTGGTCGGTCACGCAATGGCGGGATCACAATCGGGAATACATTCAAACGATAATAGAGATCTTCACGGAACTCTCGGTCTTCCGTCATCGATTTTAAGTTGCGATTGGTCGCCGCTACAAGGCGCACATCCACAGGGATAACTTTATTGCCACCAATGCGCTCAATCTCACGCTCTTGCAAAACACGCAATAATTTTGGTTGTAAATCCAATGGCATATCACCAATTTCATCTAAAAACAGCGTGCTTTTATCCGCCATTTCAAAGCGACCAATATGGGTGCTCATCGCGCCTGTAAATGCGCCTTTATCATGCCCAAACAGGTCACTTTCCAGTAAACCTGTTGGAATTGCCGCACAGTTCATTTTAATCAGCGAGCGTTGGTGACGATGGCTAAGTTGGTGAACGGCTCTGGCAATTAACTCTTTACCGGTGCCCGTTTCACCCAAGATGAGCACGGTGCTATCACTGCGAGCGACTAAATCCACTTGCTCCAATACTTCACGCATCGCCTGACTTTGGAAGACTATTTCACTGAAACTATTGGTGTTTTGGATCTGTTCATTGAGCCATAAATTTTCATTTTTCAGGCTATCTTTGAGGCGAGTGATCTCGCCATACGCCGCGGCATTATCCACAGCAATCGCAAAACGCGCCGCGACTTGTTTCAATAAATTGCAGTTATCTTCGGTGAAAATATGGTCATCTTCATGGGATAACACCAAAACACCCAATGGCTTATGATTGAATGCCAACGGCAATAATAAGGTTTCCGTCATCCCTTCTGCACACAAATTTTGATACAGAGGATCTTGCGTTTGACTATCGAGCGTTAAGCGCAGCGGTTTGTTGCTCTCTAAGACTTGAGTGAGATCCGCATGCAGTTCATTAAGATGATACTGGCTTTTTTTAACGGGTTTTGAGCGTTGATAATGGCTTGAATAACAAAGATAAACCGCTGAACTGACATTATCACAAAGAGCAACGCTAATTTGACTAATACCAAAAAATCGGTAAATTTCTCGCGAAACTTCAGCCACTAACCCATCCATTTCAAGATGAGAAAGTACTGAGTTAGTGATGTCCACAAGGATCCTGAATTGGTCACGTTCATGACGAATTTGTTCGGTGGTTTCGGATATGCTCACAAAATCTCCAATCTCGCCCTAATTCGCTGCATTGCTAAGCCATTTAATTACTTCGATGACTAACAATAATGAGAATTAGTTAAAGTTTTAAATTTTCATTTATAAACGACTTATTTATCCATAATAAAAATAAAAAAGTTTAATACTGTGATTAATGCGATTGCTGTTTTTGATTTAATACTAATATTGTAGTCATTATTTGAAAAAATAATATCGAAGTCTGATTTAAGTTTGATCCATTCACCTATTTTAGATATTGGTTGATTTAACCCAATATCCGCTTAATACCGATTTCATGCCTCTCGACAATAATGTCGAAAACTGTGTCGAATATGAAATCTCTATTTTTTCGTGATTATCCGAGAATAAGTAACCGAATGATTTTATTGAATTAATTTATTTAACGAATTTGGCACGATCCATGCTTATCTCTGAGTATTGTCAGCATAAGACGAGGCAATTGGAATAGACCGGATCCCATGCCCGTTTACGATCATTCAGGAGAATATGATGAACCGTTTCATCATTGCAGACCCAAAAAAGTGCATTGGCTGTCACACCTGTGAAGTGGCTTGTGTGGTCTCCCACCAAGAGCAAGAAACAGGGATTGCCACAGTTGTGAAGGATGAATTTTTTCCACGTATTCATGTGCTAAAAGGCTATACCGTCAGCACAGCGGTGGTGTGCCGCCAGTGTGAAGACGCCCCCTGCGCCAATGTGTGCCCTAATGGCGCCATCAGTCGTAAAGATGATTTCGTGTACGTAGACCAATCTAAATGCATTGGTTGCAAAACCTGTGTTATCGCTTGCCCTTACGGCACCATGGAAGTGATTAGCCGTCCCGTAGCTCAGCACACCACGGCACTCAATACCATTCCACAGTATCGTGCTGAGGCGCATAAATGCGACTTATGCCATACCCGTGAAGGTGGGCCTGCTTGCGTAGAAGTCTGTCCTACAGAAGCCTTAATGATCGTCGACAGAAATAAAATGGATGAAATTATCAAAGAACGCCGCCGTCGCGCTGCCTTTGAAAATCCAGCGGATATTTTGTCTTAAGGAATGACAAATGCATGAAGTTGCCTTATGCCAAAGCGCATTTGAGATTATTGAACAGCACGCTAAACGCAACCATGCTCGGCGGGTGACAGGTGTGTGGTTAGAACTCAGCGCCGTATCTTGTGTAGAGGAATCCGCCGTGCATTTTTGTTTCGATATTATTTGCCGTAATACCCTCGCCCAAGGTGCCGAATTACATATTGTGATTTCCCCTGCCCAAGCACAATGCCGAGATTGTCAGCATCAGGTACAAATAACCCAATTTGGTGAAGGATGCCCCCACTGCGGCAGCCAAAATTTAATTGTCGACAACGCTAGCGCCATGCAAGTGAAGCAGATTGAAATTGAATAACCCGTTTAGGAGCCAGTTATGTGTTTAGGTATTCCCGGTCAAGTGGTTGCCGTTGGCCAAACCCCCATGGATAGCGCCCAAGTGGATGTTTGTGGTGTCCAGCGTGAAGTGAATATTGCCCTTGTCTGTGAAGGGGATACCGAGAGTATGGTCGGTAAATGGGTATTAGTTCACGTCGGTTTCGCCATGAGTATTCTCGATGAAAAAGAAGCTAAAGATACCTTAGAAGCGTTAATGGCAATGGAAGAAGTTGAGGAAGATGTAGGGTATTTTTTGAGAGGAAACGCGTGATAGCACGTGTTTATTCCCCCACTGCTTTTTGTATTTCACACCTTTTTACGCATCAAAAAACCTGACACACTTTTGTGTCAGGTTTCATTAATTACCGTTTTACTCAATCAAACTATCAATCACACTCTGTAATTAGATAGCTTCAACTGGCACATAAACCGGCCACCAAGATTGTGCTTCAACAGAAACATCAACAATCTTTCTTGGATAATTGGCAACATCTTGGCTGTTTTTCGCATAATCTTTTTGGAAATACAGTAAGCTATCTACCATGTCGGTGGTCAGTAGTCCCGGCAAGTCAATTAACCAAATGAGAGAAATGGCTTCTTCACGAGACAGACCACTGCGGATCATTTGGTCACGAATTTGGTCTGCAATACCACAGCCCGCAGTTCCTGCACCAAAGATAACCACTTTTTGCTCACTCCAAGGCGTTTTACTTAATTTCACCGCATTCAATAAGCCCGACAATACAATGGCACCCGTGCCTTGCACATCATCGTTAAATGTCGCGAAATTCGCTCTGTATTTATCCAAAATGCGACGCGCATTTGTTGAACCGAAATCTTCCCAGTGCATAACAGCATTTGGAAATAGCTTTCTTGCCGCTTTGACATAAGCATCAACAAAATCGTCATAGACTTTGCCTTGAATACGCTCATGACGATTACCCACATAGGATGGGTCATTTAACAGTTTTTCATTGTTAGTCCCGACATCGAGAACAACAGGAATAACACTGTGAGGATCTACGCCCGCTGCGGCAGTATAAACAGCCAGCTTACCGACTGAAATATCGATACCATTAGAACCCCAGTCTCCGATGCCTAAAATTTCTTCTGCGTCAGTGGTCACAATCAGTCGAATATCACCACCTTCAGCACCGAATGCACGCAGCTTTTCTTCGATTAATTCAGGTTCATTAATACTGAGGAAGATCCCGCGAGGACGAGTAATAATCTCGCTATAGTTTTCAATGGCATCGCCGACAACTGGGTCATAAACGACTGGCAGCATTTCCAGCATATGACGTTGTAATAATGCATAAAATAATGTCACGTTATTATCGTGCAAACGCCACATGTAAATATGTTTATCTAAATCAGAATGGCATCCACGGTAAGCGTGACAAGCACGGTTTAATTGTGTTTCCATATACTCAGTGACAACAGGAGGAAGAATACCATTTAAGTCCAGCGCTTTTCGTTCTTCTTCAGTAAAAGCCGTTCCTTTATTTAATGATGGATCGCGTAATACTTCATATCCTCTTGCCGTCGTTTTTATTTTACGAATGTTATTTTCCACAACAACTTTAGCTTGACGATTATACATAATTAATACCTTTTAATTTAAATATTATAATTTTGGGGAAACTACGCGCCAGATAGACCATTTCCTGTCATATCAATCGGATTGACATATTTATTAAAATCTTCTTCACTTATTTTCCCAGAAGCGATTGCGGATTCTTTTAGTGTGATATTTTTCGCTATTGCATTTTCAGCAATATGTGCGGCATTTTGATAACCAATAATTGGGGATAATGCCGTGACTAACATGACACTATTGTCCACATACTCGGTTATTTTCGTATTATTTAATTCAGTGCCTTCTACGGAATATTCCATAAATTTACGGTAGCCATCAGAAATAATACGAATGGAATGCAGGAGGTTATTAATAATTACCGGTCTCATCGCATTTAATTCAAAGTTACCTTGGCTACCCGATATCGCAATCGCCGCATCGTTACCCATAACCTGAATACCAATCATGACCATCGCTTCACATTGAGTCGGATTCACTTTACCCGGCATGATAGATGAACCAGGCTCATTCGATGGCAGTATTAACTCGCTGAAACCACAACGGGGGCCCGAAGCTAACCAGCGCATATCATTCGCAATTTTGATAAGTGCGACAGCTAATCCACGAATAGCGGCATGTGCATTGCAGTAGGGAATGTATCATTGGAAGACTGGCCCATGTTGACATCATCATTGGGTCCAACGGGTAATTGAGTTCCTAATGAGCCACCTAATAATTGAATTGCGCGGTTAGAAATAACCTCATTCACATTCATATTAGATTGTGTACCAGAGCCCGTTTGCCATACATAAAGCGGATAGTGTTCATCTAATTGACCCTGAATAGTTTCATCCGCTGCGATAACGATCGCTTCTTTTTTCCATTCAGGTAAACGACCTGCTTCGCAGTTAACCAATGCACAGGCTTTTTTTACATAGCCATACGCGTGGTAAACCGATTTTGGCATTAAGTCATCGCCAATATTAAAGTGCTGTAATGAACGTTGAGTCTGTGCCCCCCCAATAACGATTTGCAGGAACATTTACTTTTCCCATGCTATCGAATTCTTCACGGGTGCCTGTTTCATTAATACCAATAGGGATGCTCTTATTTAGAATATAATCAGTCATTACAATAACTCCATTTTAAATATAAAACATATGAGCAATTCCTATACTAAGTTAAAAAAATTAATTAAACATCAAATACCAAACATACGTTCAAATAAGATATTTAAGCTATCAAGATAACAAAAACACAGTTTAAAATATAAAAAATAAATTACCTTACGATTTTTTATAAAATATAATTATCGCAAACAGACTGTCTATCTCATCCAGAAATAATATAAAAACTAAAGTTTCAAAATAATATTAAAAACAATATAATGTATTATCAATCTTATCTTATCTTTTAAT